>CADCTQ010000236.1 GCA_902805615.1 uncultured Cytophagales bacterium
CGGCACCGGTGGTATCGCGGCGCGTGGGCCCGGCCCAATGGCGAGGGGCGGGTTGCCTGGCGGGGGGAAGCATCATTGGGCCTAGACCTTTTTGGTTCTTTTTGGGGCAATGCCAAAAAGAACAAACGCCACTTACAGATCATAAACCATTCACCAACCCATTACAAACCATCCTGTAACCACCCTAAGCCCCTCAAATTCGCCCATACGCTATTCACATACAGCTCCGTAGGAGCGACCTGTTGGCTGACAGCATTCGAATTGAACATTTAAACAGGACGCTCCTACGGAGCTTGTGTATCATTGGATGGTCCTTGCTAGGAACAGCACGCCCCTACGGGGCTTTCGACAACGCTTCCATTAATGACGTCACTGCTAATGACGTCACTGCAACTAATGACGTCATTGCAACCATCCACTAATGACGTCACTGCAACCAAAGGCGTCACTCCCACCAAGGGCATTTTTCCTTTTCTCGAAACGCATACCCCGTTCATACGCCTGAATGTTAAACCCGGAATGGCTGGGAATTAGGGAGTTAAAGCGTTGGCGCATCATTGTGAATCGCGGATCAGTATGGGCACGCCTGACGCTCAAACTCCCCAACGCTCAAACGCTCAAACTCCCCGACTCCCCAACTCCTTCACTCCCGTCTGGTAACCTTTCCGGGGGGAGTACCCGTTTAGTACTCAAACCAGAAATTGAAACAGTTATGAAAAGCTTATACCGGGTATTTTTAGGAACTTGCCTGTGCGCAATGTCCGTAACCGCCGGGGCGCAAACGCAGCCGGCCACCCCTGACTCGTTGCGCCGCGATTCTACCGGCAGGTTGGGCCAGGAACCGGCAACCTACGGCAACACGAGTAGCGACACAACGACGATCAGAACGAACGTGGGTACTTCGCCTACCCCTTCGCCCGCGCCTACCACCACCGGTACCGGCACCACGACTACTACGCCTGCGGGCACCACCGGTACGACCACTACGGTCGCTCCCAGCCCGCAGCCGGCGGCGCCGGCACCGGCCCGCGAAAGCGAACCGGCCCGGAGCCAGGTGAGCGAGTACAGCGGCAGCAGCAGCAAGAGCATGCGGGAAGCGGTGCGCGAAGAGCGGGCCGAAAGCCGGGCTGCCCGCGATGAGGCCAGGGCCCAGCAACGCGAAGAACGGGAAGCCAAACAGGCCGAACGCGCGGGTCGCAAGGCCGCCCGGGCCGACAAGCAACGCGACCGGGCCGAACGCAAAGCCGAGAAAGCCGAGCGGCGGGCCGAACGAGCCAACAACAAAGCCAACAAGGAAAGGGGCGAATACCGCGACAATTACCACAAGCAACTGCCCTAGGCCGGAAAACGGTTGTACCATCCGAAACGCATTTTACGCCCTGTGCCCTTGCACGGGGCGTTTCTCGTTTGCCGTCATTTCGTCCCCACCCCATTCTTCCAAGCAACACCCCTTACCCCCGTGTCCCTATGATAGATGATCTCTGGTACAAAAATTCGGTGATTTACAGCCTCGACGTGGATACGTTCATGGACGCCAACGGCGACGGCATCGGCGACTTCGAAGGGCTGGTCCGCCAACTCGACTACCTGCACTCCATCGGCATTGACGCCATCTGGCTGGCCCCGTTCCAGCCCACGCCTAACCGCGACAACGGCTACGACATTTCCGACCACTACGGCGTGGACCCCCGCCACGGCTCCAGCGGCGACTTCGTGGAATTCATGCACCAGGCCAACAAACGCGGCATCAAGGTGATCATTGACCTGGTGGTGAACCACACTTCCGACCAGCACCCCTGGTTCCGGGAGGCCCGCAAGGGCAAAGACGCCCGATTCCACGACTGGTACGTGTGGTCCAAAAAGCGGCCCGAAAACTGGAACGAAGGCATGGTGTTCCCCGGCGTGCAGGAGGCGACCTGGACCTACGACAAGGCGGCCAAAGAATACTACTTCCACCGGTTCTTCGAGCACCAGCCCGACCTCAACACGCACAACCCGGAGGTGCGCACCGAGATCCGGCGCATCATGGGCTACTGGCTCCAGTTGGGCGTGGCCGGCTTCCGGGTGGATGCCGTGCCGTTCATCATCGAGACGCCGGGCGAAAACCAGGAGAAGGAAATGCGCTTCGACTTCCTCTACGAGTTCCGGCGGTTTTTGCAGTGGCGCCAGGGCGACGCCGTGCTGCTGGGCGAGGCCAACGTGCTGCCGGCCGAAACGATCCCGTTCTTCGGGGAACACGACAACGGCATTCACATGATGTTCAACTTCTACGTGAACCAGTACCTGTTCTACGCCCTGGCTACCGGCGACGTGAGCCCGCTGACCGAAGCCCTGCAAGCCACCCGGGAGATTCCGCTCACGGCCCAGTGGGCGCACTTCCTGCGCAACCACGACGAACTGGACCTGGGCCGCCTCACCGACGCGCAGCGGCAGAAGGTTTTCGAATGCTTTGCGCCCGAAGCCCGGATGCAGCTCTACGACCGGGGCATCCGCCGCCGCCTGGCCACCATGCTCGACGGCAAACGGCCGCGCATTGAACTGGCCTACAGCCTGATGTTTGCCCTGCCGGGCACGCCGGTGATGCGCTACGGCGACGAGATCGGCATGGGCGACAACCTGGACCTGCCCGAACGCGACGCCGTGCGGACGCCCATGCAGTGGTCGGACGCGCCGCAGGCGGGCTTTTCGGACCGCCCCGACACGGTGCACCCGGTCATTGACCGGGGCGAGTTCAGCTACAAGACGGTGAACGTGGCGGCCCAGCGCCGCGACGGCGATTCGCTGCTCAACTGGACGGCCCGCATGATCCGCCTGCGGAAGGAGTGCCCCGAGATCGGCTACGGCGCGTGGGCCATCCTGGAGACGGGCAACCGGCACGTGCTGGCGATGCGCTACGACTGGTTGGGCAACTCGCTGGTGATCCTGCACAACTTCGACAACGAGCCGCACGAGGTGGAAATCGAGCCGGGGGTGCCCAACAGCGACAAGCTGTTCAACCTGATCCAGGAAGACACGAGCCACGTGGGGGGCGATGGCCGGCACCGGCTCAAACTCAAACCGTACGGGTACCTGTGGTACCGGGTGGGCGGCCTGACGCACTTGCTGCACCGGCAACGGGAGTAGGGGAGGCGATGTTCGGGGGGAAGGGGTTCTCGGGGATACCGGGGACGTTGGCAGAAGAATGGTGGTAGAAGAAAAAAGGGTTTCTCGCAGATTGTCGCAGATAAGGGCGCGGATTTGCGCAGATTTTGGTTCGGGGGAGGTTTGTGAACGCGTAAGGGGTTCGATCCCGCAGATTGTACCCGTGCCGGTTTTGCTCGAAGAATTTTCAATAGGTGCCAAAAGGTTCAATCTGCGCGATCAAAATCCCGCTGCACTTCCTGAAAATTCTTTGAGCAAAACCGGTACGCACCTGATCGGCTGCATCGAATCACACAACACCTCCTGAATGTCCTTCGAGCAAAACCGGCACGCGTACAATCTGCGGGATCGAATGGCACGACACCTACAGGAACTCCGTCACCGCCAATCCCCCAACCTACATCTGCGCAAATCTGCGCCCTTATCCGCGGCAATCTGCGAGAAACCCTTCTTGCCGCCATCAGCCGCGATAAACCCTTTCTCTTCTGCCTGCCTCCCCAGAGCTACCAACACCCCCGGGATCAGCAGGAAAACCTTCCCCAACCCCGGTTAAAACGAAAAGGCACGGTTTACGCCGTGCCTTTTCTATTATCAGTGTCCACTTCGGACCGCCAGAGAACTGCCTTCGAAAACGTTATCCCCTCCGTTTTCGCCGCAGTCCCGGAAAGCCTTTCCGCTCGCACCAAGGTGAAAAAATGGGTTACTCTAACTTACCTCCCTTTACGCAAACTCCAAAGAAAAGTTGTTATTAAAATACTATTTTTTATTCAGATATTACAAGTTCCTGGTAATGAAGTCCGTCATCAGTTTGTAGAGGTGCACCCGGGACGGGCCGCGCACCCCGTGGGCCTGGTTGGGGTAGTAAAACGACTCAAACGGCTTGCCCGCGTTGATGAGGGCCTGCGCCAATGCTACCGAATTCTGGAAGTGCACGTTGTCGTCGCCGGTGCCGTGGACGAGCAGGAACTTGCCCTTCAGCTTGGTGGCGTGGTTGATCGGCGAAAAGTCATCGTAGCCCTCCGGGTTCAGTTTGGGCGTTTTGAGGTACCGTTCCGTATAGACCGTATCGTAGAAGCGCCACGACGTGACCGGGGCGCCGGCAATGGCCGCCTTGAACACGTCGGCGCCCAGCGTGGCGCACAGGGCCGTCACGTAGCCGCCGTAGCTCCAGCCGTGCATGCCGATGCGGGCCGCATCCACGTAGGGCAGCTTGCCCAGGTGGCGGGCCGCTTCGACCTGGTCCTGCACCTCGTACTTGCCCAGGGCGCCGTACGTCACCTGCCGGAAGGCCGTGCCCCGGCCGCCCGTGCCCCGGTTGTCCACGCAGGCCACCACGTAACCCTGCTGGGCCAGGAGCTGGAACCAGTAGAAGTTGCCGTTGTCCCACGCATCGAGCACCTGCTGGCTGCCCGGGCCACCGTACACGAACATCAGCACCGGGTACTTCTGGCCCTGCACGAAGTTGGTCGGCCGGATGATCCAGCCGTTGAGGGCCACGTTGTCGGACGTGGTGAACTGAAAGAATTCCTTCGGACTGATCTGGTAGCCCGTGAGCTTGGTTTTGAGGGCCGCGTTGTCTTCGATCACCTTTACCCTTTTGCCGTCCGGGGCCTGCCACAGGCTCACCACCGCGGGGTGGGCGGCCGACGAATGGTAGTCGAGGTAGAACGAGAAGTCGGGGCTCATGTCGGGGCGGTGCGTGCCCTTTTCGGTGGTGAGCCTTTTCTTGTTTTTGCCCGTGATCGAAACGCTGTACAGGTGCCTTTCGAGCGGCGACACTTCCGTGGACGTAAAGTACAGCAATCCGCGTTTTTCGTCGAGGCCCAGGAAGTCGTCCACCTCCCAGTTGCCCGTGGTGAGCTGCCGGACCAGCTTGCCGGCCATGTCGTAGAGATAGAGGTGCTTGTAGCCGCTCCGTTCGCTCGAATGGATGAAGCCCTTGCCGTCGGCCAGGTACGTCAGGTCGTCGGTGAGTTCGAGGTCCACGTACTTGTCGCTCTGCTCGGTGAGGACCGGCGTGGTTTTGCCCGTGGCGGCGTCGGCGTGCAGGATGTCGAGGCGGTTCTGGAGCCGGTTCATGCGGCGGACCGAGAGCACGCCCGGGTTGGCCGTCCAGTTGATGCGGGGCACGTACACGTCCGTTTCGCGGCCCAGGTCCACCTTCACCGTCTTGTCGCCGTCGAGGTGGTACACCGAAATGCCCACCACCGAGTTGGCTTCGCCGGCCTTGGGGTACTTGAAGCGGTAGTCTTTGGGGTAGAGCGGCCCCCACACCTGCATGTTGTACTCGGGCACCCGTTTCTCGTCGAACGACCAGTAGGCGATCTTCTTGCCGTCGGGCGACCAGGCAAAGGCCTGGGCAAACGAAAACTCCTCTTCGTACACCCAGTCGGCGCTGCCGTGGATGAGTTCGTTGAACTTGCCGGTGGTGGTCAGTGCCTTTTCGGTGCTACCGGCCAGGTCGGCCAGGAACAGGTTGTTGTCGCGGGCAAAGGCCACCTGGCGGCCGTCGGGCGAAAACGTGGGGTACGACTGCTTGCCGCCGGCCGAGAGGCGGGTGAGTTTTTTGGTCTGGAGGTTGTAGATGTAGTAGTTGCCTTTGGTGGAACGGCGGTAAATGCTTTCGACCTCGCTGCCGATGAGCATCTGCGTTTCGTCGGGGCTGAGCAGGTAGGTGTCAAACGCCTTCAGGCCGGCGTCGTTGGCCTTGATCAAGTCGTTGGCACTCACCAGCGTCTGCACGGGCTGGCCGGTGGCCACGTCGTATTTCACCACGGCGGGGGAGCCGTCGGCTTCGGTGAGGGAGGTATAGTACCGGCCGTCGCGCATCCAGTTGACGCCGCTCACGGTGCGTTGGGCAAACACGTTGTTCTTGAGGAAGTCATCAACGGTGATGGTCTGGCGCTGCTGGGCGTACGCCGGCAGGAGCAGCAGCCAGCAAAGGACAACGGCAAGGTGGTTTTTGGTCATAACGGTTTTTGGCAAAAACAGGCCGCAATTTAGGGAATATTAAGGGATTGGGTATTGAGGCATGGGGGGATTGGGGGGCGGCCCTGGTGGAGGGGCAGAACGTTGGGTACTAAGGAATTGGGGGGCGGGGGAGCGAGGCCGCACCGTCGTTGTACTTATCTCATAAACTCCTGGACTTATAAACCCATAAACTTCGCGGGAAAGCGTAGTTTTGGGGATTCTGACCGTTGCGCATTCATGAGAGGGCTGTACTGCATTCTGCTGTTGGTGTTATCCAACGTATTCATGACCCTGGCCTGGTACGGGCACCTGCAATTCAAGAAGGTGCCGGCGCTGCAAAGCCTGGGTCTGTTTGCCGTGATCATGATCAGTTGGGGCACGGCCTTTTTCGAATACATTTTCCAGGTGCCGGCCAACAAGATCGGCTACCGCGAAAACGGCGGGCCGTACTCGCTGTTCGAACTCAAGACCATCCAGGAAGCCGTGTCGCTGCTCGTGTTCACGCTGATCACCGTGTACGGCTTCCGCACGGAGAAACTCGCCTGGAACCACCTGGTCGGCTTCGCCCTCATTGTACTGGCCGTATTTTTCATATTTAAGAAATGGTAAATGGAGTTGAGGAGTTAGAGAATTGGGGATTTAACGAGTCACAGCATGATTACACTGTAACGCTACAACTCCCAACCGCCTAACTCTCAAACTCCCAAACTCCTTAACTTCCAAACTCTCCATGGAGATAACCGAACTGGACCGGCTCAAACTGTACCAACTGAAGGTGCAGCAGGTAATTGAAGAGGTAGGCAAAGTAGTGGTCGGGCAGGAGCGGATGCTCAACCGGCTGCTCATCGGCCTGTTCACCAACGGGCACATCCTGCTGGAAGGCGTGCCGGGCCTGGCCAAAACGCTCATCATCAACACGCTGGCCCGGGTGCTGCACATGGATTTCCACCGCATCCAGTTTACGCCCGACCTGCTGCCCGCCGACCTGGTGGGCACCATGATCTACAACCAGAAGACCGGTGAGTTCGAAGTGAAAAAAGGACCCATCTTCGCCAACCTGATCCTGGCCGACGAGGTGAACCGGTCGCCGGCCAAGGTACAAAGCGCCCTGCTCGAAGCCATGCAGGAGCGGCAGGTCACCATCGGCGACACCACGTACCCCCTCGACAAGCCCTTCCTGGTGCTGGCTACGCAGAACCCCGTGGAGCAGGAGGGCACCTACCCGCTGCCCGAAGCCCAGGTGGACCGCTTCATGATGAAGGTGTACGTGGATTACCTCGACAAGGCCCAGGAACTGGAGGTGATGCGCCGGATGTCGAACGTGAACTTCAACGGCGAGGTGCGTACCGTGCTCGACAAGAGCGACATTTTCGCCATCCGCGACGAGATCAACCGGGTGACCATTTCCGAAACCCTCGAAAAATACATCATCGAACTCGTGTTTGCCACGCGGCGGCCGCTGGAGTACGGGCTGAAGGAAGAAGCGGCCTACATCCAGTTCGGGGTGTCGCCCCGCGCCAGCATCAACCTCAACCGGGCGGCCAAGGCGACTGCCTTCCTCAACGGCCGCGACTACGTGCTGCCCGAGGACATCAAGGAGGTGGCCCACGACGTGATGAACCACCGCCTGCTGCTCAACTACGAAGCCGAAGCCGACGGCATCAGCTCCTCGCAGATCGTGGAAATGATTTTGAAGAAGGTAGCCATCGGGCGGTAAGGGCGCGGAGGGTAAGGAGTTGACGCCGTTAGGGGAAAAGGCGGTAAATGTCTTTGCGATGCGCTATAAGAATGAAGCGGACGACCCCACCCGGTAATCGCCGATGCGAATGCGGTAGAAGGTCTTGAAACCCTCCATCTTTTTAAGGTGAGGAATCTCGGAAAGGCTGGCCGCAGTTTCCACCTGTTCGATCAGGACGGCCACTCTCTCTTTGGTGTCGGCGTCGCCGAGTTTGTCGAGGCTTTTGGAGAAAGAACGGTCGAAAGCGATGATTATGCCCCGCGAAGCTTAGCCATTACTTCTTCCCTGCTTACGCTCTCCCCCGTCCGTTGCTGCTGCATTAGTACGCCCAAGTACGCCCAGGGAGAGGTCCTCCACTTCGTCCTCGGTCAGGTTCACACTTTTTCCACCCATTTTGCGGACCAGCGTCATCAGCAGCTCCAAGTCTTCTTTGGTAGGCAATTGAATCAAAGCAGTTTCCATACCCTAACATACGAAAAGTAGGGCAAACCGGTGGTCTGCCGGCGCTACGATTCGGGGGACGCGTGTCAGGCAGAAAGCGGGGAGTTGCGGAGGGAGGAGACCATAGGGTAGGGTAACGGGCTAAAAGGTGAGCAGAACCGGGAAAAGAAGGCAGATACGGGTCAAAAAGCAAGTTTTTATTACATATTAATCTTATAAATACTCAGTGTTACCAGAAAATGAACGGGAGGGCGGATCGGCCGGGCGGGTTAACAATGGCTTAATGTAGCCTTCTTTTCAATAATTTACATTTAATAATGGCGCAACCATGAGCTAATAGTAGGCCGGTAGCTTTGCGGAAACCTTTAAATATGGTACGCCGATTCGTTTTTACCCTATTTTTCTCCCTTTTTTCCCTCTGCCTGCTGGCCCAGACGGGCTCCATCAAAGGAACCATTAAAGACGCCAAGACCGGCGACGCCCTCCCCAGCGCCACCGTGCTGATCGAAGGCACCACCAATGGCGCCGCTGCCGACATCGAAGGCAACTTCCTCATTCCCAAAGCCCCCGCCGGTGCGGCCACGCTGGTGGTGAGCTACCTGGGTTACCAGGCCAAGAAGATCAACGTGCAGGTGGAGAGCGGCAAGAGCACCGTGGTCAACACGGCCCTCGACGAAGACGCCGGGCAGGCCCTGGCCGAAGTGGTGGTAACGGCCGAACGGCCCACCAACACGGAAGTATCCCTGATCTCTGAAATCAAAAGCGCCCAGACCATTGCCACCGGGGTGTCGGCCGAGCAGATCGTGCGCACGCAGGACCGCGACGCCGCCCAGGTAGCCCGCCGGGTGCCGGGCGTATCCATCGTGGACAACCGCTTCGTGCTCGTGCGCGGCCTCACCCAGCGCTACAACACGGTGCTCATCAACGACGTGATTTCGCCCAGCACGGAGGTAGACGTACGGTCGTTCTCCTTCGACATGATTCCCAGCAACATGCTCGACCGCATGGTGATCTTCAAGAACGGTGCGGCCGAATTGCCCGGCGAGTTTGCCGGCGGGGTCATTAAAGTGTATACCAAAAAGGCCCCCGCGGAAAACTTCTTCAACGTGGGAGCCAGCATCAGCTATCGCCCCGAGACTACCTTCGAAACGGTGCAGAGATCACCGGGCGGACGCCTGGATTATCTCGGGTTTGACGACGGTGACCGGGCCATTCCAAACGGGATGCCAGACAATGCGCTTGCCTTCGAACGGCTTTCCTCGCCGCAGCGGGCCGGGCTGCTCAACCAATTGCCCAACCGGTTCGGCGTGAGCAACTACAGCGTGCCGCTCGATTACCGCTTCAATGTCAACATCGGCCGGCGCTTCAACTGGGGCAATCTCCAGGTGGGCAGCCTGACCGGGATCAACTATACGTACGCCAACCAGTACACCCCCATTGCGTTCAAGACCTACTCGAACGGGGAAGACGTGGCCGGAGAAATCGCCAGCGAATTCACGGATCAGTCGTTTACCAGCACCGCCCGTTTAGGCGTGCTGCACAACTGGCTGTTCCGGTTCAACCCGAACTTTAGTCTTGAATTCAAAAACCTGTTCAACCAGCTGGGTAGCTTCGAGACGGTTGTCCGGGATGGCCGCCTGGCCCTCGGGCAGGACCAGGACGTGCGGGCCTACTCGCAGCGCTTCGAAAGCCGCAGCATTTACTCCGGGCAACTCGTTGGCAACAACACGCTGAGCGACCGAATGAACCTCAACTGGCAACTGGGCTACGCGTACACTGGCCGGACGGAACCCGACTGGCGGCGGGTACGGTACCTCCGCAACAGTGGTACCGACGAACCCTTTGCCGTTCCCGTCAGCCCCGAACCCCAAGTGATTGACGCCGGGCGGTTCTTCTCCAAACTCAACGAGAACGTATTTACGGCGGCGGCCAACCTGGAACGGAAACTGGGCAGCCCCGAAGCAGAAGACCCGGTGAAGCTGAAAGCCGGCTTCTATACGGAACGGAAAGACCGTGACTTCAACGCCCGGTTCTTCGGGTACGTACTCGGCCCCAACGGGACTTCGAACGACATTGCTACGCTGCCGGCCGACCAGGTGTTTGCGCCCCAATTCGTGACGGGCACGGAACAGAACCTGGCCGTGTCCGAACTGTACGAACCGCGCAACCAGTACACGGCCGCCAACACGCTGCTGGCCGGCTATGCCAGTGCCTACGTGCCGCTGGGAAAACTGAACGCCACCGTTGGCCTGCGCGTAGAGTACAACCGCCAGGAACTTGATAGCCGCAACCTCAGAAATCAGCCCGTGGTGGTGGACAGGCCCATCACCAGCCCGCTGCCTTCCCTGAACCTGGCCTACAATCTGAGCGACAAGCAACTTATCCGCCTGGCCTACGCCTACACGATCAACCGGCCGGAGTTCCGCGAACTGGCGCCGTTTCCGTATTACGACTTCAACCTCAACGCCGTAGTGGAGGGCAACGAGAACCTGACCACCGCCAACATTCAGAACGTAGACGCCCGGTGGGAATACTATCCTTCGCCGAACGAACTGATCTCGGTCGGCGTCTTCTACAAACACTTCCGCAAACCCATTGAAAGCTACCTGCTCGAAAAGCCCGGTACCATCAGCTACACGTTCATCAACGCCGACAATGCTACCAGTTACGGCGTGGAAGCCGAAATCCGCAAATCCTTCTCCGAACTTTCCCAGAGCCGGGTGTTGCAGAACCTGAGCCTGGTTGCCAATGCTTCATACATCTTCAGCAGGGTCAACCTGCCCGATTTCGTGTTGTTGGGACGGGCCATCAGCCTGACCCCCGTTCCCATCGCCGGCTCCGCCGAAAAGAACCGGCCCATGCAGAACCAGTCGCCCTACCTCATCAACGGCGGCCTGTACTACAGCGACGACCAACTCGGCCTGCAAGTCAACGCCTTGTACAACGTGTTCGGCAAGCGGGTTTTTGCCGTGGGTACCGAGACGAACCCGACCATCTACGAAATGCCCCGCAACGTGGTGGACTTCAACATCACCAAAACCATCGGGCAGAAACTGGAAGTGCGGTTCAGTGCCCAGGACATCCTCAACCAGGCGGTTCGCCTGGAGCAGGACTACAACCAGGATGGCCGCATCGAAGCAAATGTAGACCGGCAGCCGGTGCGTACGTTCCGCCGGGGACCCTACTTCACGCTGGGGTTGATCTTCAACTTCAATCCCCGGACGCTCACGCCGGCTACCAACTAGGCGCCGGCGCCCGATCAACATTTTATTAACCTACCTACCATCCTACAAAACACGCAATTCTTATGACACAGTTGAAAAGCTGGCGCCTCATTGCCCTGTTAGCATTCGGTGCTTTTGCCTGTAATCCGGACGATGACGGGGGAACGCCCGCCGAGCCTACCGATCCCGAAGGCCGCGTAATTCTGGAAGGAGAGATCAGCGAGAACCGCACCCTGCGGGCCAACCAGCAATACCTGCTCAGTGGCCTGGTGTACGTGACCGAAGGCAACACGCTGACCATCGAGCCGGGTACGGTTATTTTCGGGGATACCACCACCGAAGGTACCCTGGTCATCGAACGGGGTGCCCAAATCGTGGCGAGAGGTACCGCTACGCAACCCATCGTATTTACCTCGCCCGTACCGGCCGGCTCGCGCAGCTACGGCGACTGGGGCGGTGTAGTGCTGGTAGGCCGGGCGCCGGTGAACCGGCCCGAAAGCCAGCGCATCGAAGGCGGCATCCGCGGCGGATACGGCGGCGACAACGCGAATGACAACTCCGGTACGCTGCAATACGTGCGCATCGAATTTGGCGGCACCCGCCTCACCACCGAATCAAACAGCGAGATCAACGGGCTTTCCCTGTACGGCGTCGGCGCCGGCACCACCATTGATCACGTGCAGGTGTCTTACTGCGGCGATGACTCGTTCGAGTGGTTCGGCGGCAACGTGAACGCCAAGTACCTGGTGGCTTACCGGGGATTTGATGACGACTTCGACACCGACCACGGCTACTCAGGTAAGGTGCAGTTTGGCGTGTCACTGCGTGACCCGCTGGTGGCTGACCAGTCTACTTCCAACGGCTTCGAATCAGATAACTTTGACCCGGGTACGCCGGCCAATGGTCCCCGGGATGGCTTGCCGCTGACCGAACCAGTATTCGCCAACGTGAGCGTGTTTGGTTTCAGCCAAACTCCCACGGCGGAACGGGCCCCGAGCGGCAGCGGTGGGTACGGCCGGGCCATGCACCTGCGCCGGAACACGGCCACGAGTGTGTTCAACTCCGTGTTCGTCGGTTATCCCGAAGGTCTTCGCCTGGATGGCACGGTCACTTACGCCAATGTGACTGCCAACCGGATGCAACTGCGTGGCTTGGTGCTGGCCAACATGAACAAGCCCCTGGCTGGTGCCGGCAGCGTTACGGACCAGCAGGTAACCGACTTCTTCAACACGGCGGCTTATCAGAACCAGGTTGTGCCCCAGGCGAGCCTCAGCACATTGGGACTGAACGCTACCCAGTTCAACCTCGCCCAGCCCGGCTTCCTGCCCTCTGCCGGTTCGCCGTTGCTGACCGGCGCCGTCTGGACGGAAAAAGGAGCCGATGCCTTCTTCGAAAAAGTACCCTACCGCGGTGCTTTCGGTACGACCGACTGGACTACGGGCTGGACCAACTTCAACCCGCAGCAGGCGCAGTACTAAGCAGGCAGCAGGTTTATTCCAAAAGCGAAATACTACAACAGAAGCCGGGGCCTGCGTCCCGGCTTTTTCTGTTTACAGGAGTACGAGGAATGCGTGCAAGACAATGAGGAGGTGCAAAGAAAGGATGACAGACATAGAATTTAACGCTGCTGTTTGTATTCAGACTGACAGGCAGTTGGCTGAGCGAATGGTTAGAGAAAGCGGATAAGTATTAATGTTTTTGTAGCAGTTCTATTGATAGGAATAAATAATTTTTTGTGCTATACTTAACGCGCAGCCGGTGCTGCTCCCGCCCATCTAAACGCTTTTTCACATGATGTACAACTCCTTCAAGCATCCCACATGAAACGCAAATTCAACTTCCCCGGCGCCCTCCGCAGCATGGCCGTGGTATTCCTGGCCGGGCTGGCCGCTCCCAACGCCGCCGCCCAGTGGACCACCAGCGGCACCAACATTTACAACGCCAACACCGGCAACGTCGGCATCGGCACGACGACACCCGGCACCAAGCTGGACGTGAACGGACCGGTACGGTTCCGGTTTGGTCTGTCCATCGCCGAGGGCATTACGTTCGACGGCAACAAGGCAATTGTTTCGGCTCCCGCCAGCCCCAACCTGACCATTGGCGCCAACGCGGGCACGCTGGCGTTGCGAGGCAACAGCGTAAACATCCTGAGCGGCGAGTTCGGCAACGTGAACATTACCGGCGGCAACGCGTCGAGCGGCACGGTCGGCGCCGACGTAAACATCAACGCGGGCCTGGGGGCCACCCCCGGCAACATCCTGCTGTCCACCAACGGCGCGGGCAACGTGGGCATCGGCACCACGACGCCGGCCGTCAAGTTGCAGGTGAACGGCGGCAACGTGGGCCAGGTATCGAGCGGCAACCTGGGCGACCCGACGGCCAAATGGTCGGCGCTGGGCCAGCCGCCTACGGCATTCCCCACCGGGGGCGCCTACTACGGGCTTTTCAACAACTGGGCGCAGCAGAACTTCATTACGGGCCTGCTCGACAACGGCACCAAGAAAGACGGCGTGATTGCCTGGCAGGACCAAACGTCCGCGTCCCCCACGACCGGCACCAGCCTCCGCATCGGTTTCATCAAGGGCTTCGGTACGGGCGGCGCCAACCCGGCCGTATTTTCGGAGAAGGTCACGATCCTGGCCAACGGCAACCTGGGCGTGGGCACCACCACGCCGGTGTACCGGGTAGAATTACCCAACATTGCCGGCGTGGACGGGCAGGGGCGGGCCAACGCCTGGATCACGTACTCGTCGGGCCGCTGGAAGGACAACGTGAAGACGCTCGAAAAAGCCTCCGACAAGATCATGGCCCTGCGGGGCGTGGAGTACGACTGGAAAAAGGAAAACGGCGGAACGCACGCCCTGGGCTTCGTGGCCGAAGAGGCCGGCAAGGTGCTGCCCGAAGCCGTGAATTGGGAAGCCGACGGCAAAACTGCCCTGGGCATGAACTACGACGCGGTGATTCCCGTGCTGGTGGAGGCGTTCAAGGAACTCTCCCGCGAGAAAGACGCCGAGATCAAGGCGCTGAAGGAGCGGCTGGCCCAACTGGAAAAAGCCGTGCCCGGTGCCCGCATTGGGGCGGATCAGAAGGCTGCTTCCCCGGAAACCTCGGCCGTGCTGCGCCAGAACCGGCCCAATCCCTTCCACGAAAAAACCCTTATCGAGTACGAACTGCCGGCGGCAACCCGCCAGGCGGCCCTGTTCATCTACAACCTGCAAGGCGAGCAACTGAAGCGCTTCGACATCGCCGACAAGCGCAGCAAAAGCGTGGAACTGGACGGCAACGTGCTGCCCGCCGGCCTGTACCTCTACAGCCTCGTGGTAGACGGTAAAGTAACCGATACCAAACAAATGATATTGACCAAGTAGTGCCCCGCCGGCTCCGGACCCGGCAGCCGGCAACCCCGCTTACTCATTTCTTCTCTTGCCACTTTCTTTGCGTGACCCGAATGAACACCATTGCCAGTGCAGTCCATTGGGGCGGGAAACACCACACAAGCCGGGGCCGGTGCTTCGGCTTGTGTCTTTACCTGGGTGGCAGGATTGAAGAGATAAATTGGAGGATGTGTACTTGGTGCTGTAGTTATCTACAATTTGTTGGAACACCGGCAATGCCCGGGCCGGCCAGGTTCGGGCGGCTGGACGTACGCGGCACAACCCTGACGCGCCATTTTCAGCATATAACCGAACCCGCTAAAATTCCGACGACCCGCTGAGCGCCTTCCGACCCGCTGCGGAGACACAGGCATAGTTTTTGGTACGCACACAACTGGTATGTATTGGTAACACCTCTCAAAGCAAGGGTCTATGCGGTTTCTACTCATCGTTTTACTGGCGTTCATCCTGGTACGCCTCGGCACCTCCTGCGACAACAACGGCCGGACCAAAACGGCCACCCCCGGCAAAAGCCCCCTTTCCGTGCGTACCGCAGCAATCAGGCATTAGTCATGGGTTGAATTGACGACCAAGGCTACGGTAGAGACGCGATTCATCGCGTCTTCCTGTTCAAAATTCACCACGGAGACACGGAGGGCACGGAGAATCACGGAGAAAAGGAACAGAGACCGGAGGAAGGGAAAAAACTGAACCGCAAGGGGCGCAAAGGAGACGCGAAGGCCGCAAGGCGTACGCGTATTTCTTTGCGCCCTTTGCGCCTTCTCTTTGCGATCCTTGCGGTTCAGTTCTTTTGTCAGCACAACCGGTCATTGGACCAAAAGCAGAAGGCCGGCCCACTAAGTGAACCGGCCTTCCTCACATCAGGCGGGCAACGTCTCCCGTCTCTAGTACGTGCGGTAGAACCGTTCCAGGTTGCCGGTGACCTGCGCGTAGATGGGCTTGCAGAATTCGATGAAGAGGTCCTGGGGCGGCGGGGGCGGCACTTCGCGCAGCTTGCAGATTTCCAGTTGCTTTTTGTTCAGCGCCCTTTCGTCGCCCTTGAAAGTACCCCACTCCGATTGCCACACGAATTCGCCCGGCATCTTCTGCTGGTTCACCACGCGGTTGGCGATGGGGTCAAGGATCTGCATGTCGAGCAGGCCCCGCGAACTTACCTTCTTGTGGAAGGTGGTGAATTCGGCAGTTACCTTGCCGTATACGTCCCGCTTTACGCCTTCCACTTCCACCTGGCCCACCACCACGCTGTCGCGGGTAAGGGTCTGGGTGCTTTCCTTGAGGTACACCTGGCCCACCACGAAGTCGTCGAACTGGAGGCGTACCACGTGGTCGGGCTTGTTGAGCTTGACCGTCTGGGCCTCCTGGGGCGTGTAAAAACGCACAAACTCATTCATGCGTGCGCCGGAGGCGAATTCGTTGATTTTGTTTTGGAAGAATTCGTGGCTGAGCCCCAGCGAACGGGAGTGGACGGGGATCTGTTCGAGCACCACCTTGAGCGTGGCGTAGTAGTACGCCTCGTCCATCTTGGCCCGCACGTCGCGGTAGTCGGGCTGGAGTTCGTTGGCCCGGCGGTAGTGCAGGAAGGCTTCCTTGGCGCTGAGGCGGCTGTGGTCGCGCTTGAAGGCTTGTTCACCGGCCAGGTACCGTTCGGCCGCGGCCTGGAAGCGGGCTTCAGCCGCCTCGTTGAGGTACGCCCGGGAGCTGGGGGCCAGCTGGCGGCAGGCCTGGCACCGCTGGATTTCCTCGTGCAGCATGGTCAGCGTATTGTACGAGTCCAGGATCGTCTCCCAGCGGAAGGGTTCGGTGGACGATTTCAGGGTGGCGATCTTCTCCTGGTGGTAATTCACCGTGAGCGGAAAGGCCTCCTGCAAGGTAGCCCGGGCTTTTTTGTGGCTCGGGTTGCTGCGCAGCCGGTTGACGGCTTTGAGCACGGATTCTTCGTAGTTGCCCCGCTGGAGGGCCTGCTTTCCCGAGCTACAGGCAGCCAGGTAAAGCAGCAACGCAAACAATAACACTTTTTTCATCGCTTGAATGGTTTGAAGCTGAGTTCGTGAAAGGGGGAGAGCCGGGAAATTTGACCAAAAAAAACGGCCCTTTTTCAAAGCCTGTCTCCCGCCCCGCAACCCGGGGCAAATAAAATGCCGGAGAAAGCCCGAATGCCCGCTACGTTGCTGCCAATCAGCGGCATATCTTACCCCTGGGTAACGGCCACGAAAGTAAAAAAGCCCGGCTTGCGGGGCCGGGCTTTTGGGATGAATGGCAACCAGAATAGACGGGAGTGGGGAGTCACTGGACATTGGTCATTAGACCCGAACCTGGAGGTTGTCGTACCGGGCTCTTCGGTCCATCCGCGGAAGCAAGAGTCTATGTCTAATGTCTCACATCTCACATCTCACATCTATTTTATTGGGGAGTAGTCGGTGGCGGACATGTACACGGCTTCTATCTTGTCTACGATGGGGCCGTTGGCTTCCGAGGCCGTCTTGGCCTTGTTCCAGTCAGGGTTGGCGCGGAAGGCGTTGAAGGACGCTTCGCCGGCCTCCTTGCTGGGGTGGGCCAGCACGTAGATCAGCGTGTTGGGCTGGGTGTCGTCTTTGGGAATCACCTCCCAGTAGCCCAGGTTGGTCATGCCGTGCTTGCGGAACAGCTTGACCGTGTGGTCGCGGAACCGGGCGTGGACGTTGGGGAGCTTGCCGGCCGTGGCCGTGTACGTCCGCAACTGGAACACCCGCGGCGCCTTGCCGGTCGAGGTGGCGATTTTGGGCGAGTAGTCGGTGCGGCGCATGAAGATGCTTTCCACGCGGTCCACCAGTTTGCCGTCCGCCTCCGAAGACTGCTGCACGGAGTGCCACGCGGGGTCGGCGCCGAAGTCCTTCCAGGCTTTTTCGCGGGCCTCCTTGCTGGGGTAGGCCAGGATGTACACGAGCCGGTTGTCGGGATTTTCGAGGGGTACCCAGTAGCCCACGTTGGTCATGCCGTGTTTCTCGAAAATTTTGGTGGTGTGGTTGCGGAACCGGGCCTGCAAATCTTCCAGCTTGCCGGGTGCCGCGTAGTAGATGCGCATTTCGTAGTAGCGGTCATCTTTGGGAGGAGCCGCGGCGGCCAGGGCAAACGCCAGGCCCAGCAGCAGGCAAAAGCACGTAATCTTGGTCATGTGGTCGGGGTTAAAAAATCGGCACAATCTAATGACTAATTACCAATGACCCATGACTAAAAAAACACCGCCCACTGTAGCGACTACAGTGGGCGGTGTACCGAAGTTTGTAAAGGGTTCTGGATGGGATGATTAAGGATTATTTGAATAATTCATTGATCGAAATCGTATTCAAGTAAGCGTCCAATTTCCCCGGGTTCCCGATGCAAACAATGCCTACCATATTATAGCTTGTTGAGTCATAACGAAGCTCTACAAAGAAGTTGCCCACCGCGTAAAGGGTGCAGAAGCAGTTTTGACCCAGGCGATGCATTAAGTAACGCCCCTGCTGCCGTACAAACTTTACCTGTTCATGGGTGGGCATACTCGTAAAATCTTGCAAGATAATCATATGCTTCCCGTCTAATTTATACCGAAACTACGCACGTTTACGGGGGAATGTTGCGGAAAGGTTCTGGGAATTGTCCCAAAATGTATAATAAGGCATCAACCCCTAATATTCCTGTCCCGGGGTAGAACCGGAAAAAATCATTCCCGTTAGAGGACCCGCCGCGTAACCGCACCCCCAAACGCCCGAAGCCCCCGGCAATGCGGTACGGAGGGCCGCAACCCGGGGCACCAAAATTCCCCGGCTGCCGGGTTACTGCGCCCCCTTTCCCCAATAAAGGGGCGTACACCCATTCGCCTACGTTCACCATGATCACGCTGCTGACCCTGCTGGCCCTGTATTTTCTCCCCACCCTCATTGCCCACGATAAAAAAGGCGTCGCGGGCATTTTCCTGCTCAACTTTTTCCTGGGCTGGACGGTTGTGGGCTACCTGGTTGCCCTGGCCTGGGCGTTGGCCGCCGGCCCCAAGCGCAACGATTCCGATGCCGCCCTCGCGGGGGAACTGATCCGGCTGGAACGGTTGCAGCGGGACGGCGCCATTTCCTGGGCCGAGTACGAACGGCAGAAAACCCGGCTGCTGTACGGCTACGCTTGAGGCAATTGAAAATGGATAATGGATAATGGATAAATGAACAATGCTTAAACTGCTGCGACGGATGTCTGGAGCGGGGCCGGCTTCCCGGGGAGGGAGGCCGGTTCTTTTTTGGGGCGTATCCATCTCCCGGTTTACGCGTATGCGGACCTGAAAGCCGGCAATGCCCGCGTTCCGAAATCCATCCGACGGTATGCCGGGCAGTGCCCGCCGGGTTTAAAAGGAAGTTTTCGTGAAAGAAAGAGCCACTCAGCCAAAGATTTCCGCGTTCGGGCGTTTCCGGGAACTGCTGGCCCGGGCCGGCTTCGACAGCTTCCTGCTGGCCCTGGTCGGCGTGATCGTACTGGCGGCCTGGCGCCCCCAATACGGCACCGACGAGGCACCCCTGCCGCTGGCCGAAATTGCCAACTACGGCGTCTCCCTGATCTTCTTCTTCTACGGCCTGCGGCTCAGCCCGGCCAAGCTCCGCGAGGGGCTGGGCAACTGGCGGCTGCACGTGGTGGTGCAACTGGCGACCTTCGTGGTGTTTCCCCTGCTGGTGCTGGCCGGGTACGGCCTCTTTGCCCGCGACAGCACGCGGCTGCTGTGGCTGGGCACATTTTACCTGGCAGCCCTGCCGTCCACGGTGTCTTCGTCGGTGGTGATGGTTTCGATCGCGGGCGGCAACCTGCCCGGGGCCATTTTCAACGCCAGCATTTCGAGCCTCGTCGGCGTGTTCGTGACGCCCCTGTGGATGGGCGTGTTCCTGACGGCGCAGGCGGAGGGCTACGACCTGTGGTCGGTGATCGGCAAGCTGGCCCTGCAAGTGGTGGTTCCGGTGGTGCTGGGCATCCTGCTGCACGGCAAACTCGGCGCTTTTGCCGAACGCAACCGCAAGCCCCTGCGCCTCTTCGACCAGGCCATCATCCTGCTCATTGTCTACACGTCTTTCTGCGAGTCTTTCGCCCGGAAGCTGTTTGCCGGCTACCGCACCGCCGACCTGGTATTGCTGAGTGCCGCCATGCTCGGGCTTTTTTTCGCGGTGTACGGCCTCGTGCACGTAGCCAGCCGGCTGCTGGGCTTTAATCGCGCCGACCGCATTACGGCCTTGTTCTGCGGCTCCAAAAAGTCGCTCGTGCAGGGCACGGTCATGTCACGGGTGCTGTTTCCCGACCCCAACGTGGTGGGCATCGTGCTCCTGCCCATCATGCTGTACCACGCCCTGCAACTGCTGGCCGCCAGCATCATCGCCCAGTCCATGGCCCGCCGCCACGGCGTGAAGGATGCGGGGGAGTAGGTTCGACGTTGGATGTTCGATGCTCTATGTTCGAGGGATGAAGGTAGTAGGGGATTAAGGGAATAGGGTATTGGGAAGGAACCACCCCCGGCCCCTCCTTGCAAAAAGGAGGGGAGCCTTACCCGGCGGCCCCGCTTACAACGAAAGAAGGCCGTGACGTACTTTTCTTCTTGCCATGCAGCCGCACCCGTAAAGTTCCCCGGCCTCCATCAAGGAGGGAACAGGGGTGGTTCTCTCGAACATCGAGCATCGAACATTGAACATCGCTACAGTCCCTGGTTCTCCCAGGTGTCGAGCTTGATGGTTTCGATGAGGAGGTAGTTTTTAAATTCGTGGAGCATCTGGGCCATTTCCTCGTCCTTCTGCCGGACTTCGCGGAGGTTTTCGTCGGCCGTTTCCACCACGGGTTTCAACTTGCCCAGGTTCTGCATCACCTGTTCACGCATCAGCAGGGTTTGCTGCCGGGCGGCCGGCTCTCCTTCGTTGGCCGCCAGGTTGCCGTCAAGCTGCACCAGCAGGGCCTCGATGAACTTAAGCATGTCCCAGGGATTGTTGGGCCGGTTCCACACGAATTCGATGTTGCAGCGCCGGCACCGGTACTTGTTCAGCTTCCAGCCGTGTTCATCCGTAAACACGCCGGCCAGCTTGAGGTTGGTGTTGGTTTTGCACCGGGGGCACTGCGCGTTGTCCTGCACCAGCTTGCGGAGTTGTTCGTGCTGCGCCTCAATGGTGGCCCGGCGTTCGGCGTGCTGGTGCACCTGGTCCAGCAACTGGTCGCAGGCGGCCACCACCTTGAAATGTTCCTCGGACAGCTTCCCGGCCTTCACCAGGTTTTGCGCCCTTTTCTTGAACTGGTTGGCGGCTTTCACCAGCTCCCGTTCCCGGGTATTCAGCGTTGGTAGCATGGGGTAGGGGTTGGGGTACTGGCTATTGGGTAGTAGGGTATTGGGGGATTAAGGTATTCGTGCAGCCGCTAGGTACTACCAATACCCTAATCCCTTAATACCCAATACCTACATCACAAATTCTTTGCCCACGCTTCCCGCAACTGGAGTTGGGCGGGGGTGGCTTGGGGGTCGGGTTCGAAGGCGTACTGCTTGATCTCTTCCTGTTCCAGCACTTGCACGGGCACGACTACTTCCTTGCCGTCGCGGCGCACGGTGAACTGGTAGGCTTCGCCGGCCTTCAGCCCCTGCAACTGGCCGGCAATGGCCGAGATGTTGCCCAGGCTTACCGGCTGGCCGTTGAAGGCCGCCAGTTCGTCCTGGAGGCGCAGGCCGGCCGCCTGCAAGGGTTCCTTGAGTTGCGCGAAGAGCAGCTTGCCGCCCCCGTTCTTCAGTTGAAAGCCCAGGTCGGCCGCCGTCTTGCCCGTGCGCAGCAGGTCGTGGTAGCGGATGCCCAGCTTGCCGTAGTACTCGGCGAAGGGCAGCGGCTCGGCGTTTTTGACGTAGCGGTTGAAAAAGTCGCCGATCTCCGGGTGGGTCATGCGGACGAAAATGTCGAAGAATTCCTTTTCGGGGAACGACTTGTTGGGGCCGTACGTGCGGGCCAGTTCGTTGACCACTTCGCGCAGTCCCCGCTTGCCGCCGGAGAGTTCGAGCAGGCGGATGTCGAGCAGGCCGGCCACCAGGGCGCCGCGGTTGTAGATGTTGAAGTACTGCTGCTGGCCTTCCGGCGTGTAGCAGGTGAGGCCGAGCTTGCTCAGGCTGTAGGTCGTGTCCAGCTTTTTGTCCACGGCGATCTTCGAACTCATTTCAGCGAGGTAGGTCGGCCGGTCCACCAGGTTGCCGCGCAGTTGCATCACGTGGCTGGCCCACTCCGTCACGCCTTCGTAGAGCCACAGGTGCTCGGAGGGCGTGGGCGTCACGAAGTTGAAGTGCTCGATCACCTCGCTGTGGATGTTGAGCGGCGTGACGATGTGGAAGAATTCGTGCGCGGCAATGGACGTCACCTGGTCGGCGTACGCCTTCGTCAGTTCCGCTTCCTGGAGCACGTATTCCGAGCTGTACGAATGTTCCCAGGCGCCGGCACTCTTGTCTTCGAAGTGGTACAGGAACGCGTAGCGTTTCACGGGCAGTTCCTTGAGGAACGTACCGGCCGCCGTCAGCATGGCCTGCATGTTGCTGAGCAGCTGGTCCGACTTGATCTTGTCGGTTTTGGAGTACGTGTACACCTCCACCTTGGCGCCGGCCACGTCGGTTTCGGCCCGGGTGAGGCGGCCCAGCAGGATGGGCGAATCCACGATGTGGTCGTAGCTGCGGGCCTGGTAGCTGCCGTCGGCGCTTTTCTCCAGGGCCGTGCCCACCTGCCACTCGGCCGGGTGGGCGATTTTAACTTCCAGCGGCGAAAACTGCATCCCGGTGGGAAAGCCGAATACGCCCTGGCCGTTGATGAGGGCGTGGTCTTTTTCCAGTGAGGTGCCGCACATGCCGTACACGGGGTGTTCCTTCACCGGCGTATCCCAGATGTCGGCAATCGTGTACCGGATTTCGCGGACCTTTTTGGGCTTGTCAATTTTCCACTGGTTGGTGGAAATCTGTTCCGTCTTGATTTCGCGGCCTTTCTTGTCGAAGGCTTTGAACGACCGCACGAACCGGCCGATGTCCATTACCTGGTAGGTGCCCGGTGCGGTGGCGGCAAACTGGTACACGGCGTTTTCGGGCTTGAGGCCACTGAGGCGCAGGGTAACTTTGAACTGGTCGTCGGCCCGGTCGTTGAGGTTGATCTCGTACCGCAGGGGTGCCGACGGGGGCGCCGCGGCCCGGCTGGCGGGCAGACTGAGTACCGAAAAAAAGAAGGCGAAAAGAAGGTGACGCATGGGAAAGAGTGAGGTCCGTAAGTAGATGGTAAATTGCCCGTAAGATAGCCTTTATGCGTGTATACGCATGGACTCCCGCTTAATTCCGCAACGGCGTGAGGGCTTCCGAGTCGCGCATGAGCACGGCGTACTGGAACAGGTCGGTGGTGACGGCGTCTTCGCGGGGAATGAAGCTCTTGGCGACCCACGTTTTCATCCGGGCCAGCTTCTGCGACTGCCGGTAGGGCGAACCCGGCTCGTCGAGCTTGAAGATGGTCAGGGAGTTCTCCTCCGTGAGCGCCTTGAGGTCCTTGATGCCGTCCACGAACACGAAGGGGCCGTTGCTGTTGAAATAGCCCACTTTGCCGCCGGCCGGCTGCGGTTTAAAGCCCGGCGGAATCATCATGTCGCTGCCCAGCGAGAGGATGTTGAGCGACACGATCCGGTCGCGGAAGGGCAGGCCCGATTGCTTGATGAGGGCCGCGAAGGGCACGCCGATCCGCAGCGGGGCTTGCAGGGTGTGGTAGTAGCCCCACAGGCCGTACATCTTCTCGTCCGCCAGGCTCAGTTGCCCCGTAAGGTACGTAAGGTTGCGCAGCATGAGGGCGTCGCGCGACTCGGCCGAATCGAGGTAGGCCACGTTTTCGATGAAGTGCCGGAAGGAGGCGCAGCCGTCGCCCAGGATCTGCTGGTAGAAAGCTTCTTTGCGGATGAGGTCGTCGAGCACCTTACCGGCCACCCGGCCGATGGCCTCCTTGGGCGCAGCCTCGCCCAGCAGGTAGGTTTGCAGCGAATCAATCTGGCTGCCGGCGGTGGGCTGGTAGTTGATCTCGGCCAGGAAATCCCGCAGAAACGCCTTGACGGTTTCTACCGACTGGATTTTGTCCACGCCCAGGAACCGGATGCGCCGGGCGGCCGGCAGGGTGGCGTTGAGCTGGTAGATCTTTTTGATCTTGGCGTAAAATTCCTCGCTGCCCCACTGCGCCTCGTTGATCCAGGGTTCAAACACCGTGTTCAGGAAACTTTCGTCGCCCGTATTGAGGTATTTGTTGAGGAAGTAGGCCTGGCAGTAATCTACCTCGGCCAGGTAGTACCGCACGCCGGCCCGGGCGTTGAGGTGCTTGAGCATGGCAAAGTCCAGTTCCTGCGGCACGTGGTACCCGTGCGACTCGCCGAGCAGGAAAACCTGGTTCTCGTAAAATTGCCGGTCGAAAATCCGGAAGGCGGGGGAGCCATCCACGCGGATGCGCTCCATGTTGTTTTTGAGGTAATCCTGGTGGGGTTCGCTTTCGGTGCCCTGGCTCACCAGCACGTACACCAGGAAGGCCAGCACCACCAGCGTGGTAAGCGATGACAGGATGATGAAAAAGCGTTTTAAAAAGGATAACAGTGTTTTCATTGCAGGGAAGTAGCGATTAGTAATTGGCCGCCGGCCTTACTACCAATACTTTAAACAGGAATCAGCAATCCGCTCCTCAGCGATTGCAGTAACGATCAATGGCTTGCACAAACAAAAGTTCTATACTGATTCTACCCGAAAGGGTTGGTCTCTTTTAGCCAACAGCAAAACCCCCCAATGGGTTTCTTCACCCGCCCCGACTTTTTTCACGGAGGCAGGCTTCACGCAAGGGCGCTTCAGCAGCGCACAGGGCGCAAAGAAATTTCGGTCGCCCTTTGCGCCCTGTGCGATCCTGTCGGTTAAGTTTTTACCAATGCCTACTGACCAATGACCAAACCTCCTCCCATTTCAAACCCGGGCGGTTTGAGCAGCCGCAGGCGGTAGGCTTGCATGGCCGTATCGCCGAGCCGGTCTACGAGCCGGTGGTTGGCCACGGCCCCCACCACCGCCCCGATGCCCGGCACGAGTTGCAGCAGCTTGGCGAGGTCAATGTAGTCGCGGTACTCCTGCTGGAAGGTGCGCCAGTCGAAGCTGTGGATGTCGGCCGGCCGCGTACCGGCGCGGTCTTCCCAGTGGAGCATTTGGTCATACGTGAGCAGGCGCCGTTCGGGCGAACAGAAGGAGAGTTGGAAAATGTGGAGGATGTACAGCCGCTCGGGGAAGTCGCTCACGGGGTAGCCGTACAGGTTGCCGATGTCGAAGAGCATTTTCATTTTGAGGCCGAGCAGCACCGGAAAGTCGGCCAGGCCCAGCAGGAGGCCGCCGGCTCCCGTGAAAGCCCCGCTGGCCGCGCCCATCTTGCGGTAGTTGCCGATCTTGTCGCGGACCCGGGCTTCGCGTTCTTCCAGCGTAGCGTCGAGGAAGGGACCGCCCGAAATGAATTCGGAGCCCGTCAGCACGCCCCGCACCATTTGCTTGATCGCCCCGGTGATGATCTCATGCGCCTTTTCGGGGATGAGGTTGCCGAGCTTGTCCTGGACGTTTTTCGCCAACTGGCTGCCCAGGGACGGCTCCCGGGTCATTTTTTGCTGCCACGCGTGCATTTCCTGTAAGGCAATCTGTTCGTATGGGGTCAAGGCGTGAGTGGTTGGTGATAAGTCCATAGTCGTAAGTCGTAAGTAGAGACGCGATTCATCGCGTCTTGCCCGCAACCGGCAAGTAAGTCGGCACAAAAGGGAAACCGGTGGGTTACCCCTTTGCCCGTGTCCCATGAATGGCGTGCGAAGCGGTAAGTAACCCAACCCGTTGCCAACGTTGGCGGGGACACCCCGTATACGCACGGAGTTGAGGATTAAGGTATTGGGGTATTTTCTAAATCTAAAAAATCATGGAAGACGAAGGGATTATTTTCGGGTTTGGCCTATTCTGGCTGCTGGTCGGCGTGCTGGGATTGCTGGTGTACATTGGAAGCATTGTCTGGGCGTACCGCGATGCCGAACGGCGCGGCAAGCCGGGTTGGTTGGTAGCGTTGCTGGTAGCCCTGCTGTCGTGGCCACTGAGCCTGCTGATCTGGGTGGTGTTCCGGCCCGGCATCGTCTACGGCCGGTCTTCCCGGGTGAATTGACGGGAAGTAAGACTTATAAACAAAGAAGGCAGGCTATGGGGCCTGCCTTCTTTGTTCTGTCCGCATTCGGGCGAAGTTCTTCCGGGCGACTTGGCTGAACAACCAACTGCCGGCCGTCAGCTTTTACTTCGGCAATTCGAGCAGGAAGCCGATGGTGAAGTTGGCATCCCAGTCGAACACGAACTGGTCGGTGCCCGTGGCGTCTTTGATGGCTTTGTAGATGTTTACCCCGGCCTTCGATTTGGCGTTGTCGAGCTTGTACTGGTCGGGGGCGTTGAGCACGGTGTAGCGTTCTTTGTCCTTGCGCACGGCCTTTGCCATTTCGAAGGGCACGCCGCCGATGATGAAGCAGGTTTTGCGGTGGTCGCTGGGGATCTGGTTGGCCTTTTCCTTTACCTCGTTGTAGACCTTCTGGTCGTCCACGTTCTCCTGGAAATACTTCGAGCCGTACGTCTCCACGGATTTGAGCTGGCCGTTTTCCTGCCAGGAAATCTTGGTGTTGCCCGAGCCGATGTCCACCACGAATGCATTGTTTTCGAACTCCTTGGGCAGCACGGTTTTGAGGCCCAGCGTACCTTCCCGTTCGGGCGTTACCTGGTTCACCTGGTAATCCAGTTTCTGGAGGGCCCGCTTGATCTTCTGCGTATTTTCGGCCTTGGCCGCGCCGGAGCTGACCACGAAGTGAATGTCGCGTCCGCTCACGCCGTAGTCGAGCATGCCGCCGATGTACCGCTTGAGGCCGGCCAGCACGTCGTCGTCGCTGGCCATGTTTTCCAGCACGAGGCTGTTGCCGAACTCCGACTTTTCGAGTTTCCAGTTTTTCTGCGGATCAACCCGCACGATGAAAGAGTTGAAGCCGCTGGCGCCCAGTTCCACCACGCCTTTCAGCTTGCCGTTCTCGGGGGCCGGCGGGGTATAGTTGAAGGCTCCGCCCGCATTGTTGACGGGGGTGGCTTCGGAGCCCGAAGCGGCCGTGCCCGTCGAGGCATCGCCCGACCCGGCGGCCGTGCCCGACGCATCCGTGGCGCCGGTTCCCCCTTCGCCCGACGTGCCCGCCGGCGCGGTGTCGGTCCGGGCCGTCGGGGCGCCCTTGCCGAGAATGCCCTGGTTTTGCAGCACCCGGAACCCCGCGTACAGGGCCCCGAGGATCAGGACGACGATGGTTAATTTTCCTAGTGGCGTTAAGCGACTCATAGTCTAAGGGTCTAAAGGTTTTGTTCAGAGATTGTTTGTACGAAAAATAAAGATTTTTGGTCCGGCACCCACGGGGGCCGTCGCAAAAGTGCGGCAATCCGGCCAGAAAAGCTATTGCGTTGCCCCTTAGTGGCCAAAAGCCGGCCCGGTAACCAGTGCCGGGCGAAAAAAGCCGTCCGTCCCGGGCCTCCAACTCCCTCCCCCGTTTTACGTATAACCACGTACTATGAAACCAACCAAATGGCAGAAGATCGTCAGCCTGGTGATTCTGGCCGGCGTGCTGATGAAGCTGTTCGACGTTACGTACGGCAAAGAAGTGTTCACGGCGGGCTTCGGCGGCTACCTGCTTATGAAGCTCATTGCCCTCCTGGGACTCCGCATCCGCCTGTGGACGGCCCTGCACTACGTGCAGCTCACGCTGATCCTGCTGGCAATGACGGGCCTCACCTTCATGTACTTCGAGTACCCCTACAGCCGGGTCCTGTTTGCCCTGGCGCTGCTGTCGGAGGGCCTGGTGGCCCTGCGCATCAAGGTCAACAGCATGTTCGGCAGCCAGAACGTGAGCAACATCCTGCGGCTGATCTCCCGCATGGTGCTTTCGCGGCAGTCGGGGGGGCGGTAGCGGGGCGCGGAGGAGAGGGTTCGTTAGCGGAAGTTTATCATTACGTTACCATTGGCCGACCCGTTGCCGGCGTATTGCCCCAATGCCTATCTTAACGGGGCCGGTTCGCAGTATTTGTCAGCAGTCAATCGTTGATCACGCGGTATCCGCCGTTGCGCCGGCACCCGTACCGCAAAACACCTTTCCGATGCCAGCTCCTGCGCTATCCCTCCCAGAGTTTGCCAGCCTGCCGGTTGATTTGCAGTCCAACTACCTGTGGGACAACGGGAGCTTCCTGATCAGTCACCACGACCACCGGTACTGCATCAACCTGTACAGCCTGCACGGGTACTTTGTGGAAGTGTGGTACGACACGCTGCTCAACCACATCCACGCCATCACCGCCTTCACCACCTCGCGGCGCCTCGAATCCTACGTGAACAGCGTATCCATCACCAACCTGCTGTAGCAACCCCCCCAAACAAAAAAAGCGTAACCGGGGGCTACGCCTTCTCTGGTGAGGGAAAGCAGGGTAACAAATAGCGTAAAGTAAGTGGTTTGTTAACTAATTTATCGTATGGTTTATAGCTCTGATGGTTGGTCAATCCTGCCGCAGGGTTTGTAACCAGGAGCCGGAAAATTTTCAATTATTTTTTCCCACGTGCTGCGTGATGAACGCGGCCGGGTCGGTGAAGTACTCGTTGAGCTCGGTCCGCGTCATGGTAAGCCAACTGGCGCAGCCGTAGTCGTCGAACTTCTTGCGGACTTCCAGGTGCAGGTGGTCGAAGAGGCCGCCCAGCTTTTTGGCTTCTTCCCGGGTGTGGAGGCGGGCCAGTTTGGTGTCGGGGTCCACTTCCTGGCCGTTCTTGACGTACACCTCGCCCAGGTGCTTGTAGGAGGTAAACAGTGTTTTGCCGTCGGGCAGCCGGTGCCGGAGTACCACCGTGCGGTGCGGCTCGCCCAGGTGCACCGAACAGACCACGCCGCGGGCCATCGGGTACACGTACGCCGTACCCGCCTTCTGCTTCGGCTCCATGTCAATGGCCGTGTGGATGTGTCCCTGCAGGTAGCTCTGCCGGGGGGCGCCGAACGCGCTGACCAACTTGTACCCCTTCGGGTCGCGGCGGTTGGGGGCGGCCAGGGGCAGGTACCAGCCGTCCACCGGGGCGGCCGGCTGCACGTCCAGGTAGTACGGTTTCCAGGTGTCGCGGGCTTGCCCGATGTGGCCGCCCTGGCCAAAATGCAGGAGAAGGAGCAGGAAAGAAATCATGGGAATTTGCAGGGGTTTTTCCGAAGTATACGAACCTGGTGCGAACGCTGCAACTTGACGTACAGTGCGTTGTTCCGTCGCCAGGGCACTATTCGGCGGCTTACCCCCTCCGCAAGGCCGCGTATGGTTTTAGATAAATATTAGAAAAAGCTTTGGATGTATGCGTATTACTACTACCTTTAACTCATTCATTAATATTATATCACTAAAAGTAATGCAATCAGGTATTGTAAAGTTCTTCAATGAGTCAAAGGGATTTGGTTTCATTAAGGTAGAAGGTTCCGACAAGGACGTATTTGTACACGTTTCCGGCTTGATCGATGAGGTCAAGGAACGTGATCAGGTCACCTTCGAGGTGGAACAAGGCAGAAAAGGCCCCAACGCCGTTAACGTAAGACTTGCTTAATATAGCTCATATATAGCAAAGATCTGCCCTAAGCCCCTTCTCAGGGGCTTTTTTGTTGCCTGGTCCCGTACTTGTCCGTCAAGGTGGTTTCACGCAAAGGCGCAGAGAAGCGCAAAGACCGCAAAGAAAGTCTCTTGTCTTTCTCCACCCTTCTACCCCTGCCGAAGCCCCAGCATTGCGGCAACGACCATTCTTAATTCGTCATTGGTAATTCTTAATTCCTCCTCCCGCATCTCTTCCCCGCAGCACGCCGTGTAAGCCCTCATGGAACTTGTGTTGCAGCTTACCGAGAAATATTACCAGGTCAACGGCATCCGGATGCACGTGGTCGAGAGCGGTCCCGACGACGGGCCGGTGGTGATCTTCCTGCACGGCTTTCCCGAGTTCTGGTACGGCTGGCGCAGGCAGATCGGCTTTTTCGCCGACCAGGGCTACCGCGTGGTGGTACCCGACCAGCGGGGCTACAACCTGACGGCCAAGCCGGTCGCCATTGCCGCGTACCGGGTGCGCGAACTGATGCAGGACGTGGTCGAACTGATTGCCGCCCTGGGGGCCGGGAAAGTGTACCTGGCGGGCCACGACTGGGGGGCGGCCGTGGCTTGGGGCCTGGCGGCGTTTCACCCGCACCTGTTGCACAAGGTGGTGGTCATCAACGTGCCGCACCCCACCGTGATGCGCGCAACCCTGCGTACGCAGCTTGACCAGTTGCGGCGCAGCTGGTACATCTTTTTCTTCCAACTGCCGTTGCTGCCGCAGTGGCTCATCAGCCTGGGCGGCTACTACATGATGCGCCGGTCGCTGCGCAAAACCTCGCGGCCGGGCACGTTTACCGACGAGGACCTGCGCCACTACGTGAACGCCTGGAGCCGGCCGGGCAGCTTCCGGTCCATGCTCAACTGGTACCGGGCGGCCATCCGTTACCAGAACCCCGGCGCCGTAAGCCAGGGCACCACGATTGACGTTCCGCTGCTCATCCTGTGGGGGGCGCAGGATGCCTTCCTGCGGGCCGACATGGCACCCAAAAGCCTCCAGCGGTGCCGGCAGGGCCAACTTCGCGTGTTCCCCGACGCCACGCACTGGGTGCACCACGAACGCAGCGCCGAAGTCAACGACGCCATGCACCGCTTCTTCCGGGAAGGGAGTTGAGGAGTTAGGGAGTTGGGGAGTTCGGGCGTAAATGAATAGATTGATTATGCGCCACCCGTTTCCCGGGCGGAAGGGGCAAACGCCATTTGCCGGTTGTTACGGGATACCCAGTACCGAAGCATCGAACACAAACCTGTCCGCGCCATGAAAAAACCCTCGCGCCTGTTGTTTGCCTTGCTCATTGGGATTATCCTCTATTCAAACAGCCGGGCCCATGATTCTACCGTGGGACTCCTGGACGTGGTGGCCGTGAACCTGCTCATGTGCTTCACCGCCGCGGCCCTCTACGGCTTGCAAAAACTGGTAGTTGCCATCCGTTCCGGCCACGCTAAACGTTGGAGCGAATCAATTAACAATAGATAATGGAAAATAGAAAAGCCGCCCTTTAGGAAGAGCGGCTTTTCTATTTTTAATAGGCTTGTTCATGTCAGACAGGCAGAAGGTTAGCAGAAAAAAACCACCCCCGGCCCCTCCTTGAAAAAAGGAGGGGAACCATGACAATCGGCTGCGTGGCAAGGAGACGTACCCGATACGACACGTTACCCTGTCAGCGGGGCCGCCGGGTACGGCTCCCCTCCTTTTTTCAAGGAGGGGCCGGGGGTGGTTCCATCGAACATCGAACATCGAACATCAACATCAAGATCGAACACCGAACCTACACTTCCACCCAGCCCTGCTTGCGGTTCGATTCGAGAATCCGTTCGCAGATGAGCAGTTCGCGGTAGCCGTCGGCGAAGGTCGGGTACGTCGGCTTCTCGGGTTGCTTGCCCGCCGCAACGGCCGCGTACACTTCCTTGAACATCTGCTTGGACGTGTCGGGGAAACCCTCGTTGTGGCCGCCGGGGAACGAAATCACCGAACGGGCCTCGGCGTGCACCAGGGCCGGGTCGCGCATCAGGTTTTCGTTGTAACCGTCGCGGTTGCCGATCCACATCTCGTTGGGCGCCTCCGAATTCCAGGCAAAGGTTTTCTTCGAACCGGCAATTTCCAGCTTCATCTGGTTCTTGCGGCCCGCCGACACCTGCGACACCGTGATCACCCCGCGGTTGCCGTTGCTGAAGCGCAGCAGCACGTTGGCGTGGTCTTCGGTGTTGATCGGCACGTCGGCGTAGTCTTCCGGCTGGAGCATTTTACCCGAGTACGTTTCCACCGGCTTGAGCGGCTTCTTGCGGGTTTTGTGGATGGTGTTGAAGTCGGCCATCACCGCCGTGGTTTTGAGGCCGGTAATGTATTCGAGAATGTCCATCAGGTGCGAGCCGATGTCAGCAATGGCCCGGGAGTCGCCGGACTTGTCGGGTTCGAGGCGCCAGTTGTAGTCGGTTTCGTAGAACAGCCAGTCCTGGAGGTACGAGCCGATCACCGAGTACACCTCGCCGAGTTCGCCCTTTTCGCGCATGACTTTCATCTGCCGGGCCAGCGGGTAGTAGCGGAGGTTGAAGTGCACGGCGTTCACCAGCCCGGTGCGGGCGGCCAGGGCCACCAGTTCTTCGGCCTCCTTGAGGTCCTTGGCCAGCGGTTTTTCGCACACCACGTGCCGGCCGGCCTCCAGGGCCGCCTTGGCCTGGGAGTAGTGCAGGAAATTGGGCGTGCAGATGTGAATGCAGGAGAGGTCTTCCTGGCGCAGCAGGTCTTCGAACACGTAAGACCGTTCGATGCCCAGCTGGTCGGCTTTCTGGCGGGCCAGGTCATTGTTCACCTCGCAGAGAGCGGCTACTTCCACGTTGGGAAGCCGGCGGAGGGCTTCAATGTGCGCCGGCCCGATAAAGCCCGTACCTACCACACCAACTTTGATTTTGTTCATTTCGGTCGTTTATAAAGGGTTAAGGGATAAGGAGGAAAATAGTCGTAAGTCGCCAGTCGTAAGTGGATCGGGCAGGGACGTTTGCCGATCAGGACCTGCAAGCGCCAGATCGAAAAAGAGTCGAAAGTGTACACGATTCCTTCCCGATCCCACTTACGACTTACGACTTACGACTGGCGACTTACGACTGCTATTCCACAAACTTCGTCCACTTCCGGTCGGAGTTGTTCGACTGGATGAGGGTTTCGATGAAGGCCAGGCCACGGAGCCCGTCGTGCGCGCCGGGAAAGTCGGTATAGAGGGGATTGGGCGTTTCGCCCTTCAGGCGGCTGCGCAGCGTAAAGGCGAAGTTGCGATACAGGTTGCCGAACGCCTCCAGGTAGCCTTCCGGGTGGCCGGGCGGCGGAATGCGGTAGTGCGCCTTGGCCGCGTCGGACAGTTCGCCCACGCCGGGACGCAGCACGTGCCGGAAGGATTGCGACTTGTAGATCAGCGTGTTGGGTTCCATCTGGTGCCATTCCAGGCCCCCCAGTTCGCCGTACACCCGGATGCTGAGGCTGTTTTCTTCGCCGTTGGCAATCTGGCTGGCGTGGAGCACGCCCTTGGCGCCATTCTCGAAGTGCAGCAGCACGTTGCCGTCGTCGTCGAGCTGGCGGCCCTCCACGAAGGTCGTCAGGTCAGCGCAGAGTTCGGAGATGCGCAGGCCGGTGATGTACTCGGCCAGGTTTTCGGCGTGCGTACCAATGTCGCCCATGCAGCCGGCGGCGCCCGAACGGGCCGGGTCGGTGCGCCAGGCGGCCTGCTTGTTGCCGGTGCCCTCCAGGAACGTAGACAGCCAGCCCTGCGGGTACTCGGCGATCACCTTGCGGATCTTGCCCAGCTTGCCCTTGCGGACCAGTTCGCGGGCTTCCTTCACCATCGGGTAGCCCGTATAGTTGTGGGTAAGGCAGAACAGGAGACCCGTCCGCTCCACCACCTGCACCAGTTGGCGGGCTTCGGCCAGGTTGAGGGTCATGGGCTTGTCGCACACCACGGGAAAGCCGTTTTCGAGGGCCAGCTTGGCGGGGGGGAAGTGCATGTGGTTGGGCGTCACGATGGAGACGAAGTCCATCCGTTCGCCTTCCGGCAATTCTTTTTCTTTCCGGATCATCTCCTCAAAAGAACTGTACACGCGGTTTGCGGGCAGGAAAAAGTCCTGGCCGGAAAGCCGGGAATTTTCGGGATCACTGCTGAAAGCGCCGCACACCAGTTCGATCTGGCCGTCAATGGCCGCGGCCATGCGGTGGACGGCGCCGATAAATGACCCGCGTCCCCCACCAATCATGCCCATTCTCATTTTACGATTCATAAAAAGTCCGGTTGATTAAGGTTTGTTCCGCAATGCAGCCGAATGGCCGGCCGCAATGCGCCCCTCAAGTTGCAGGATTTTCGGAAAAAACGGAACCAGGGGCGGGGAAATTTGTGGACAATGAAACGCCGCCCGCAACGTTTATCTCCCGTGCATAACCTTGCGCCGCGCTTGCGGGTATATACAACCGGAAAACAATTTTGAATTTTACGTTTTGGATGATGGATTACCCGGGTACGTGACTTTGCATAGAGGAATTACCATCTGAAATCCACCATTCGGAATTCAACGTTTCGCATTACCACCCGGAAACTTGTCCAATTGAAAGAGCTACTTAATAAAATCGGGACTGCGCTGGCCGCGGCCGCCGAATTTTTGGTGTATCACCTCGTGTACCCCGTCACCCGCCGGGCCGGGGCGGCCTACCGCGAACTGCGTTACCGCCACCGCGACAAACTGACGGGCTCGTACTGGGGCGACGCGTTCCGGCGCATCCGCCACTACGACTGGCGGCGGGCCAAACTCCGGGACTTCCGGTTCGTCGGGCGCCTGTTCACGGGCGGGCTGCTGCTTGCCGCCGTGTTTTACCTGGCCGTCTACTTCGGGGCCTTTGGCCGCATGCCCTCCTCGGCCGACCTCAAAGCCCTGCAAAACCACGTGGCCTCGGAAGTGTACTCGGCCGACAGCGTGCTGCTGGGCCGCTACTTCCTCCAGGACCGCACCCACGTGGACTACGAAAAGATTTCCCCGGCCGTGATCAAAGCCCTGGTGGCGACCGAAGACGTGCGGTTCTACCAGCACAAGGGCGTGGACCCGCGCAGCCTCGCCCGGGTGGTGGTGAAAACCTTGCTCCTGCAACGCGAAAGCTCCGGCGGGGGCAGCACCATCAGCCAGCAACTCGCCAAAAACCTGTACCCGCGCCGGGACTACTGGCTGCTCACCACGTCCATCAACAAGTTGCAGGAGATGATCATTGCCCGCAAGCTGGAGGCCCTCTACGACAAGCCGCAGGTGCTGGAGCTGTACCTCAACACCGTGCCGATGGGCGGCGACATCTTCGGCATCCAGCGGGCCGCCGAACGGTTTTTCAGCACTTCCGCCGACAAACTGACCACCGACCAGGCCGCCGTGCTGGTGGGCATGCTCAAGGCCACTACCTCGTACAACCCGCGCCTCAACCCCGAACGGTCGCGGCAGCGGCGCAACGTGGTGCTGGGCCAGATGGCCAAGTACAAATACCTGTCGCCCCAACAGGCCGATTCGCTCAAAGCCCTGCCGCTGACGGTGAAATACAAGTTCGAGACGCACAACGACGGGCTGGCGCCGTACTTCCGCGAAGGGCTGCGCCGCGAACTGGCCGCCTGGTGCGCCAAAACGGAAAAGGGAGACGGCACGCCGTACAACCTCTACACCGACGGGCTTAAAATCTACACTACCATTGATTCCCGCGTGCAGGCCCACGCCGAACGGGCCGTGGCGCGGCGCATGGCAAGCCTGCAAAAGGTGTTCGACGGCCACTGGGGCAACCGCGACCCCTGGGGCAAGGACGACAACGTGCTGCTGATGGCCATGCGGCAAACCGGCCGGTACAAGCAACTTCGGGCGGCCGGTCAGTCCGAAGAAGAAATCCTGGAAGCGTTCCGGAAGCCGCGGCCGATGGAGGTGTTCACCTGGAAGGGCCCGGTCAAGAAGACGATGAGCCCCTGGGATTCGCTCCGCCATTACCAGCGGTTCCTCAACACCGGCCTCATTGCGATGGAACCACGCACGGGCTACGTTCGCGCCTGGGTGGGCGGCGTCAACCACCGGTTTTTCCAGTACGACCACGTGCGGGCCCGGCGGCAGGTGGGTTCCACGTTCAAGCCCATCGTGTACGCGGCCGCCCTCGAAAAGGGCATCGAGCCGTGCACGTTCTTCCCCAACACCCGAATGACGTACGCGGAGTACGAAAACTGGTCGCCGCGCAACTCCGACGGCCAGTACGGCGGCGAATACTCCATGCGCGGCGCGTTGGCGCACTCCGTCAACACGGTGTCGGCGCAGATCATGCTGCAAACGGGCATTGACGAAACGGTGTCGCTGGCCCGGGACATGGGCATCCGCAGCCAGTTGCCGCCGGTGCCGGCCCTTTCGCTGGGCGCGGCCAACGCCTCGCTGCTCGAAATGACGGGCGCCTACCTGACGTTCGTGAGCAACGGCTACCGCATCCCGCCGGTGTACGTGACCTCGGTGGCCGACCGCAACGGCAAGGTGCTGCGCCGGCATGAGCCCAAAACCGGCCGCCGGCAGGTGCTCTCGTACGCCAACGCCGACGTCATGATTGCCCTCTTGCAGGGCGTGGTGGAAGAAGGCAGCGCCGCCCGCCTCCGCACGGACTTCGGCCTTACGATGGACATTGCCGGCAAGACGGGCACCACGCAGAACCACGCCGACGGCTGGTTCATCGGCGTTACGCCGGGACTGGTGGCCGGGGTGTGGGTGGGCGCCGACAACCCGCAGGTGCACTTCCGCACGCTGGCCCTGGGCAAGGGTGCCGCCACGGCATTGCCCATCTGGGGCGACTTTATGAGCCGCGTGGGCCGCGACCGGGCCTTCCGCGCCTTGAGCGGCCGGAACTTCCGCCCGCTGCCCGAACACTTGCAGGAACGCCTCGCCTGCGAATCATTCATTGACGATACGCCGGTCGTGGAAGAAGAGGACAACTCCGTCGAGGGATTCTTTGAACGCCTCTTCGGCAACCGCGACAAGGAAGCGCAGCAGGCGGAGGCCGAGCAGGAACAGGAACGCCGGGAGGAGGAAAAGGAAGACAAGGACGAAGAGAAGCGGAGCAAGGCCGAAGAACGCCGCGAAGAAAGGGAACGCAAGCGGGAGGAACGCCGCCGCCGGAGGGAAGAGGGAAATGAATGACGAATTACGAATGAGCAGGCACGGGCTTGGCGGGTGCTCCGGTGGTTGGGCGAAGCATTAAGTTGTTGGGGTGCGGACCGTTACTTGCCAGGGAGCCGCCGGGTACGGGTCCCCCTTGTGGGCTTGCCGGTGATTTAGGGAAGGGGGTAGGGGGATGACTTTCTCAATCCAACCAATACCAAACGTCCTGTAACAACAAAAGCGGGCTGCCCCGGGCAGCCCGCTTTTGCTTGTGGAATGAAGAACGGTTTTTAGAAATTGTACCGGGCTCCAATGCCGCCCTGGCCGAACATGGCGAAGGGGCGGTCAACGATTTCCATGAATATGTTCACGTCGCCGAACAATGAAATGGGCGTGTTGGGAAGGGTGTACTCCAAGCCGATGATGCCGTCGAGGCCCAGGTCAACGTCGGTGCGGCGTTCCTCCACCAAGTTCCACCGCCACCAATCGTTATCCCAATTGCCTTCATTGTAGTAGTAGTAATACGTCGCGGTCGTAAACCGGGCCTGTCCGCCCAGACCTACGTACCAGTCGAGGCCCTGCGCACTGCGGATGGGTTTCTGCCACAGGTAACGTACCTGCAGGGCCGTACTGGCGCCGCCCTCGTAGGCATGGAAGTGATAATTGTCGCGGTCACTGAACCGGCTGTGGCGGTAGAAGTCGTCGGCGTCGTATTCGTAGCCCCACCGGGAAGAACGGCCCAGGTTCACTTCCAGGGCGTTGCCGCTCGACAGGTACCGCTTCACGGTCAGGCCCGACGGTTCACCGAGCCGCAGCCCGATGCCCCACTTGTAGGAAGAACTGCCCGCGTTGCCGCCCTTGCTGGCGGATTTGCCGGCCGTCCGGTTGCTTTTGCTCCCCTGGTTTTGGCTCCGGTCGTCGCGGTCATCCCGCTGGCTGCCGTTGCCCGTCTGGCGCGCGGCGTTGTTGCGGTCCTGCGCGTCGCCGGCCGGCTGCTGACGGGTGTTGTCGGCGGTGCGGTTGGCGGAGGATTGCTGGGCGTTCTGGTTTTCCACGAGGTCACCCGCTACGTAGCCCGTCTGCCCGTTGTATTCCACCTTGTACCAGCCGTTGCTGTTTTTCTCCAGCACGCGGACGTTGGCTCCCGCCGGGATGGTAGCGGTGGCCGAGTGGCTGGTACCGGGGCCTTTGCGGAGATTGGCCCCGCTGGAAGAACTGATCTTATAGCCCGACTGGGCCGACACCACTGCCGGGGCGGCTGCCAGCAGGACGGTGCAAATGAAAAGGGTAACCTGTTTTTTCATGGATGATAGCTGTTTGAATGCCTGCCGCAAAAAAGCGGCAAACCGGGCAAAAGGAGGCACCCAGAATGGTACCGATCCTTACGTACGTGCCCCGTGCGTTGCTTTCTTCGTGCAGCAGGAGGATCGCCGTACCGGCAGGAAGGCGGGGGAAGGGGTTTCGTTGGCGGGTGCCGCGGCATCGGGACCGTTGCGGTGGTGGGTAAGTCCCTGGCCCTCAGCAAAAGCGGTAGTTGTTCGGGTTCGGTTCGATGTTTGCGGAAGGAAGGCAACCGGCCGCGCACCGGTTTTTGCGGGCAGAACTTACGGGCACGGAAGGAGTGGGGAAAATGCTTTGGTTTGCGGGAAAAATGGGGGCAGTTTGCGGAAAACTTTAATTATGGCAGCTATGCGCAGAAATATTTGCTTGGGCATCCTGGTTACCTTGTGGGGGGTATCGGGTTGCGTGCCGCTGGTAATCACCAATCCATACCCGCCGCGGGAAGGCGAACACAAAGAAGAGAAGCACGAATCCAAAGGCGAGAAGCACGAGGTATACGGCATCCCCAAAGGGCACCTGCCGCCTCCGGGCCATTGCCGCATCTGGTATCCCAACCGGCCGGCGGGCCAGCAGCCGCCCCCGCAGCGGTGCCCCATCGCCGTCCGGCAGATTCCGCTGGGTGCGTACGTGGTATCACGGCTCGAAGGCGACAACAAGCGGGCCCTGGTGCACGTGTACTCCGGCCAGAAGCCGGGCGTGGTCGTGGATACGCGTTACTACAACGTGACCGAGTAAGTGGGGTAGAAAGAGAATCGTCCGGGACGATTCGTTTATTAGGGCGGGCAGCAGAACGAACGACTTACACATCAGGCGACAACTGCCCAAGTTTTTTCAATACCTGCGCAATGGCTGCCGGTTCTTGCGTGCCCAGCAAAAACTTCTTCCCGTTGTCGTAGACCAGTTGGAGTCCCTGGTCACCCGAAACGTTGAACGCCTGACCTTTGCCGAACAGGCTGATCCGCAGACCCCATCCGCCGTACTCAGCAATGGGGCTGTATTGCCGTACCAATGCCCTCGAAATTCTATCCCAGGAAATTTTTCGGTAATTCCACTGAAACGGCATGAAGCGGTAGTAAATGCCGTCTTGCCGGATGGCGGTATCAAGCCGCAGAAAGGCGAAAAGGATTGTGACCAGAAAAACAAGGGAGACCGCAGTGATTACGTGTTGGTTGCTCATGGGTTTGTCGCCAAACGCTTCCCCGAGAAAAACCTGTTTTACCAGTCCGTACACGAAATACACGTTCACGCCGAGGAGCAGCAGCCATAACCAAACTTGGGTAAAGCGTTGCCGCTCGGTAAAAAGGGGTTCGGTTGTCATCATGATGGGGTTTAAAGGCCATTGAGAACAGTGATTTTTTTATCCGCATCCTAAGCAAAGATTTTGTCACTCCGGGCGTTCATGAGCGAAGCTTTTCAAAACCACTATCCATTTTGT
>CADCTQ010000237.1:0-319 GCA_902805615.1 uncultured Cytophagales bacterium
TCCGGCAACTCCTCTGCGACCGCCTCGAACGGAAAGCAGTCTCCGCGGATGTGATCAACGCGATCCGCAGCAAAATCACCGAGAATGCCTGATTTTACGGGCCTGATTTGTACGGAATATCAACGGATTATTAAGTTATCAGGCCCGGGGTTGCAGGCAACGGCACCGCCGTTTCGGGGATTCCTCATAACTTAGCGGCTCATTTACGGACCTGATAACTTAATCACGTATTAACTCACCCGCTCCTTTCAACGGCAAAGCAATCATCTTCTCGGCTCCTTCGGGCTCGGGAAAGACCACCATTGTAAGGCACCTGCTG
>CADCTQ010000237.1:329-15430 GCA_902805615.1 uncultured Cytophagales bacterium
CGAGGTCCACGGCAAAGATTACTACTTCCTCACGCCCGAAGAGTTCAAGCAAAGCATTGACAACGACCAGTTCGTGGAGTGGGAAGAAGTCTACGTGGGCGCTTTCTACGGCACGCTCAAGTCGGAGGTGCAGCGCCTCTGGGATTCGGGCAAACACGTACTCTTCGACGTGGACGTGAAGGGCGGCCTCAAACTCAAGAAATACTTCGGTGACCGGGCCCTGGCCATTTTTGTGAAAGTGCCCTCCATGCAGGCCCTCGAACAGCGTTTGCGCAGCCGCGGCACCGACAGCGAAGACTCCATCTCCAAGCGGCTCTTCAAGGTCAACTTCGAAATGTCTTTCGAAAACCAGTTCGACATCAGCCTCGTCAACGAAGACCTGGAGACCACCCTCCGCAAGGCCCAGCAACTGGTGGACGAGTTTCTGACCAAATAGTTTGGGAGTTAAGGCGTTTGGGCGTAACGGCTGCCGGTTGCTTGTGAATGTACGTAACGCTCAAACTCCTTAACGCTCCAACTCCATACCTCCCTGACTCCCCATGAAGATCGGCTTGTTCTCCGGCTCCTTCAACCCCATCCACGTCGGGCATCTGGTCATTGCCAACACCATGGCCTGCAACACCGACCTGGAGCAGGTGTGGATGGTGGTGTCGCCCCACAACCCGTTCAAGAAAAACAAGTCGCTGCTGCACGAGTTCGACCGCTTCGACATGGTGCGCATGGCCATTGACGACAATCCCCGGCTGCGCGTGAGCGACGTGGAGTTTCACCTGCCGCGCCCCAGCTATACGATCCACACGCTTACGTACCTGCAGGAGAAGTTTCCCCAGCACACCTTCCGCCTCATCATCGGCGAAGACAACCTCGACCAGTTCCACAACTGGATGAACTACGAGAAAATCCTCGAATACTACGGCCTCTACGTGTACCCGCGGCCCAACGCGGTGCGGAACGCGATCTACGAACACCCCAACGTGCAGTTCGTGCCGGCCCCGCTGCTCGACATCTCGGCCACCTACATCCGCCAGTGCATCCGCGAACGCAAATCCATCAAATACCTGGTGCCCGAACGGGTGGAAGAGATGATCTTGCGAAAGAAATTTTTCGTGTAGGGAGCCCGCGGCTTTTGTCACCCGGCCGCCGGTGTTCCCGCCGGTGTAAAATTACTTCCTTGCTCTCTTTTTCCGGTTTTTCCCGGCGCCAAACGGCCTCCCGGGGAACGCTTTGCCCGCAAGGACGCCCGGAAACCGATCCTTCCCGCACGGGCAGGTAACCGGCTGCCGCCGGCAGGTACCGGCGGGGTATGTAAGATTTGCCCCGATTACACCAAAAGCGGGCCCCGGTTGTGCCCAAAATATTGCATTAAACTTAAACCGATTGAGTACCTTTGCCTTGCATTAGCAACACATCAATAACAATGATTGAAACGCGCGTTAATTACAAAGTAAAGGACATTTCGCTGGCCGACTGGGGCCGGAAGGAAATCCGTCTGGCGGAAGCCGAGATGCCCGGCCTGATGGCCATCCGCGAGGAGTTTGGCCCGTCGCAGCCGCTGAAAGGTGCCCGCATCGCCGGTTGCCTCCACATGACCATTCAAACGGCCGTGTTGATCGAGACGCTGGTACACCTGGGTGCTGAAGTTACCTGGTCTTCCTGCAATATTTTTTCTACCCAGGACCACGCTGCTGCTGCTATTGCCGCTGCCGGTATCCCGGTATTTGCCTGGAAGGGCATGAACGCCGAAGAGTTCGACTGGTGCATCGAGCAAACCCTGTTCTTCGGGGACGACCGCCAGCCCCTCAACATGATCCTCGACGACGGGGGTGACCTGACCAACATGGTGCTCGACAAGTACCCCGAAATGGTGGCCGGCATCCGCGGGATTTCCGAAGAAACCACTACCGGCGTGCACCGCCTGTACGAAAGAATGCGCAAAGGCACCCTGCCGCTGCCCGCCATCAACATCAACGACTCGGTAACCAAGTCGAAGTTCGACAACAAGTACGGTTGCAAGGAGTCGGCCGTGGATGCCGTGCGCCGGGCTACCGACGTGATGATGGCCGGTAAGATTGCCGTGGTTGCCGGGTACGGCGACGTGGGCAAGGGTACCGCCGAATCCTTCCGCGGGGCCGGTGCCCGGGTGATCGTGACCGAAATTGACCCCATCTGCGCCCTCCAGGCGGCCATGGACGGTTTCCAGGTGCTGAAAATGGACAACGCCGCCAAGGTGGGTGACATTTTCATTACGGCGACCGGCAACAAAGACATCATCGTGGAGCGTCACTTCCGCGCCATGAAGGACAAGGCCATCGTCTGCAACATCGGTCACTTCGACACCGAGATTGACATGGCGTGGCTCAACAAGAACTACGGCCGCACCAAGATCGAGGTGAAGCCGCAGGTGGACCTGTACGAGATCGAAGGCAAGCAGATCATCCTGCTGGCCGAAGGCCGCCTCGTGAACCTGGGTTGCGCCACCGGCCACCCCTCGTTCGTCATGTCCAACTCGTTCACCAACCAGACGCTGGCCCAGATCGAGCTGTGGACCAACCACCAGAGCTACGAAAACAAAGTGTACACCCTGCCCAAGCACCTCGACGAGAAAGTAGCCCGCCTGCACCTTGCCAAGGTCGGCGCCGAACTGGACGTGCTCAACAACGACCAGGCCGAGTACATCGGCGTTGCGCCGCAAGGTCCGTTCAAGTCGGAGTGGTACCGGTACTAGGGGAGTACTAAGTATTGGGTATTTAGTATTGAGACGGGGCTCCTCAGCAATGGGGAGCCTCTCTTTTTTTGAGGGCCATTCCATTCGCTAAAAATCTACTTTCGTGAACATTGCAATGCTTTGCATCTCCGGAGCCTGGGGCGGCCTGGAAATGAACATTTACCGGCTGGCCCGGTACCTGACCGAACGCGGCCACGCGGTTACCGTGATTGCCTCGCCGGGCTCCCCCTTGCAGCGGTACGCCGAAAAGGCCGGGCTGCCCGTGGAACTCCTGACGGTGAAAGTGAAGTACGTTGACCTGGGCGCCGCGTCCCGGCTTTCAGCCCTCCTCAAAAAGAAAAACATTTCCTCGCTGGTGTTCTCGGTTGCCAAGGACACCTACCTGGCGGGTTGGGCCCGGTGGTTCTTCTACCCGGCCCTCCGGTTGTTCTACTACCAGCAGATGCAGGTGGGCATTCCCAAAAAAGGCCCGGTGCAAACGTTGCTGTACCGGTCCCTGGCGGCCTGGATCGCCCCGCTCCACTGGCTGGCCGACCAGGTGCGCGAGATGACCCACATGCCCCCCGAACGCATCCGCGTGGTCCTGCAAGGCATTGACGTTCCCGTATTCGTGCACGCCCGGGCGCAGCGGGAGGAGGCCCGCCGTCACTTCCGCTTGCCGCCCGGTGCTTTCGTGGTGGGCATCGTCGGGCGCATTGACCCGATGAAGGGACAGGAATACGTCATCAGAGCCGTTGCCCGGGCCGTGAAGGCCGGTAAACCGTTCCACGCGCTGGTCGTCGGGCAAGCGTTGCCCGAGTACCTGGGGCACCTGCAAAAGCTGATGGCGGAACTGGCGGTGGCCCCCTTCGTGCACATTCACCCGTACACGGACGACCCCTCCCTGGCCTACGCGGCGATGGACGCTTTTGCCCTGGCTTCCGTGCAGGAAACCTACGGCATGGTAACCGTGGAAGCCATGGCGGCGGGGCTGGCGGTGGTGGGAACGAGCAGCGGCGGCACGCCCGAACTGCTCGGCAACGGGCAGTACGGCGTACTGGTTCCGCCCAGGGACGACGCCGCCCTGGCCTCGGCCTTGCTCCGGCTGATGGAAGCACCGGCCGAACGCGAAGGGTTGGCCCGGGCGGCCCAGGCGTACGCGGCCTCCACCTTCACGATTGATGCGCAGTGCGCGGCCCTCGAAAACCTGCTGGGAAGCGCGCCGGAGGCGGCTAGCGGGCCTTCCCGGTAATCCCTTCCACCAGCTTCACGATCCGGCCCACGCCTTCTTCGAGCGGCCTTACCACCGGCAGGCCGAGTTCGGATTCGTACTGCCCTTGCCAGGCTTTGGCCTGCGCTTCGGTAAGGCCCTGCGTGTTGAGAGTAATGGCAATGACCTCGGCGCCGTAAAACCGGATCAGTTCCACCTCCGAGCCCAGCGGGGGGATGAGGCAGCCGGCTTTTTCGTTGTCGTCGAAGTATGTGCGGCCCGGGGCGTGCTGCAACACCACGTAACGCGCCTCGCCCGACACCAGGAACTCCGAGCCGCAGGGGCCGCTCGGGTTGCGCAGCGACGACTGTCCTTCGATGAACATCACGTCGGGGTGCTCTTCTTCGAAGCAGGTGACAATGGCGTGCTCCACCTCGCCGGACACGAAGTCGTTGGGCGTGCAGTCGAAGATGAAGCCGTACCGGCCCCCCTGCATCCACCCCGTCTGGCCGGTGTAGATCATTTCGGCCTTCATTCCCGCCTCGCGGCAGGCCTGGGTGAGCAGCCGGGCCGTGGTGCGTTTGCCCAGGTTGCAATCCGTGCCCAGCACTGCCACCCGGGGCGCGGTTACCCCTTTGATGCGGCCCGTCCAGAAGTGCAGCTGGTCTTTGGGCTTCGGCTTGCGGATGTCGAGCACCCGGGCTCCCGACTGGGCCGCCAGGGCGGCTACTTCGGGCTTATCGCCGACGGCCTCGTGCAACCCGTTCACCACCGAGATGCCCCGCGACAGGGCTTCCATCACGATCCCCTGCATTTCGGGCGGCAGCTTGCCCCCTTTGGTTGCCACGCCCACCAGGCAGTAGTCCACTTTGCCCAACTGCCCGGTGGCGTCGGCCAGGGTGGCAAATACGGGAATGTTGCGCGGGATGCCGTCGAGCACCTCCCCGGCATCCTTGCCCGCCGACGCCTCATCAATGACGCCGATGATCTGGTAGCGGGACGAGCCCCGGATGAGGCCGTGCGAAGTTTTGGCGTTGGATTTTCCCAATTGGTTGTTGGTGAGAACGAGGGCGGTGCCTTCCATACGGGTAGGTTGCGGTTGGTGGAATAAAAGCAGCCTTAATGATACCAAAACCCGAAAGGTTTTGGAAACCTTTCGGGTTTTATTTCAGAAGCTCATCCGCACCTGCGCTTTCATCTCTGATTTGTGCGGCGCCTCAATCTCCTCCAGGCCCGAACTGATGGTCTTGTTGTCGCGCAGTTGGGTGCGGGCGTAACGCAGCCACACGTCCAGGCGACGGCCCAGGGGATATTGCAGCAGCAGGTACTGGCGGGTGCCGCGGCCGTTGTAGGCGGGCAGGGAGAAGGCGTACAGCACGTCTTTCTCGTAGGCATACTGCCGGTTGTCGTAATCTTCCGTGTCGAAGAGGGCAAAGCGGGTACTCACCTTGAGCTTGCCGGCCGTTACCTGCACGTCCTGCATGATGGCGTAGCCCCGTGTGGGGCCGTTGCTCTGCCGGTAGTGGCTGCCCTGCACCCGGGTTTGCAGGCTCAGGCACTTGCCGGCCGCGTAGTCGGCGTTGAGCACCCAGTTGCGCCGCCGGGCCGCGGCCAGGAAATCAACCGGCAGTTTGCCGTCCGCCTGGTTGATCTCCTTGCATTCTTCCCGGAACTGGGCGTACAGGCCGGTCGTCTTGGTGGGCTGCCAGGCCAGTTTGAACAGGTATTCGTAGCCTTTCGAGGGGGCGTCTACGCGGTACTTCAGCCACGGGAACCGGAACTGGTCGTAGTAGGCCGACGCGGTGACTTTGCGGAGGGGAATGATCTTGAGGCCCCAGTACAGGCCGTGCTCGTTGCCGTTGCGGGTATTCTCGCCGAAAGCGTTGCCGTAGAAGCTGTGGAAATGCCGGTCGTAGCGGCGGTAGAGCAGCGTAAGGTCCACCTTGGGGGTGAGGCTGGCAATCAAACCCGACACCAGGCCCGCGCCGCCGCTTTTCGAACGGGCCACTTCCCCGAACAGGTTTACGTTCTGCCAGAGGTAGCTGTAACTCAGGCTCACGTTCCAGTTGTCGCGGCCATTGAACTCGAACCCGTTGTAGTCGGAGGGCTTGCGGACCAGCGGCACGCTGTACCGGTTGAGCAGCGCCGTGGCGCCGAGTTGCAGCGTGTTGGCGCGGTTCCGGTAGGTGACGTTGCTCCCGGCCAGCCCCTCGCGGATGTTTCCCTTCGCGGCAATTTCCCGGGCGGTGCGGTGGTAGCCCGTGCCCTGCACCGACCGGATGGATTCGTCCCCGGCCAAACCGGCCACGGTATCGGCTTCTTCGGGGACGGCGGCATCGCGGCGGGTGCCCGAATAGAAGCCGGTCAGGTCAAAGGGGCCGAGGGCGTAGGTAGCCGCCACGCCGCGGAAGTAACCCGACTCCATGGCCGACGTGTAGGGCCGGATGCCCAGTTGGTTGCGCCGGACGGTGGTAATGGTTTCGGCCCCTTTGCCCATCACGAAGCCGGCCCCGAGCAGCAGCCCCTGCCCTGCTTGCAACTGGTAGTCGCCGGCCACCAGCTTTTTCCAGCGGCCCCGGTTTTCGAGCATCCCGTGGAACGAGATGAAATCTGACAGGTACCGCCGCGTGCGGGGCTGCCAGGCCACGGCTTCGCCGGCGTCTTTTTCCAGCGTAAAGCCGAAGCTAAAGTCCCGGGCGTGGCTCACCCGGAACCGCGTGTATACTTGCCCGGGGTCACCCAGGTAACGCGGGTTGACCTCGCCCTGGCGGTTGGTGTCGGCCGGTGAGAAGCCCTTTTTCCTTTCCAGCACCCGGCCGTAACGGAGCAGCAGGTAATTGTTGGGCTCCTGCACGAGCCGCTGCCAGAACGGCTGGCTGCCGGCCCGGGGGTTTCGTACTTCCACGAAGGGCAGCAGCCGGTGAATCGTGGTCAGGTCAAATTCAGGAACCGCCTGCAACTCGTACACCGACAGGAGAGACCCGTTCTGCGCCCGGTACGCAAAAAAGGCGTTTAGCTGGGCTTCCGAAAGCATGTACGTGGCGGCCAGTTCGTCGCGGGTGGCGGCGTTGAGGTCGAGGGGGTTGGTGTAAAGCTGGAACAGGGACTCGTACAGGTCCTCGTAATTCACGTCGTCCGCCGGCTGGCTGAACAGGTTTTGGATGAACTCGTCCAGGTTGATCTCCTTGCGCGGGTGTTCCTGCGCCGTGCTTCCCAATGGATAAAGCAGCATGACCAAGGTGAGTATCCAAGCTATGAAAGCAAGGTGAACGTTCCCGTCAGCAGGATAAGTAGGATAAGTAGGATAGGGTTTAAACCCTATCCTACTTATCCTACTTATCCTGCTGATGAACCGCCCGCCGGTCGTCTGGTTACTCTTTGCTGCCCGCATCCTTTTTCCGTTGGTTCAGTTTGCAGCTCAGCGACAGGTGATGGGATAATCCCAGGGTGGGATGGGTACGCAGGGCGTAGTCGAAGCAAAACGCTTTGCGCCGGAAGCCGAAGCCGAAGTGGTTGGTGCCGGGGTTGGTGGCAATGCCCACCCGCACGAAAAAAGGTTTGGCCGGCTGGTACTCAATGCCGCCCCGGAACCGGGCGGGGTAATCCACGTCCTTCTCGGTTTCGGCGTTGAGCATCAGTTGCGGCAGGGGCCGCCAGGAGAGGCCGGCCTTCAGTACAGTAGGTATCCGCTCGTCTTCATAAGCAGCCAGTTTAGCCTGGGTGAAATTGTACACGCTTGCCCCCAGCCACAACCGGGGCGTGAGTTCGGCAATCCCCCCGAATTCGAACATGAACCGGCCCCGCACCCCGAGGTCCGCCACGGCCGTTTGCACGTAGCTCCCCTTGAGGCCCAGGCTGACGCGGTCCACCTGGTGGCCGTAGGCAATGCCCAGGCGTTGCTCGTTGTACAGGACGTCGCCGAACCGGTCCACGCTCACGCCGCCGGTGCCGTAGCGGAGGGGCATGACGCCCGCCAGGGCTACGGTGGTAAAGCCGCCCATGCCGTAACGGACGTCGCAGGCACTCACCAGGTAATTTTCCCGCAGCCGCGCCAGGCCACCCACGTTGTTGTAAATCGCCCATTCGTCGGCCAGGGTCAGGGAAGCGTTGGCAAGGCCCCAACTCCGGCCGCCCATGGGGACCGGATCACCGCTTGCCAGTAAAAAAGAGGGAGAAAGGAGGCAAAAAATTAACGCCCACGAAAAATGTTTCACAACCGAAAATTAGGCACGGCCCTCCGGACTGCCGCGGGGCATCCAAATGCCTACCTCACCCGTGTAGGGTAATCGGCCGAATCTTCTAATTTTGTGGCCTGCAACTTCCCATGCTTATGACCATCCGCAACGACTGGACCCGCGAAGAAATTTCTACCCTGTACCATTCTCCCATTCTTGACCTTATTTACCGGGCCGCCACCGTGCACCGCCAGCACAATGACCCGCAGGAGGTGCAGGTGTGCACGCTGCTTTCGGTGAAGACCGGTGGCTGCCCCGAGGATTGCGCTTACTGCCCGCAGGCGGCCCGCTACCACACCAACGTGAAGGTGCACAAGCTGCTGGAGGTGGACGAGGTGCTCACCGCCGCCCGCAACGCCAAGGAGAGCGGCAGTACGCGTTTCTGCATGGGTGCGGCCTGGCGGGAGGTGCGCGACAACCGCGATTTCGACAAGGTGCTCGACATGGTGAAAGGCGTGAACGGCATGGGCATGGAGGTGTGCTGCACGCTGGGCATGCTCACGCAGGAACAGGCCGTGAAGCTCAAGAACGCGGGCCTCTACGCCTACAACCACAACCTCGATACCAGCGAGGAATTCTACGGCGAAATCATCTCCACCCGCACCTACGACGACCGCCTCGAAACCATTGAACACGTTCGCAAAAGCGGCATTTCGGTGTGCTCGGGCGGCATCATCGGGCTGGGTGAATCGGAAAACGACCGCATCGGCATGTTGCACGTGCTGGCAAACCTGCCCGAACACCCGGAGTCGGTGCCGGTCAACGCCCTGGTGCCGGTGGAAGGCACGCCGCTCGAAGACCAGCAGCGGGTGTCGGTGTGGGAAATGGTGCGCATGATTGCCACGGCCCGCATTCTCATGCCCAAGGCCATGGTGCGCCTTTCGGCCGGCCGCGTCCGCATGAACACGGAGGAGCAGGCCCTGTGCTTCCTGGCCGGCGCCAACTCGATCTTCGCCGGCGACAAGCTGCTCACTACCCCCAACCCGGAGAAAGACGCCGACAAGGAGCTGTTCCAGGTGCTGAACCTGAAGCCCCGCCCGTCGTTCAAGAATGGCGAAGCCCCGGTAAAGTTCGAGCAGATTCCCCTCTGATCGGGATTTCCGGAAACAATTGTCGGGATCAGGATTCACAGGAGTAAGGGATGACCGGGATGGGGGCCCTTCCGCGTAACCTCGTCGGCCGGTTGACGTTCAGATAGTAACCTTTTTAGCTATGGCGGGTACTGGACTACGGGAACTGATCGAGCAGGGGGAGGGCCCCACGCTGGAATTCAAAAGCACCATCCAAAGTGCCGACAAGATTGCCCGCACCCTGGGGGCGTTTGCCAACACCCGGGGCGGCATCTTGCTGGTGGGGGTGGAGGACGACGGGCAGGTGAGCGGCATCCTCTCGGAGGCGGAGGAAATGGGCAAGATCGAAACGGCCGCCGACCGGTTGCTCGACCCGCCGGTAGACCTGGAGTACGAAAGCCGCCACGTGGGGGAGATGCACGTGCTGCTCGTCCGGGTGGCGGAAAGCGAACAGAAGCCCCACCGCGTGAAAGACCCGAAGGGCGAAGCCCAGGTGTACCTGCGGGTACACGACAAAAACGTACCCGCCGGCAAGGAAGCCGAAAAAACCCTCGAATACGAACCCGCCCCCGTTGACAAGGCCGTCCTCCAATCGCCCAACGTGAAGGTGCTGCTGCAATACCTGCAAACCAACGAGTACATCACCTTAAAACGCTACGCCAAGCTCATCAACATCTCCGAACGCCGCGCCGCCAAGCTCCTCGCCGACCTGGTGGAAGGCCAGGTGATCGTGCCGGTAGAACGGGGCAACGGGATCGGGTACGCGTTGAAGTGATCAGCAGTCCTGACTTAGACCGAGATCCTTCTGAATTTTCTTGGTAGTACGTACCAAAGGCTAGGTCATTCTTTTTACCTTTATAGTATATCATAATCAGGTATACCATAAAGATATATTCTTTGCGTATGAAAGCCGTTCCCCTAAAGCTGGAAGATTCGCTCTACCAAGAGGTAGAGGCATTATCAAAAGCCCTCCAGACGCCTCGTAACCGCTACATCAATAAGGCAGTGGAGCATTACAACCGAATGATAAAGCGGGAGCTTCTGGCAAAACAGTTGGCCGAAGAAAGTTTGTCATGCAGAGAGGAAAGCATGAAGATACTATCAGAATTTGAGCAGGCTGATGACTATCGTGATTAAGCGCGGCCAAGTGTGGTGGGCAAACCTTGACCCAGCAAAGGGTACTGAACCCGGAAAAATCCGCCCGGTGGTAGTGCTGCAAACTGATCTTCTGAATGATGCCGGTCATTTTTCAACGATTGTTTGCCCCCTTAGCACCAAGATCAACAGCAAGGCCAGCATTCTACGGGTCCACCTTTCCAGAGGCGAGGCCGGGAATCCTGAGCCTTGTGATATTCTTGTAGATCAGATCAGGGCCATTGATAACACCCGTTTTACTTCCCCGATGGGGGTTCTGCCCACGGCAAAATTGCTAAAACTGGAAGAAAACGTGAAGGTTTTGCTGGACTTTTGACGGGAATGGGCAAATAATAAAATACACTGCTCACTAAGCGGGTTATGGAGGGAACGCCGCGCCGCCAAGCTCCTCGCCGACCTGGTGGAAGGCCAGGTAGTTGTGCCGGTAGAACGGGGCAATGGGATCGAGTACGCCTTGAAGTGATCAGCAGTGGAACGGTAAACAGCCCTTATATCACTTCAAACTACGATTCAACCGCAATAGCTGTTTGAAACCTTTGAAAGCAGGCAGACATGGCGGAAGTCCCCCCTTATATTGTCGCATTCCCACCCGCCCGGGCCAAGCCTCACCCCGTAATTTTGCCAAGGGAATTCAGACAAATCAAAAAAGGAATGCAAAAGGAATTGCTCTTAGATATGCTGGTTCAGAATCAGCATACCTGCTCAAGTGCTTTCGATCAAATCACGGCAGAAAAGGCTGATCTGCGATTGAATGCAGGAACTGCGTCAGTAGGTTTCATCTACCGGCATATTGGCGAAATGATGAACCTGTTTGGCTTGTTCTTTGGCTTGCCAACGGATGTGCAGAACACAACGATGGGACAAGCGGACAACGGGCAAGGCCGTGACATTGAGACAAGCAGGCTTCTGATCGAACAAGGCTTTGCAAGGCTCCAGGATTACGTCCGGAATACAATTGATACGGCGTGGTGCGATCCCATTGAAACCCCTTTTTTCGGCACGGTTTCCCGGGCCAGACTTTTCGCCCACATCCTTTTTCACAATTCACACCATGCCGGGCAAATCGGACTGACACTGGCCAAGGGAGCGAAGTTGCCTCCAGTTCCTTTCGGATAGTAAGTCCAAAGGGTCATACCGGAGCCTGCTTCTGCCTCAACCGTACCCCTGTCATTACCCTCATGGCGGAGTCAGCCACTGCGTTCGTTTGCCGATCCTGATTTTTTTCAAAATCCGCTTCGTTGCGCTTATAACTAAAAATTTAGTTATATATTAGCCTCTCACTTCAGGCTAATATCCATGATTCTTAAAACCCTGCTCCTTGCCTTCCTCTTGGGTTTGTTCCCCTTCCTTTCCAACGGGCAAACCCGGTTCATCACCATTGATGGTACGAAAATTCAGATTCAAACCAAGGGAATCGAAAGCCGGAAGCCCGGTCAGCCCGTGGTGGTATTTGAGAGCGGGCTGGGGACGCCGCTCGGCAACTGGGACACCATCTTTGATGAAGTCGCCAGGCAGGCGCCGGTCGTAGCCTATGACCGTCCCGGAATCGGTGACTCACCGTCCATTGAGGAAATGCCTACCCTCCAGAATGTAACGAACCGGCTCAGAAAGATGCTGCAAAGCCTGAAGCTGCCGCCTCCTTACTTGCTGGTGGGACATTCGCTGGGAGGGGTTTACGTACGGGGCTTCGCGTTGTACTACCCGCAGGAACTGGCGGGCCTAATCATTATTGACCCGGCCGACTTTACCGAAACCTGCGCCAATTTGGGGCTTCCGTGGCGGGAAGTCGGCTTTAGCCAGGGCAAAGTGGATACGCTGGTCATGGAAAGGAAAACCGGCAAGTTCAAGCCCAACGCAGCGGCGCCCATCGCCATCCAGCGGGAAGGAGAAGTGCTGTTTGACCTGCGCCAGGCGGAATTTGCCCAACTCCGCAGTACGCCTTTGCCGGACATTCCCGTGGCCATCGTCACCAGCGGCCGGTACGATCCGTTTCCCGGCGCCGCCGCGTACGATGAAGGCCTGTTTAAAGCAAAGATGAAACACCGGATTGAGCGGTGGACCAACCTGATGAATACCATCCCTAAAGGCAGGTTGTTTTACAGTGCTTCCGCGGGTCACTTCGTCCACCGGGATGATCCGATGCTGGCTGTTGCAAGCATTCAAATTGCCCTGAGGGACTACGCACAAGGCCGGCCGGCCGGCAAACCCTGACCCTAACGAAGTATTCGGGTAGCCTCATGCAACTCAGTAATGGTACACTGATTGGTTATGATGATTATGATTTTTGAGGGGTGGACATCTATGGATTACCGCAAACCGAACTACCGGAAGTCATCCCCCTACCCCCTTCCCTCTGCTCAAGCCAATCCACAAGGCGGACCGGTAGTTAGCGCTTCCCTGGCAAGTAACGGTCCATACTCATTAGACACGGCCATCCCCTTGCGGCAGCACCGGTGGGTACCGGTCCCCCTTGTGGGTTGGCTTGAGCAGAGGGAAGGGGGTAGGGGGATGACTTCCGGTAGTTTGTTCTGGATCCACTTCCTCAGTCAGCATTTGAACGTGATTGGATGGGTGTTGCTTTTGGTCCGTTAAACATCGTACCTGCTACCTTTTCTTCAATTCCACCTCCGCCAGTACTTCCGTATCCGGGTCAGGGACTACGCTTGCCGGTACACCGGTTACTTTCAGCCGGAACGTCTTTTCGGCCCCGTCCACTTGCACCGTTTCCTTGCCCAGCAGCTTGCCGGCCACGTCGTACAGCGCCAGTTCGAGCGGCAAGACGTAGCTGGCCCCGGCCGGCTGCCGGAGCTGCACCACCAGTTCCTTTTGCGTGGCTTCGTAGGCCCAGGTGCCCGTGAGCTTCGGGTAGCCCGGCGTGTACAGCCACTGTTTGAAAAAACCCGACAGGTCTTTCCCGGATGTTTCTTCCATCACCTGCCGGAAGTCTTCGGTGGCGGCGTTGGCGTTGCGGTAGCGGCCGTAGTAGGTGCGCAGGCCGCGCCAGAAAGCCTCATCGCCCACCCGTTGCCGCAGCATGTGCAGCGTCCAGGCGCCCTTCTGGTAGGAGTTGGGGTTGAGCAGGGCCATCAGGTCGGCGGGTTGGGTGACCACGACGGGAGCCGTTGGGTTCTCTTTGGCAAAGTCAAAGACTTCTTTGCGCTCCTTTTGCAGGTACTCGGCCATGCGGGCCGGGCCGTAGGCGTGTTCCACGTACACGTCGGCGAGGTAGGTGGCAAAGCCCTCACTCAGCCACACGTGCGGCCAGTCTTTCTCGGTCACCGAGTTGCCGAACCACTGGTGCCCGATTTCGTGGGCCACGAGCCGTTCCATGTCCAGGTTCTTCTTGCCGTGGATGGCTTTCTCGTTGTAGAAAATATTGCCGGCATTTTCCATGCCCCCGTAGCGGGTTTTCGACTGCACGTTGGCCAGCTTTTCGTAGGGGTACGTCCCCACCAGGCTGTCGAAGAACGCCAGGATGGGCGCGGCCGGGGCGTAGTCGAAAAAGCCGGCGTCGCGGTCCTGCGGGTACACCCAGCTTTGCACGGGCACGTTGCGGAGGGTGTCTACGTGTTGCACCACGAACCGGGAGGCGCCCACTACCATTACCTTGGTTGGGATGGGCACGGCTTCGGTCCAGTGCGTACGGCGCAGGTTGCCGGGCAAATCCGTTTCTTCTTTGAGCAGGCCGTTGCCGATCACCCGGTAGTGGGCAGGGGCGGTTACAATGAATTCGCAGGTGGACTTGTCGGACGGGTGGTCGGCGACGGGCAGCCAGTGCCGGGCCCGGTTCGGCCAGTTGTCCCCGAAAAAGGTGCGGTCGCCGAACTTGTTTTTGGAAATGACCAGGCCATCGGTCGGCACCCCGGCGTAAGTGATGCTGAAAACCTGCTTTTCGCCCCCCGCCGGTACTGGTTCCAGCGGAATCCGCAGGGCATCGCTGGCGTGGGTAAATGGCACCGGCTGCCCGTTGCGCCGCACGCCGCTGACAGTCATGCCCGTTGGGGTGCTTCCCCCCGTACCCACCAGGTCGAGCCGCAGTTCCCGCCCGGCCGCTCCCGTAAACTGCACGGTTACGTCGGCTTCCCCGGCAATGCGGTCACTGGCGTCGGTGAGGGTGAGGCGGAACACGTAGTGTTGCACGTCCACGCCGGCCTGGGGCTGGGCGGTGACGGTCAGGACGAGCAGGGCCGCCAGGAACAACGAGGCCATTGCATTTTTCAGGAGGAGCATATAAGAAGGGTTTACCACGGAGAAAAGATTTCACGCAAAGGCCTTGAATTAAGGGCTTTGCTTTCTGAATACATTCATCAATTGAAAAAGCTGAGGGGCATACTGCGTGACGATTTGGAACGTGAGGTAGTGGGAGAAGTTTCGCGCAGTTCGAAAGCCAATGCGAGTGAGATATTGGGCAAATAGGTAGTGATGGTTGGTCATCAAAGAGCAGCAAGCAAAGAGTAGCAAGCAAGCAAGTCATCCCCCTACCCCCTTCCCTGGCTCACAAGCAAACCCATAAGGGTACGGAGGCGTGAGCCGAACGTACCGAACGTAGTTCTGAGGCGTGAGCCGAACGTACCGAACGTAGTTCTGCGTACCGGGCGGTGCCGCCACAAGGGGACTGCCTGGGTCCGATGGGTACAGCCTGTTTCCTTGCCGGGAGCCGCCAGCTACCGGTCCCCCTTGTGCGGCTGGCAGCGGTTTTGCGAAGGGGGTAGGGGGATGACTTCTCT
>CADCTQ010000238.1 GCA_902805615.1 uncultured Cytophagales bacterium
GGTCGGTGAGGTAGGCGTGCAGCACGGGGCACACGTACACCTTGTTGTGGAGCAGGTAGCCGTAGCGCCGGCCCCGGAACTTGGGCAGGGGCACGAACTGCACCGAATGGGACGGGTGGTCGGAGGGTACGAAGCCAGGCGGCAGAAATCCGGGTTCGGGGGGTAGCTCGGGTTCGAAAGCTTCCATGGGCGTCGCCGTTGGGAAGTTGCGGCCACCCAAGGTACGAAAGAATCGCTACACCGGGCCGATCACGGCACCGGGGAACGCGGCAACTGCCCGTCGCGCCGGCGGAACCGGAACGACGGGCAGCGGAACGTACGCCGGACGGTCAGGCCGCCGGGGGTTGCTGTTGCGGGTCCAGGGGCTGCACGGCCAGGCGCAGCGGGGCCAGCTCCGCGTTCAGGTTCACGATCAGGTCCTTGCGGGCTTCTTCGAGCAACTGGGAATCCAGGGCCAGGGCCGTTGTAAAGGACGTCGGGAAGACCGGCAGGAAAATTCCCGGCAGGCTTTCGACGGTGTTGCGGCCGTTGCCGGAAGCCAGCGGCAGCCCGTAGTTGATCTGGTCGAAATCGAGTTCGACGCCGGGCGTGGCGGTAGGGTATTCATTGTCGAGGAAAGTACCCCGGGTTTCGGCCGACAGCAGCACGTCGGTGGCCGGTACGCCGTTGATGATTTCCCGCAGGCTGGTGTACGCCTGGATCAGTTCCACCGACCCGCGTATTTCCAGGTTTTCGTTGGCCAGCACGCTGGGGTTGCCCAGGTTGGGCAGCAGGTTGACCGAAACCGTTTGCAGGGGGCCGGCGCTGAACCGCACGGTGTTGAACTCTTTGAAGTTGGGGGTTGCCGTCCCGGGGTTCAGCGCCAGGGGTACGTTGTTCTGGGCCGCCACGTCGAAGCCCGTCCTTGCGTTCCCGGCGGCGCCGGGCACGATTTCGCGGTTGAAGACGACGTTGGGGGGAGACCCCGCGGGCAGCGACGGAATGGTGAACTGGAGGAAGAAGTTGGCCGTCCGGCTCGGGTTAAGGTTGGTGATGATGAGGAAATAGCCCTGCACGACGCGGCGGAACGCGGCATTGGGGCCGGCATCCACCGGGCCGGGGGCCAGGGGAGCAATGCGTTTTACGAGCAATTCAAAGGTGGAGACGAGCATGGTTGCCGAAGGTTAGGGTGAATGGGAATGTAAAGCTAGCACCGTCCCCTCCCAATGTAAATACTTAGAAATAAGTATTTTACGCGCAAAAAACGCCTCAATTTCAACTTTTTTGCCGGGAGGACGCCCGGCGGCTGCCGAAAAATTTTAGTTTTGTCTTACGTACCACGCACCCGGCCCGCCCCGGATTCCCCGCGCCGTCCCGCTATGAACTACACGCCTGGCCTGCACGTGCTGGCCGAAATATCCACCGATGCCACGCACCTCCTGGCGGATTACGCCCCCCTGCGGCAGTTCTACGCCGAACGCATCGGGGCGTACGGTCTCCAGGCCGTGGGCGAAGTATTCCATCCCTTCGAGGGGGGCGGCTTCACGGGGGTGATCTGCCTGACCGAGTCGCACCTGGCCGTGCACACGTGGCCCGAGTTCGGCCTGCTGACCTTCGACGTGTACCTGTCCAACTTCCGGCGGGTCAACGACGGCAAGGCCCGCCACCTGCTCGAAGACACGTTGTCGTTTTTCAAAGCCACCCGCTACACTTCGCACGAGGTGAGGCGGTAGATGGTAAATGGAAAATGGAAAATAACCTGCGGACCCGGTGAGCCGCTTGCCCCCGGTACGACGCGTTTGTTTTTATTTCCGCAAGTCATTCACTGCAACCACCTTCATTTTTCATTTTACATTGTCAATTTCTAATTTGTCACTGACTTGCCCGGGGTGTAACCGGGTGCTGGCCTTCCGGTCGGGGGCGGGCACGCGGCTGGTGTGCCCGGCCTGCCGGACGGTGGTGCGCCGCCCGCCCGCCGTCCCGGGCGGCCCGGCCCGGGCCTTGCCCGTTCCCGAAGACATGACGCCCCTGCGCACCGGCGCCACCGGCCGGCACGACGGGCGGGCCTTCACCGTGACGGGCCGCCTCCGGTACACTTTTAAAAAGGGGTACCAGAACTGGTGGGCCCTCGATTTCGGCAACGGCTCGGCGGGCTGGCTGGTGGAGGCGTACGGCGATTACGCGGTGGTGCAACCCGCCGCCCTCCGCACCACCGCCCCGGCCATGGTGGGTACCAAGCCGGGCAAAACCCACCGCTTCGGGGATGGCGCCCCCTACCGCGTGACGACGCTCGACAAGAACACCGGCATCCGCTTGGAAGGCGAACTGCCCGGCCCCGGCGACGAGACGACGGGCTTCCACCAGGTGGAACTGGCCGGGGAAACCGGCGACCTGCTGGTCGCGCAGGTCCACGCCGGCACCCGGACGCTCGTGTACGCGGGCCGGCGCGTAGCGTACAGCGACCTGCAACTCCAACAACTCCGCGACCTCCATGAATGGACCTGAGCCCCCGCCTGCCATGCCGTTGCCCCCGCCCGGCCGGGTCACGTGCGACGAATGCAAACGGTCGTTGCCGCTGGTGGCGCACGCCCAGGCGCAGTACGTGGCCTGCGGTCCTTGCAAGGTCCTCTACGGCCTGGCCGCACCCGAGGGGCCGGTGGTGCTCAAGCGGTTCCGGGACGTGGCAACGCCCGCCATTCCCCCCGGCCGCAAGGGACGGTTCAAAGGCATTGTGTACCAGGTGACCGGCTACCTGCGCCGGCGCGAGGCGGGGCCGGACTACTACTGGAACGAATACGTGCTTTTCAACCCCGTGCACGGCTACGCCTTCCTGGCCGAGTACAACGGCCACTGGAACTACCTCGTGCCCACGCACGACCACCCCGTCATCCATTACCACACCCGCGATTTCGAATTCGGCGGGGACGGCTACGACCTGTACGCCAAGTACCGGGCCTTGACGGTGTACGCCCAGGGCGAATTTCCCTGGGACCCGCTCGACGACAAGCCCACCGCCGAGGAGTTCGTGGCCCCGCCGCTGATGCTCATCCAGGAAAGGGGGCCGGACGGCGTGGAGTGGTACCGGGGGGAATACACCGAGCCGGAGGAAGTCTGGGCAGCCTTTGCACCTCCCGGCCCCTTGCCCGAGAAGGTGGGCGTGGCCCCTACCCAGACCCTGCGCGGCCACGTCCGCGAAAACACGCTCAAAATCGTGACGGCCGCGGCCCTGGTGCTGCTGCTCGGCTTGCAGGTGTGGCTCAGCGTTACGGCCCGGGAACAGACGGTGTTCAACGCCTCCTTTCCGGTGGTTGACAGCGCCTACGGGCAGCCCATCGTGACGCAGGCCTTCACCGTGGGCGGGGGCCGGGCAGGCACGTCCAACCTGAAATTCAACGTATGGGCTCCCGTGCAGAACGAGTGGCTGGAACTGGACGCCACGCTGGTCAACGACGACACCGGCGAGGAACACGCCTTCGTGGTGGGAGTGGAATACTACAGCGGCTCCGAAGGCGGCGAAAGCTGGTCGGAGGGCAGCCGGTCGGCAAGCCGGTTCATTTCGGCCCTGCCGGCGGGCCGCTACCACCTCAACCTGTTCCCGTCGAAGGCGCCGGCGAGCCGCAGCCTGTACTTCCAGCTGGAGGCCCGGCAGGACGTTTCGATGTTCTCGAACTTCTACCTGACGCTGCTGGCCGTGCTCCTCTACCCCGCCTTCCAGTGGTGGCGCATCCGCAACTTCGAACGCCTCCGGTGGATGAACAGCGATTACGGGGAATAAGAAAAAGGGAGACCGGAGGAAGGGAGACCGGACACCGGAGGATCGGACTGCATTGAGTACGCGTATTGCTTTGCGCCCTTTGCGTCTCCCTTGCGATCCTTGCGGTTCAGTTTTTCTCCTTTTTTCTCCGTGGTTAAACCGAAGAACAAGTCATTCGTCATTCGTCATTCGTCATTCGTCATTATTTTGAAAAGAGATTTGCTCAAGCTGAAGTATTACCTGTTGTTCCTGGCGTTGGCGCTGGGGGTGTTCGTGTACGCGGGGCTCACGGGCCGCCGCTACCTCGGCTCCGACTCCAGCAAGTGGTCGCCCAACGGGCAGCAGCAGCGGTACCATAAGTAAATGGGAAATTAGAAATGGACAATTGGAAATTGTACGTACCGCCTTCCCATTTTCCATTTTTCATTTTCCATTGTCCTTTCACCCTCAACCTCCCCTCCCGCATGAACGACATCATCAACCTGAAAGCCGTAGCCGCGTCCTTCGTCTATTCCTTCATCGGCATTTTCATCCTCCTCGTCTCCTTCTGGATCATCGAGCGGATCACGCCGGAGGACCTGTGGCGCGAAATCCTGGTGAACCAAAACAAGGCCCTGGCCATCATGGCCGCCGCCTTTATGCTGGCCGTCGCCATCATCATCGGCGCCGCCATCCACGGCTGACGGTGCGCCGCCCCTGTTTTTCATTTTCAATTGTCCATTTTCAATTGTTCATTGTCCATTATCGTGACTTCCCCGCGAATGCCCCTGTTGCTGCTGCTCTCCGTGTTTGTGGTGGCTACCTGCGGATTGATCTACGAACTGGTGGCCGGCACGCTGGCCAGTTACCTGCTGGGCGACTCGGTGACCCAGTTTTCGACCATCATCGGCGTGTACCTGTTTTCGATGGGCATCGGCTCGTACCTGTCGCGGTTCTTCAACCGCAACCTGGTGGGCTGGTTCATCCAGATCGAAATCCTGGTCGGGCTGGTGGGCGGCACGAGTTCGTCGCTGTTGTTTCTGCTCTTCGAACAGGTGGCTTCCTTCCGCGTCCTGTTGTACCTGCTCATCGGCCTGACCGGCACGCTGGTCGGCCTGGAGATTCCCCTGCTCATGCGCATCCTCCAGGGCCGCTTCGCATTCAAAGACCTGGTGTCGCAGGTGTTCACGTTCGACTACATCGGTGCCCTGCTGGCCTCGATCATTTTCCCGCTGCTGCTCGTGCCGCACCTGGGGCTGATCAAAACGTCGTTCTTCTTCGGCATCCTCAACGTGGCCGTGGCGCTGGTGGTGTGCCTCAAGTTCGAGCGGGAAACCGCGTGGGCGCCGTTCCTCAAGGCCAGCGCGGTGGGCGTGCTGTTGCTGCTGGTGGCCGGCTTTGCGGGCTCCGAGCACATCATGCGCTACTCCGAATCGCTGAGCTACCCCGACCCGGTGATCTACGCCAAATCGTCGCCCTACCAGCGGATCGTGCTCACCAAAAGCGGCCGGGAACTGCGCCTGTTCCTCAACGGGAATCTGCAATTCAGCTCGGCCGACGAATACCGCTACCACGAGGCGCTGGTGCACCCGGCCATGCAGGCCGTGGGCACGCCCCGCCAGGTGCTCGTGCTGGGCGGCGGCGACGGGCTGGCCGTGCGCGAAATCCTCAAGTACCCGTCGGTGCAGTCGGTGACGGTGGTGGACCTCGACGGGGCCATGACGGGCCTGTTTTCCCGCAACGCCATGCTGCTCGAACTCAACGGCCGGGCGCTGCTCTCGCCGAAGGTCCGGGTGGTCAACGCCGACGCGTTCGGGTGGCTGAAGGAACAGCGCGACACGTTCGACTGCATCGCCGTGGACTTCCCCGACCCGTCCAACTATTCGGTCGGCAAGCTCTACACGCACACCCTCTACCGGCTCCTGTACCGGAGCCTGGCGCCGGGCGGCATCGCGGTCATCCAGGCCACCTCGCCGTACGTGGCGCCGCGGTCGTTCTGGTGCGTGAATGCGACGCTCAGGGCCGCCGGCTTTTTCACCGTGCCCTTCCACGCGTACGTGCCGTCGTTCGGGGACTGGGGCTACGTGATGGCCTTGAAACACAACGGCTTTCGTCCGCCCGAACGGTACCTGCCGGGCCTGCGTTTCGTGGACCCGGCCACCTTCCGGCAGATGACCGTGTTCCCCCGCGACATGGCCGCCGTGCCCACCGAAGTCAACAAGCTCAATAACCAGGTGCTGGTGCATTATTTCGAACGGGAATGGGGCCGGTACCAGGAGTAGAGACGCGATGAATCGCGTCTCCGCGTTTGAAGATTCACCACGTAGACACGGAGGACATAGCGTTGCAAGGAGAAAAAGGGATCAAGAAGTGAGGAGTGAGAAGAACTGAACCGCCAAGATCATAATGGGGGCGCAAAGAAGACGCAAGGACCGCAAGGAGAACGCGTATTTCTTTGCGCCCTTTGCGTCTCTATTGCGATCTTTGCGGTTCAGTTTTTTTCTGCGTGTAACTCCGTGCTCACCCTTTTTCCGTGGTAAACATTGCAATGAAAAGACGCGATCAATCGCGTCTCTACCCCTAACGCGACTCTCATGCGCTCTCTCCTGACCCGGCGGACGTTTTTCGGCAAGTGTGCGGCCCTGGTGGCGGCTTCGGCCGTGCCGGGCTGGCTGCCCATGGGTTGCAGTCCGGCACGGCCCGGGCCGGTGCCGGGGAAGATCATGGGGGCTTCGGCCGCGGCCGGGCACCGGCTCCGCGGCGACCACGCCCGCTTTGCGCAGCCGCCCCGCCAGACGCACCACTGCGAATACGTGATCGTGGGGGGCGGCGTGGCGGGGCTGTCGGCGGCCCGGCGGCTGAAGGCGGGCGGCGTGGAGTCGTTCTGCGTGCTCGAACTGGAAGCGCAGGCCGGCGGCAACGCGTCGAGCGGCCACAATGGCATCACCGCCAACCCCTGGGGCGCCCACTACCTGCCCCTGCCCAACCCCGACCAGGCGGACCTGCTCGGGTTCCTGCGCGAATGCGGCGCCATCACGGGCTTCGACGCGGCCGGCGTGCCGGTCTACAACGACTACTACCTGTGCTTCGACCCCAAAGAACGCCTGTACCTCCACGGTTACTGGCAGGACGGGCTCATTCCGCACTTCGGCGTGCCCGAAGCCGACGGGGCGCAAATCCGCACCTTCCTCGAACGGATGCAGGCGTTCCGCACCGCCCGGGGTACCGACGGCAAGTACGCCTTCCAACTGCCCGTGGACGCCTCTTCGGCCGATGAAGCATTCCGGTCCCTCGACCGGATCACCATGCTCGACTACCTCCACGGGCAGGGCCTCACCTCGCCCTACCTGGAGTGGTACGTGGACTACTGCTGCCGCGACGACTACGGTACCACGGTGCGCGACACGTCGGCCTGGGCGGGCATTCACTACTTCGCGGCGCGGCGGGGCGTGGCCGCCAACGCCGAGGGCAACGCGGTGCTCACGTGGCCCGAGGGCAACGGGTGGCTGGTAACCCAACTGGCCCGGCACGCGGCGGGCAAGATCCGGACGGGCTGCCTGGTGTACGCCGTGGCCCCCGCCGGCGGGTCAGTACACGTGGACTACCTCGACGTGGCGACGGGCCACACGGGACGGATCGTGGCCGGCAAGTGCATCGTGGCGGCGCCGCAGTTCGTGGCCGGGCGGCTGCTCAAGAATGCACGAGAGGGCGTTCCTGGCCGGGACGCGCCTTCCCCGTTCACCTATTCGCCGTGGATGGTGGCGAACCTCACCCTGGCGCCTTTTCCCGACCGGCAGGGCAGCCCGCTGAGCTGGGACAACGTGTTGTACGGCGCCGCCTCGCTGGGCTACGTCAACGCCCGTCACCAGCACCTGCGCCGCACCGCGGGGACGGAGCCGGTTGTGCTCACCTATTACCTGCCCCTGTCGCACACCGACCCCAAGACGGCCCGCACGGAGGCCCTGGCCCGGACCCACGCCGAATGGGTGGCCCTCCTCACCGAAGACCTGTCCAAAGTACACCCCGGCATCGGGCGGTACCTGCAACGGGTGGACGTGTGGCTCTGGGGGCACGGCATGGTGCGGCCCGTGCCGGGTTTCGTGTGGAGTGAAGCCCGCCGCGAGGCCGCCGCCCCGGTGGCCGGCCGCATCTTCTTCGCCCACTCCGACCTGAGCGGCATTTCCCTCTTCGAAGAAGCCTTCCACCACGGCACCCGCGCGGCGGAAGAAGCAATGAACAAGGGCTGATGACGAATTGAACTGACAGGAAAGATTGCAGCAGGAGCGAAAAGTGGACATAGCATACAGTGGGTGATCCGAATAAAAACAAGCATCCTATCGGCAGGAATGTCTTTCAGCAGAAGCGTCGCATCGCGGGAAGATGTCGCATCGCGGCTCCCCTCCTCGGAGGGGAGCCGCAATGCGACATCTTCCCGCCATGCGACCACTTCCCGCCATGCGACCACTTCCCGCCATGCGACCACTTCCCGCCATGCGACCACTTCCCGGGTACCCGTCTTGTCGCTGGTAAGAAAAAAATACCTGCCCATCGTGTTGTTTTGCACTCCTCCGTGATACGCGGTGTCTCCGTGGTGAACCTTATTTCCTGCCAAAGCTTTCATTGCCTATTCAACTGATTACCAATGACCAATGACGAACTCAGCGGGGCGATGCACAACGCGGGAGGGCGTCCTTACGTAAGGAGAGAGAAAAAAGAATGGAAGTTCTACTCAGAGGCAGCGCCATCAGCAATCTGCTCGACACCATTTCCCTCTACGGCTACCAGGTCAGCGGCAGCGACGGGGACTACAAGCTCCACCTCAAAACCCAGGAAGGCGACCTGACGATCCAACCCATTGAAACGCTTTCCCCCCACGAACGCCAGGCCGTCGAAACCCTCCTCTCCCAGAAACTCTCCCGCACTCCCACGAGGTAATGGTTGTTCGTTGATGGTTGTTCGTTGTTCGGGGGCGTAGCAATCGGTCCATGCGAACCACGAACAACCATCAACGAACCACTAAACCACCGCTTTGCGCCCTGCCTGCACCACCAGCCAGCCGGTGACGATCTGCGTGAGGGCCAGGAGCAGGAAGCCCAGGTTCCAGGCGGCCTTGTCGGGGACGTTTTCGCGCACGTTGTGGAAGCCGAACAGGTAGTGGTCCACCAGGCTGTCGAGCACGTTGAACACCCCCCAGCCCAGCAACAGGCTCCCCCAGAAGAGTTTGCCCGACCGGGGCAGCCGGGCCGCCCCCGCCTGCCGCCACAGCAGCACGATGCCGATGCCCGTCAGCGTCCAGGTCATGGCGCAGAACACGCCGTCCCAGAACATATTTACGCTTTTGCGCAGCAGGGTGTCGGGCGGGAGCACGTTGGAAATCATCTGGTGCCATTGCAGGAGCATGTGCAGCACGATGGCGTCCACGAAGCCCCCCATGCCGAAGCCGATCAGGGTCATGGCGCCGATAAAAGGCCCGGTCTTCGGGCGCGTATCCGTTGTGATAGACATAGGATGGAGAATTGAAAATGAACAATTGAAAATTGAAAATGCCTGCCCCGCCCCCTCTCTTCTCCCGCTTCCCCCTGGTCACTGACCCCTTCCGCATCCCCGCCAAAGTCCCGGTACGCCTCCTCCGGTCTCCCTTCCTCCGGTCTCCGGTCTCCTTTTTTTATTTGAGCCGGTACAGCAGGCGTACGAGCAGCAGGACCAGGAGGAGAGGCAGGAGCATTTTGAGCAGGGTGGACAGGAAGTCGGGTCCGAAGAGGGCGGCTTGCAGCGGACGGTTGCAGGTGGTGCAGGCCCGGGCCGGCAAGGCGGACAGCGTACCGCCGAGGGCCAACAGCAGGCACAACGCCCGGTGCACGGGGGCCGCGGCAAACGTTTTTCTTTCCGGGGGGTATGGCATGGTCGTTGGGAATAGGCGGCAAGTTCCCGGGCGCGGGGCCGGACGTCATTTCCCCGCTTACTCCCGCCGCTCCCAAAAAGTTGCGCCCTTTCCCCGCTCTATTTGAAACCGGGCCCTCTGGGCCGTGCATCAGTCCTGTGGGGACGCAATACGGGCAGAAAAAAGCCCCCTTTCTCCCGAATCCCGCAACGGGGACAAGTGACGTTGCCGGTTCCTGGCAGTGGAACGGACGGGTCCCGGGCGTACAGGATTTTCGGCGGAACCAGGCCATTCGGCGCCTTCAAGGTGGCTTTTCGTCGCTTCGTTAAAAATACGTAGCAGCTTTCCCTTTACGCCCGGCAGGCTGGAAAAACCGGAGGGAAGCGTGGGTAGAAATACCGAAAAAAGGTCCGGAAGGCCCCTTTCTGCGAACCTAAGCCCCATACGTGCCGTAAGCCCGGCCAGCAAGAACGGAGGCAACGTCCGGGACAGCACCCGGCAGGGACTTTTTTTTTACCTTATGAACAGCACTACAAACCATAAAATCACCCCGCCCGAAGTTTGGGCCGGGCTCGAATGCACCGTAAACCGCGTCGGTGACCAGTACTTGAACCAGATGGACCGCAACGGGCACGCCGACCGCCCGGAGGACATTGCCCGCTTTGCCAGCCTGGGCATTAAAAAGATGCGTTACCCCGTACTCTGGGAACAGATTGCGCCGCAGGGACCCGCAACGGCCGACTGGACGTGGGCCGACGAACGGCTCGGGCTGCTCCGCCGGCACGGCATTGACCCCATTGCGGGCTTTGTCCACCACGGCAGCGGTCCCGAACACACGAACCTGGCCAAACCCTGCTTCGTGGAAGGACTCGTGGCGTACGCCCGGGCGTTTGTGCAGCGCTACCCCTGGGTGGAATACTACACGCCGGTGAACGAACCGCTCACCACGGCCCGCTTCAGCGGCCTCTACGGCCACTGGTACCCGCACGGCCGCGACGGCCTCACCTTTGCCCGCTGCCTGCTCCACCAGTGCCGCGCCACGGTGGAATGCATGCGGGCCATCCGGGAAGTCAACCCGGGCGCCAGGCTGGTGCAGACCGAAGACTTGGGCAAGACCTACAGCACGCCGCTGCTGGCCTACCAGGCCGAATCCGACAACGAACGCCGCTGGCTCAGCCTCGACCTGCTTACCGGCACGCTTACCCCCGACCGGCCCATGTGGGGCTACCTGCGGTCCTTCGGGGTCACCGAAGCCGAACTGCAATGGTTCGTGGACAACCCGCTGCCGCCCGACGTGATCGGCATCAACCACTACCCCACCAGCGAACGGTACCTCGACGAAAACCTTTCCGGCTACCCCGAATGGTCGCACGGGGGCAACGAGTACCACGCCTACGCCGACATCGAGGCCGTACGGGTGCGGCACGAAGGCGCCACCGAACACTACGCCGGGCACTACACGCTGCTGCGGGAAACCTGGGAACGCTACGGCCTGCCCATCGCCGTGACGGAAGTGCACATCTGCGGTCCCCGCGAGGAACAACTGCGGTGGCTGCAACACGCCTTCCGGATGGCCGCCAAACTTCGGGAAGAGGGCGTGGACGTGCGCGCCATCACGGCCTGGTCGCTGCTGGGCACCTACGACTGGATCAACCTGGTGACGCGCGACGAGGGCTTCTACGAACCCGGCGTATTCGACGTACGCGGGTCGGAACCCCGCCCCACGGCCCTGGCCGCCCTGCTCACGGCGCTGGCCCGCGGCGAAGAATACCGGCACCCATTGCTCGACCAGCCCGGCTGGTGGCAGCGGTCCGACCGGTTCTGCTACCCGTTCCCGCCCGGCGGGGGCCGCCTCGAATGCGGCGACAAGTACGCCTTCGGCAACGGCACGGCCGCGTACTGGGACCACCACAAAAACCCGTACTGCCCCGTGGACCTGGAGGCGGCCAACCTGTCGCTGGCGGAGGTGTGCGCGGGTCCTTACCGGCCGGTGCTCATCACGGGCGCCACGGGTACGCTGGGCAAAACGTTTGCCCGCCAGTGCGCCGAACGCAAGATTCCCTACGCCCTCCTGAGCCGCGGGGAACTCGACATCACCGACGCGGCGGCCATCGAACGGGTGCTCGACCGGTTGCAGCCCTGGGCCATCATCAACGCGGCGGGCTACGCCTGCATCGAACGGGCCGAAATGGAGCCGGATGCCTGCCTGCAAGCCAACGCCGTCGGTTCCGTGCTGCTGGCGACGGCCGCCGCCAGCCGGGGCATCCGCGTGGTCACGTTCTCTTCGGATTCGGTGTTCGACGGGCGGAAGCGTACGCCCTACGTGGAAAGCGACCCGGTGTCGCCGCTGGGGGCGCACGGCCGCAGCAAGGTAGAAGCCGAAACGCAGGTCCTGCGCATCTACCCGGAAGCCCTGGTGGTGCGGTCCGGCGCCTTCTTCGGGCCGTGGGATGCGTCCAATCCCCTCACCCGGGCGCTGGGGCAGCTCCTGGCCGGGGAGCGGGTGGTGGCGTCGAACGACCGCGTGCATTCGCCGGCGTACCTGCCCGACCTGGTGCACGCCTGCCTCGACCTGCTGGTGGACGGCGAAAGCGGCCTCTGGCACCTGACGAGTCCCGGCGCCGTAACGCCCGCCGCCCTGCTCCGCGGTGCCGCCGAGATGATGGGCCTCGACCCGGCCCTGGTCCGCAACACGCCGCCGGCAGGGGGCACGGAGGGCTTTGGCTTCAAACGCAACACCGTGCTCAACAGCGAACGCGGCTACCCCATGCCCACGCTGGAAGACGCCCTCGGCCGGTACTGCCAGGACGTGGTGCTGAAGGGGGTGAAGCAGGTGTAAGGGGTACCCATGCCAGTCAATTGTCAGAAAGCACTTCCCAGGGAGTGCTTTCTGCTTTTATTCCCTCTCCGGGCGTTATTGCCTCAACCCATTGCGCATTGCACGGCAAATTTTACCCTTTTCGGGGTGGTACATTCGGGAGAAACCCTTAAAATTGAAACTGTTGTTAAAGCTCAGTTGGTTTTAGTCAGAGGCAATATTTCTACAGCAGTTTCTCTTTTGGCGGAAAAGGGAGTAAAAGTATAGCTTTAAGTCATGCGAAAGAGTTATCAGGAACTACAGGAAAGCGTGACACTGGATGGTCAGCTAGCCAAATTGCGAGCCCGTTTTGACCAGTTTGAAGACCACCGGGCGGCCAACAGCAGTTACTCTTTAAGCGACATATTGATGAGCGGCTATGCGATGTTTTCTCTCAAGTACCCCTCCCTGCTTCAGTTCGAGACCCAGACCCAGGTTGAGCAGCAGAACCTACAGGGGTTGTACGGCATCAAAAAGCTGTGCACGGATTCTCAGTTGCGCAAGGTGCTCGACAAGTTAGATGCCGACCGGCTCAAGTCATTTCACGAGCAGAATTTCAAGGAACTCTCCCGGTTGGGCATTCTAAAAGCTTACCGTAGTTACAAAGACTTTCTGTTAGTAGCCATTGACGGGGTAACTCACTTTGAGTCTAACAAAGTACATTGTCCGGCTTGCATTGAAAAGCACCACCGCGATGGGAGTGTCTCTTACTCGCATTCGATGTTGTGCGCCATGCTGGTCAAGGCCGGCCAGAAAGAAGTATTTGTCATGGGCAGTGAAGCGATCCGGTGTCAGGATGGGGCACAAAAGAACGACTGTGAGCGCAATGCAGCAAAACGCCTGCTCGATTGGCTCTCCACACATTATAAAGGTGCGCCTTTACTGTTCACCGAGGATGCCCTCTATGCCAATGGCCCTCACATTCGCCAGATCACCGAGCACAACTTCTCCTATATCCTAGGTATCAAAGCCGACGGTAATAAGAGCCTGTTTAGTGCTTTTGACCACAATGAGCGGGTAAAACGCCTTTCTTTTACCCGTCAGGGCGTCAAGCACCAGTTCCAATACCTGAACAACTTGCCCCTTAACAGTTCCCACCCCGACCTTCGGGTGAACGTGTTACACTATGAGCAAACCGACAAGCAAGGTAAAACCACGCGCTTCTCCTGGGTGACCAACCTGGAGTTAACGGCCAAAACCGTCGAGCACATCATGCTCATGGGCCGAAGCCGCTGGAAGATCGAAAACGAGACGTTCAACACGCTCAAGAACCAGGGTTACCACTTTGAACACAATTACGGCCACGGAAAACAGCACCTCTCCACGGTGTTAGCCCACCTGATGCTGCTGGCCTTCCATACTGACCAACTCATCCAGTATTGTAGTAAACCGTTCCAAATCCTGTGGAAAGCCGCCAAGACCAAGGCCAAACTTTGGCAAGCCATCAAAGCCTTGTTCCTGGTAAAAACTTTTCCCTCTTTCAAAGACCTTTACCTGAATCTAGCCCTACTTTTTCAGGTCCAACTTGAATGAATTTGCCAAAAGAGAAACTGCTGCCCATAGGAGAATGCCTATTTTCGGTCCTCTTTCAGTTATGAAAACCTCCGGTTGCTCATCCATTTTCTTATGATTTTCCTATTGATTGGGCATAACATCCATACACCCGAAACATTTCGGGTATTGCCCAATATAGGCAAATACCCGCAACGCTCCTACCCCTACTTGCCGTAGCGCCGCTGGTAGCGGAGGGGGTTTTCGTGCACGATGGCCTTGAACTGGCGGTTGAAGTTGGAGATGGTTTTGAAGCCGCACGCGTAGGCTACCTGCGACACGCTCAGGTTGCCCTCGATGAGCAGCCGGCAGGCGTGCCCGATGCGCACCTCGCTCACGAACCCCGAAAAGGTCTTGTTGGCCCGGGCCTTGAAGTAGCGGCAAAAGGCCGACGGCGCCATGTTGGTCAGGGCCGCCACCTGCTCCAGCGAAATCTCCCGCCCGAAGTGACCCATCACGTACTCGTGCACCTTCCGCATCCGCTCGGTCTCGGAAGGCTTGAAGGCATTCACGTAGCCCAGGCTCGTGATGGTTTCGTATTCGTCCGAAAGGGCCAGCCCGTGGAGAATGTCCAGCAGGGCCAGCACCCGCCCGAACCCTTCCTGGTGCACCATGTCGTGCATTTTCCGGGTCAGGACCTCCCGCGTGCGGCCGCGTACCTCCAGCCCCCGGCCGGCCTTCTCGAACAGCTGCCGGAGGAGCACCATCTCCTGCTTCTCGAAAAAGTCGCGGCCCAGGAAATCCTCTCGGAAGTACACCACAATGCCGCGGGCCGCTCCCGGGGCGTCTTCCGGCCCCCGCGGCGGGTCACTGCGCCACAGGTGGGGCAGGTCCGGGCCGAGCATCACCAGGTCGCCGGGCTGGAACGGCTTGATGGTGTCGCCCACGAACCGCGTACCGGCCCCCTCCACCACGCAGAACAACTGGTACTCGGGGTGAAAATGCCAGTTGGGGTCGAACGCCGCGTCGGCAAACTCCTGCACGATGAACGAATGGATCGAAGAAACGGACTTCTTGAGGGCTCGCATGGCATGAATGGTCTTTTTCCGGAAACCGGCCCGCCGCCCGCCGCCGCATTCCGGCACTTATTTAACCCGAACGCCGCCGCCGGACGTCAAAACCGGTCAACATACAGTCAAAAGTGGTTAAAACACTCCTATTTTCCTAGATGGCATTTAACTAATATTGTATTGAAGGAAAAAGAGAAGCGAGAAGCGAGGAGTGAGGAGCGGGAAGGATGGACACGTACTCTCCCGGTTACAACGGTAAAGTGCGTGCCCCTTCTCCTCGCTCCTCACTCCTCGCTCCTCACATCTCCCGTCTAGCCCTATGAACATCCTGATGAACCTGCTGTTGTGGACCACCGAAATGGAGGACGACATGGCTCCCGTGGTGGAGGAACTGGAGCGCACCGGCTTCGACGGGGGG
>CADCTQ010000239.1 GCA_902805615.1 uncultured Cytophagales bacterium
TCTTGTACACGGGCGGTTCGAGGGCTTTCAGGGTCTTGAGTTTGGTGGGATTTGCCAGGAACGAAGCGCCGATGAGCACCACCACCAGGAAGGCGTAGGCCGGCGCCCCCGTCCGCATGAGGTTGTACACCCCGTGCCGGAACGAGCCGAAAGCCCGCTTGGAAGGCCGCACGTAGTGGGCGTTCAGGGAGGTGTCGCGCACTTTATCCTTGAACTGACCCAGGAGCTTGTGCTGCCCGGCCACGATCACGACGCTCAGGATGGCTACGTTGAGGAGCGTAAAGCCGGCCATGATGAAGCTGAAGGGACTCCAGTCGCGGTGCAGCCCGTACGCCACGGCGCCCAGGCTCACCAGGCACACCAGGATGTTGGGCAGGCTCAGCAGCCAGTGGTTTTCGGGCTTGTCTTCCTTGGGCGTGGGAATGTAGGGTACTTTGATGCGCAGGAGCGAATAGATGAAGCCGAGCAGGAACACCCACCACGTGCCCACCAGCAGCAGGCCCCCCGTGACGTGAAACCCTCGTTCGACCACTTCCAGCAGCCAGCGCTGCGAATATTGCCGGATGAGCAGCGACAACCCGACCACCGGCACGTAATACTGTACGAATTCGAAAAACTCGATGCGCCAGGGAACTTCCGAGGTAAGCAGCGAAGCCACCGGCACGGCTAGGTCAATGAGCACGATGAGGCCGAGCAGGAAGTGCAGGGGAATCAGGAAGTAATGGAGCTTTTGCCGCCAGGTAAAATTGCGGAACAGGCGCGGGAACGTGACCAGGAGCAACTCGAACGTACCGCGCGACCACTTGAGCTGCTGCTTGTAGTAGGCCCCCAGCGACGAGGGCACCAGGCCCCGCGTGAGAATTTCGGGCACGTACACCGACTTCCAGCCCTTGGCGTGCAGTTGCATGGCCGTGTGCATGTCTTCGGAAAGGCCCGCCGCGTGGCCGCCGATGGAATCGAGGGCCTCGCGCCGGAAGGTGCAGTTGGCGCCGATGGCCTGCACCGTGCCGTAGCTGTTCATGCCCATCATCATCGGGCCGTAGAAGCTGTAGGTCTGCTGGGCCGCGCCCTTGGCCACCAGGCTCTCGGGCGTGTTGTGGTAAGCCTGCACGATCTGCACGAAGCCGATCTCGGGTTTTTCGAAGTACGGTATCACCCGGTCGAGGAACTCGGGCGCCGGCTCGTGGTCGGGGTCCATCACCACGCACAGTTCGCCGGTGGCAAACCGCAGGGCGTTGTTGATGTTGCCGGCCTTGGCGTCCTTTTTGACCCGGCGCGTCACGTGGATTACGCCCAGTTCGTCGCACAGGGCCTTGAGGGCCGGGTCGTTGCCTTCGTCGCACAGGTAAGAGGTGTGCGGGTAACGCACGGCCTGCATGGCCGTCAGGGTGCGGCGGAACATGTCGTAGGGTTCGCCGGGACAGGCCGTGGTAAGCATGTCTACCGAGTAGGGCCGCGTAGCGACCGGCTTTTCGGGCACGCTGATGTGCCAGTAGTGGTACCATTCGTGCAGGATGCGCAGCAGCTTATACAGTAAGGCCGCCGTCAGCAGGACGTAAAGCGTCTTGTTGCCTACGTGGTCACGGTCCAGAAACCACCACAGGAAATTGATTACGCTGGCTACTCCGAGCAGGATGAGAATGCGCATGGTGCGCATCTCCCTTCTGGTGGGCGGCTGGGCCCGGATCACGTTCGGAGCAGGGGCATCGGAAGCAATCTCGTTGGGGGTGGTAGTTTTGCTCATAATGGTCTCTACCATGTTCTTGCAATCTTTTGGGTTACTTTTCAGGTGCTCTTTTATATACATTCGCGAAATCCAACATATGTAAGCTACTCCACGAAAAGATTTAATAACGTTTTCATAAAGATTCGGTAAAGTTAGCCGGTATCCGGCGAGTGGCCTTAACTGTAGTTAAAAAAATGCAAGTCAACCCCTTTCGCGACGCCCTGCGCGTACATTTCATTCTCCCTCTGGCGCTGCTGATGGCCTGTTCGCAACCCAACCGGGAAGGTAAGGTTTCGGAGAAAGTTGCCGGAAAAGTACAAATCGTGCGCAACGGCGACGGCTACCGGCTGCTGCGGGACGGGCAGCCTTATTTCATCAAAGGCGGGGGCGGCCACGAACACTACGACGTGCTGAAGGACTGCGGCGGCAACTCGATCCGGACGTGGGATACCAAACACGCCAAGGAGGTGCTCGACGAGGCGCAGCGGCTCGGCCTCACCGTTACGCTGGGCCTTGAAGTGGGTAAGGAACGCCTCGGCTTCGACTACAACGACGAAAAGGCGGTGGCCGCGCAACGCGAAAAGCTCAAAAAAGAGGTGCTCCGTTACAAGGACCACCCGGCCCTGCTCATGTGGGGCATCGGCAACGAAGTCGGCCTGCGGATCACCAACCCCAAGGTATGGACGGCCGTCAACGACGTGGCCCGCATGATCCACGAGGTGGACCCTGACCACCCGGTCACGACGATGATCTCAATGGACGACCGCGACGTGGCCGGCGTGAAAAAATACTGTCCCGACCTGGACCTGCTGGCCGTCAATGCCTTCGGCACGCTGGAATACCTGGAAGGATTCATGGAAAAAAACGGGTGGGAGGGACCCTACATCCTGTCGGAGTGGGGCCCGTGGGGCTACTGGCAGGGCCTGGAACGCACCAACTGGGACGCTTCGGTGGAGTACACCAGCACCGAAAAAGCCGGCATGTACCGGACGGCTTACCAGTCGTCGGTGCAGAAAGACACGGCCAATTGCCTGGGCGCCTACGCGTTCTACTGGGGCTACAAGCAGGAACGGACCGCCACGTGGCACTCCCTGTTCACGGAAGACGGGCACCGCACCGAAGGGGTTGACGTGCTGGAATACCTCTGGAAGGGATCGGTAGCGGGCAACCGGGCCCCCCGCGTGACCAGGCTGACCCTGGAGGGCAAGATTGCCGGCGAGGACATCCTGCTCGACGCCGCGGCCGTGGTCCGCGCCAAAGTCGCCGCCACCGACCCGGAAGGTGACAGCCTGGTGCTGCGCTGGGCCGTGTACCCCGACCCGGGCGTGGCCGACCTCAAGATCGGCGGCGACGTGGAAGCCAAACTGGTCGCCATCAAAGGCTTGTCGGAAGTGGTCAGCGGCAACGAACTCACCTTCAAAACCCCCGCCAAACAGGGCGCCTACCGCCTCTTCGTCTACATCCAGGACGGCCAGAAGCACGCCGCCACGGCAAACATCCCCTTTTACGTCCTGTAGAAAGGAGACCACAGACCGGAGGAAGGGAGACCGGAGGAGGATCGGGAACGAACCTCGGCAAAAACCGGGTATGGGTTGGAGGTAAAACGATAGGAAAGGAAAAAGGAAGGCAGGAGATGCGCATTCTCCCGGCCTTCCTTTTTCCCTTTCTTCTTTTGGGGCCAATCAAACCGCCTGACCCCTATTCTTCGTCTCGTACCGGAAAGTCGTCAAAGTCCGTTTCCGGTCCCTCCTCCGGTCTCCCTTTCTCCGCTCTCCCGTCTCCTATTCTTTGCGTGAGGTAGACGAAGTCGGCGACGGAGAGTTGTTCGGCGCGTTTGTCGAGCAGGGCGTCGTCGAGCAGTACCTGGGGCGGGTCGAGGGGTTTGAGGGCGTTGCGGAGCATCTTGCGGCGCTGGTTGAATCCCGCTTTCACCACCTTTTTGAAGAGCACCTCGTTGCAGTCGAGCTTTTGTACCCCGTTGCGCCGCAGCCGGATCACCCCCGACTGCACTTTGGGCGGCGGCTGGAACACGTGGGGCGGCACCGAAAAGCAGTACTCAATGTCGTAAAACGCCTGCAAGAGCACGCTCAGGATGCCATAATCGCGGTTGCCCGGCCCCGAGGCGATGCGCTGGGCCACCTCCTTCTGCAACATGCACACGATTTCGGGCACCTGGTCGCGGTAGTCGAGCACCTTGAAAAAGATTTGCGAGGAGATGTTGTAGGGAAAATTGCCGATCAGCGCGAAGGGCTGGCCCAGGAGTTCGTCGAGGGAGAGCTTGAGAAAATCGCCTTCAATGATCTTGTCCCGCAGCATCGGGTAGTGCGCCTTCAGGTACGCGATGGATTCCCGGTCAATCTCGATCAGGTGCACCGGCGGCCCCTGGCGGGCGGCCAGGAATTCCGTGAGCACCCCCGTCCCCGGCCCCAGTTCGAGCACCTTCCCGTAGCCCCCGTGTCCCGAAAGCAGGCCCACGATGCGGGCGGCAATGTCCTTGTCCTTCAGGAAGTGTTGCCCGAGGTGTTTTTTAGGTTTTACGAACGTGGGGGGCTGATTACGCATGACGAATGACGAATGCTTGTGCACGGGTGAAGCTGCAATCTACCACATTCCCACCCCAATCCTGTTAATCCCTGCATCCTGTTCATCCTGATCCCTTTTTTTCACCCTGGGCGTTCGTACTCATAAACTTGGGTTAACTTGCGGCGGAAGTTAGCATAGAATACGGTTTTACGAAAAAGCACCCCTATGGTTCCGCAGCTCATTTTTACGCACCCCATTGAATACGCCCTCGATACCGTACTGCTGCTCGACAACGCCCACGCGGCCAACCAATTTCTGGACGAACGGGAACTGGCGTACCTGGGCAAGCAGATCGCCGACGGCAGCAAGCTGATCCACATCAACCAGTACGACCGGCAGCTTTTCGTGGCCGTGCCCGACGCCCGGAAAACCGGCGACGCCCGCCGGGAAGCCCTGCGCAAAACGGGGCACGATCTCTACGCCCTGCTCAAAAAAGGCGCCGTGGAAAAGTTGCAGCTGGTTTCCGAGGAGGCTGACGCCGGCGAGTTGCTGGCCCTGGCCGAAGGCGTGGTGCTGAGCAGCTATTCCTTCCAGAAATACAAGTCCGAAAAAAAAGGAAGCAAGCTGGCCGAAATCCGCCTGATCGCCAAAGGGTTGACCGAAGCCGCCGTGCGCGAACTGGCCGTGGTGCTGGAAGGCACCTTCCTGGCCCGCGACCTGGTGAATGAACCCGTCATCTACCTCACCGCCGAACAACTGAGCCAGGAGATCACCGAAATGGGCAGGAAAGCCGGCTTCAAAGTGGAAGTGTTCGGCAAAAGCAAGATCCAGAGCCTCAAAATGGGTGGTTTGCTGGCCGTCAACGCCGGGGCGCCCAACCCGCCGACCTTCAACATTCTCGAATACAAGCCCGACGGCGCCGTGAACCAGAAGCCCTACGTGTTGGTGGGCAAAGGCGTGGTGTACGACACCGGCGGCCTCAGCCTCAAGCCCACGCCCAACTCGATGGACGAGATGAAGTGCGACATGGCCGGCGCGGCGGCCGTGGCCGGGGCCATCTACGCCATTGCCCTGAGCAAACTGCCCCTCTACGTGGTGGGCCTCATCCCGGCCACCGAAAACCGGCCCGACGGCAACGCCATTACGCCCGGCGACGTAATCACCATGTACAGCGGCACCACCGTGGAAGTGCTCAACACCGACGCCGAAGGCCGGCTCATCCTGGCCGATGCGCTGTGCTACGCCGCCAAATACCAGCCCGCCCTGGTGATTGACCTGGCTACCCTCACGGGGGCCGCCGCCCGGGCCATCGGCAAGGAAGGCATCGTGTACATGGGCACGGCGCCGGAGGTCGAAAAGAAGGCGCTGGAAAAGAGCGGCTACGCCGTGCACGAGCGGCTGGTGGAGTTTCCGCTGTGGGAAGAGTACGACAGCCACCTGGAATCGGCCATTGCCGACCTCAAAAACATCGGGGGCGCCGAGGCGGGAGCCATCACGGCGGGCAAATTCCTCGAACGCTTCGTGCAGTTTCCCTGGCTGCACCTCGACATTGCCGGCGGCGCCTTCCTCACGAGTGGCGACAGCTACCGGGGCAAGCAGGGCACGGGCATCGGCGTGCGGCTCCTCTACCACTTCCTGAAAGAAAAGCTGCAAACGGCCCGGTAATACCCGCCGGGCGGCTTTTCGGACGGCCCTTTGCCGGGTGGTTCGCCCCCTTTTCCCGGTGCGTGACTGCTTTTGAGAATGCCGGTAAATAAGCCGCTCCGCCGGAAGGGAGGGGTGCGCATAAACACCCGAAATCTTGGTAGTTTTACGGAGTGATGTAATCCGCTTATGACAGAACATAAACCCATTATTGGCATTTCGCTGGGTGATTTTAACGGGATCGGTCCCGAGGTTACGCTGAAAGCACTTTCCGACAGCAAAATTCTGCGGATGTGCACGCCGGTCCTCTACGGTTCCGTAAAAGTTCTTTCCAAATACCGCAAACTGATGAACCTGGAAGACTGGTCGCTGCACTCGGCGAAGACCATCGAACAGATTGCCCACAAAAAGACCAACGTCATCAACTGCTGGGAGGAACACCTGGAAATCCAGCCGGGCAAGGTGACGCCCGAAGCGGGCCGCAGCGCCTACATTGCACTCAAAACGGCCACCGAAGACCTCAAGAAGGGCGTGCTCGACGCCATTGTCACGGCGCCCATCAACAAGCACAACATCCAGAACGAGGAGTTTCCCTACCCGGGCCACACCGAATACTTCGCGCACGAGTTTGCCGCCCAGGAAACGGTGATGCTGCTGGTGAGCGGCGACCTGCGGGTGGGCGTGGTGACGGGCCACATTCCGCTGTCGGCCGTGCCGGCAGCCATCACCAAGGCAAAGGTGCTCAGCAAGGTAAATGCGCTCATCAAAGCCCTCAAAGACGACTTTGGCATCAACAAGCCGAGGATTGCCGTGCTGGGCCTCAACCCGCACGCCGGCGAAGACGGGCTGCTGGGCTCCGAGGAAAACGAGATCATCGGCCCGGCCATCGGTGAGTTGCGGCACAAGGGTCACCTGGTGTACGGACCGTACCCCGCCGACGGCTTTTTCGGGGCGCTGCAATACAAGAAGTACGACGCCGTGCTGGCCATGTACCACGACCAGGGCCTCATCCCGTTCAAGACGCTGGCTTTCGACGACGGGGTGAACTACACGGCCGGCCTGTCGGTGGTGCGCACTTCTCCCGACCACGGCACGGCCTACAGCCTGGCGGGCAAGAACCAGGCGAAGGAAGCCTCCATGCGGGCGGCCATCTTCCTGGCCTGCGACATTGTGAAGCACCGCAAGGAAATGCTCAGCCTCCAGCACACTACGCATTAAAAACCGTGGATGCCTGATTTCAAACGTTGGATGGGAAACCGGCCGCCTGCACGTTGGTCAATCACCCGGAATCCATCCTTACCCATTCCCTTTCCGCATTAGCCCTCCCGGACTAAGCCATGTTTTTTGTACTTTCCAAAACGGCGTTTTACCTGCTCATGCCCATGACCTGGATCGTGGGCCTGTTGCTGTACGCCCTGCTCACCAAACGGGAGAACCGGCGCAAACTCGCCCTGAAGGCGGCCGTGGTCCTGCTGTTCGTGCTGGGCAATAACTTCCTGGTGAACGAAGCCATCCGGTGGTGGGAGGTGCCCGTAACGCCCATCCGGCAGTTGCCGGGCCGGTACGACGTGGCCGTGATCCTCACGGGGGTGACCGATACGGAGCGGAAGCCCAACGACCGGGTGTACTTCATGCGCGGCGCCGACCGCGTGTTGCACCCTTTGCAGCTTTACAAGGTGGGCAAGGTGAAGCACTTCCTCATCAGCGGCGGCTCGGGCAACCTGGTGGGTAGCCAGGAGAGCGAAGCCGAAGAACTGGCCGCCGTGCTGCGCATTGCCGGGGTGCCGCGCCACTGCATCACCCTGGAAAACAAGTCGCGCAACACGCACGAAAATGCCGTCTTTTCGGCCCGGGTGCTGAAGGAGAAATTTCCCGGGAAGTCGTACCTGCTGGTGACGTCCGCCTTTCACATGCGCCGGGCAAAGGGTTGCTTCGAAAAGGCCGGCGTGCCGGTGACCATCTACAGCACCGATTTCTACAGCCACGGCCGCCGGCTGACGCCCAACCAGTTTTTTCCCACCGAAGCCGCCCTGGGTCGCTGGTCGAGCATCTGGCACGAATGGATCGGGTACATTACCTACCGCGTGATGGGCTACGCCTGACGGTTTACCCGCCCGGAACAGACCTTTCCCGGGGCAACCAACGCAAAGAGGCGCCGACCCGCGGCGCCTCTTTTATTTACCATTGTCAATTATCAATTTTTCGATTCTTCTTTCATCAACGATTCCCGCTGGAACTTGCCGGGTGGCTGTACGTGCAGCCGCCAGTATTCTTCGGCGATCCGTTCGGGGTCAAGGCTGGTGCCGGGGCGCACAATGCCCGCAATGGTAACGGTGGCCACGTGGATGCCGGCCGGCTCCAGTTCGGCGGCCAGGCTGAAAGAAAGGTTGCGGATGCCCGCCTTGCCCACGGCGATGGAAGCGTACTTGGGATGCGGCTCCAGGGCCAGGCCGCCGCCCGTAAACAGGATGGTGCCCTGCCGCTGGCTTTTCATGTGGGGAATCACCTGCTGGGCCGCCATGAGGGCGCCGGCCACGTTTACCCGGAAATCCTGCACCAGCTTCTCCGCGTCCAGGGAGGCGGGGCTGCTTTCGCGGGGTACTACCACGTTGTACACCAGCACGTCGGTGGGATTGATCTGGTGGTGAATTTCCCGGAACACGCGCTTGAGGGCGGCAAAATCGGCCGCATCGGCCGAATACGCGAAAGCACCGTTTCCCTCATGCTGCAACTCTTCCAGAAACCGCCCGAGCTTTTCGAGGCGGCGGGCAATGAGGACAATGGTGTACCCTTCGCGGGCAAAACGCCGGGCCACGGCCATGCTGATGCCCGGCCCGGCGCCTACAATTGTGCAAACCTTTTTCATGGGAGAGGTATTTGCCGCAAGATAAGGGACAGACTTGTAACGATTACAAGTTGAAATATCATTAAAATGTTAAGTGTGGGGTTTGACCCCTTTTAACACGTTGTCCGTCAAATACCTAAGCCAAAACAAGAATTTTAGCCCGCTCCCCGCCGGGAAGGCTTTGCGGCCGGTCCCGGCGCTCCCGGCGATCAGCCGAGCTGGGCGGCCATTGTGATCTTGGCGTTAAGGACCTTCGAGACGGGGCAATTTTGCTTTGCCTTGTCGGCCAGTTCCTCAAACTTGGCCTGGTCAATGCCGGGTACTTTGGCCTTGAGGTCGAGGTGAACGGTGGTGATGGTGAAGCCATCCCCGACCGCGTCCTTTTCCATGGTGAGCGTGGCGGTGGTGTTGAGTTCGTCGGCAGTGAAGCCGGCGCCGACCAGTTGGAAGCTCAGGGCCATGTTAAAACAGCCGGCGTGGGCCGCGGCAATCAGTTCTTCGGGGTTGGTTCCCGCCTTGCCGTCTTCGTTCTGGAAGCGGGTTTTGAAAGAGTAGGGCTGGTTCTGGAAAACGCCACTCGGGGTGGTGAGGGTGCCTTTGCCTTCCAGGCCGGTGCCTTTCCAAACGGCGGTGCTGGTTCTTTTCATGTCTGCGAATGAGATAAAGGTTGTTGAAATAGTTAAGGGTCGTGAAGATACGGATTATGGGAGTAAACAAGCAGCGGACCGCCGGAGTTATAATACGGTACGTTGATCTGTTGTACGGTACACGGATGGGTATGATGATTATGATTGGTTATGATTCTTTTCCAGGGGTGATCCGGGGCGAATGATTCCGTTCGGGTATCGGGAGTAAACAGAAAAACAATGTAAAACCCGGGAGTGGTGCAGTCGTCGTACTGTCTCTCCTCTAATGGCTAAAGTCTCATGTCGCCTTTGCTGCTGCTGGCAAACCTGATTTTGTCTGCCTTCCTGACCGGTTTGATTTGGTTCGTGCAGATTGTGCATTACCCCATTTTCCGGAAGGTGCCGGCTTCCCACTTCGGCGCGTACCACGCCGCCCACACCCTGACCACCGGCCGGGTGGTGGCCCTGCCCATGCTGATCGAATCAGGCATCGGGGGATGGCTGGCGCTGCAACCGCTGCCGGCACACCTGCGGTGGACCAACTACGCCGCCTTTGGCTGCGTCCTCCTGGTGTGGGCAGTTACGTTCGGGGTGGCCATTCCCCTGCACAACCGGATGACCGCCGGGGGGTACGGCGAGGCAACCATCAACAGCCTGGTGGCCGCCAACTGGGCGCGGACGGTAGGCTGGACGGTCCGGACGGCCCTGCTGGCGTACCTGGTGCACGCGTTGCAAAAGTAGAGCCGGAGAAAATCGAGGGTAGAATCCAAGATATGGGGGACAACCAGGTGTACAGACCGGAGCAATGGGGTAGCTCGCAATTCGGCCCTTTGGCGGCAGCGTGGTAAGCCCATAGTTTCAGCCGTGTGGTACTGTTTCGGGTGGGGCAACGGTTTTAACCGTTTGGAGAAAAAGACCAGGCAAGCCGTGCAACGGCCGGAACCACTTTGGTTGATCCGGTCAGGCGTTGACAACCGGGAGTTGGGCGGGTTGGGCAACCGGTGCCGACAGGGAGCCGCGCGTGACAACGTTGCCCTGGGCATCGAAAGCGACCTGCGCGCCGTGGGGCCGCCCGTCGCGGTACTCGGCAATGGACTCCACGTACTGATGGGACTGGTTGTTCTCGAAATAGTAGCTGTAGTTATACTTGAGGCCCGTAAACTTGCCTTGCTTGAAACGGCCGAAAAACTTGGCGATGGGCCCCAGCCGGCCGTAATCCACGGCCCAGAGCACTTCGCCCGGCTGAAAGGGCAACTGGTAGTCGGTGATTTCGTTGCCCACCGTTACCCGCACAATGTAAGTGCTCAGCCGGCTGCACTGTTCCTTGCGGCTCTGCATCTCCTGCCGGATGAGGTCAATGGGGGTCACGGCCCTGGAGCCGGGGGCTGCACCGGCCCCGCGCCACCACGAAGCAGGCGTTCCCGATTTGGAAAATTCTAAGAAAGTGCCCATAACGGTCCTTTTTCTTACTTAGTACCATCCACCCGGGTTTTGGTAACCCCCGGCATTGCGGTGCTTTCTGCTTACGGAAAATACAAATTGAGAACCGGTATTTATCGCGCTGATGCGGGTTGTACTGGTATTATTCTAATTCCAAATTTTGCCCTTAAAAATCCGTTATTTAAAACTGTTCTAAATAGCGGGAATATAGCCTTGTTACAGCAGATAATGTGCTGACAGACAGCGCATTTTGGGGGTGCAGCCGTTTACAAAAAAGTGAAGCCCGTAATTGTATTAAAAAGGAATTTGGTAGCCTAAAATTCCGACACTAGATTTGTACGGCCTTATAGACCCATTAGTCCTAATGAATACGCTATTCAATAAATTTCCCGCATTACCTCACAGAAGTGCCTTTGGAAGTTGGGGGATAATGCTTTTTTGCTGCTTCCTATGGTTGGCAGCCCCTACCCCGACGCAGGCACAGGAGAACAATGCGGAAGCCCAGCTTCCCGGCGACGTGGTAGACAAAGACGGTGACGCCAGCATACCGGCCGGCGGCTCCCAGCCCCGTACCCAGGACCCGGCCGCAGTTGCGGAAGGTAAAACCCTGTTTAACAACAACTGTGCCACCTGCCACGCAGTATCCAATGAAGTGGTGGTAGGCCCCGGCCTCAAGGGGATCAACGAACGCCGGCAGTTGGACTGGCTCATCAACTGGATTCGCAACCCGCAGAAAGTGATCGAAAGCGGGGACAAGTACGCCGTTGACCTGTTCAACAAGTACAACAAGCAGGTGATGCCCGCGTTCGGCGACCTGACCGACCAGCAGATCCAGTCCATCCTGTCTTACGTGGACGTAGCCAGCTCCGGCGAAAACGAGAACACGGCCACCGGCGGCGACGCCGAAGGCAAGCTGGTTCCGTCGGGCACCGGCGGGCCCAACGCCAAGACGGACGGCGCCCTGGGTTCCACCTCGTTCACCATCATCCTGGTGGCCCTGCTGGTGATCCTGTTGCTGGTGCTGCTGGTGCTGATTATGATCGTGTCGCTGCTGAGCAAGTTCCTCAGCGACAAGAAAGACCTGGCCCCCGAAGACCGCGAAGTATTGCAGCAGCGCGTCAACTGGAAAGGCATTGCCGGGAGCAGCGCCTTCAAGGGCGGCGTGGCCCTGATTTTCGCCCTGGTGGTCGGCAAAGTAGCCAACGACCAGGTGATGAGCATCGGCATTCAGCAGGGGTACGCCCCCAAGCAGCCCATTGCGTACTCGCACAAGCTGCACGCCGGCCAGTACCAGATTGACTGCAACTACTGCCACACCACGGTGACCAAGGCCAAAACCGCCAGCATTCCTTCCCTCAACATCTGCATGAACTGCCACGGGGTCATCAAGACGGCCTCCCCGCAGATTCAGAAGATCTACGCCGCCATTGAGCAGAACAAGCCGGTGGAATGGGTGCGGGTGCACAACCTGCCCGACTTCGCCTACTTCAACCACGCCCAGCACGTGAACGTGGGCCAGGTGGCCTGCCAGACCTGCCACGGCGAAATCCAGAACATGGAAGTGGTGCAGCACATCGCGCCGCTCACGATGGGCTGGTGCATTGACTGTCACCGGAAGACCGAAGTAGAGGGCAAAGACAACGCCTACTACGACAAACTGGTTGCCCTGCACAGCACGCAAACCAAGGAGCCCATGCGGGTAGCCGACATCGGTGGCCTGGAATGTTCGAAGTGCCACTATTAATCGCTACTAGCCTTACTTAAAAATAAAAACAGTCGCCCAACGCGAATCCATATATGGAAGAGAATAAGAAGAGTACCAAAATATACTGGAAGGGTCTGGAGGAGTTGACCAACGAATTAGAATTTGTAAAGAACGCCCACAACGAGTTTCCTGAACAGCATCAACCGACTAAGCCTGCCGAAATTCCCAGCGACGTAACAGGTTCTTCCCGCCGGGATTTTCTCAAGATGATGGGATTCAGCCTGACGGCGGTGTCGCTGGCCGCCTGCGAACAGCCCGTCCGGCACGCCATTCCGTACATCACCAAGCCGGAAGACATTGAACCCACCATCTCCAATTATTACGCATCGAGCTACGTAGACAGCGACGGGGGCTACGACAGCATCCTGGTCGAAACCCGCGAAGGCCGGCCCATCAAAGTTGAGCCCAACAACCTGTCGAGCCTCACGTACCGGGGCACGGGCGTAAAAACCCAGGCCTCGCCGCTGTCGCTGTACGACAACACCCGCCTCAACGGTCCGCGCAAGGGCGGCAAGCCGACCGACTGGAAAACGATTGACGGCGAAATTTCGAGCCAGCTTGCCCGGGTTGCGGCCCAGGGCGGCGCCATTCGCCTGGTGACCTCTACGATCATCAGCCCGACCACCCGGGCCGCCATTCGCGACTTTCAGGCCAAGTATCCCGGCGCCCAGCACGTCGTGTACGACGCCGTGTCTTACGCGGCGCTGCTGCGGGTGCACAACGGCGTGTTCCCGTACTATGACTTCAGCAAGGCCAGCGTAGTGGTGGGCATTGGGGCCGATTTCCTCGGTACCTGGCCGGGCAACACGACCTACAGCACCCAGTACGCCCAGCTGCGGCAGGTGAGCAAGAACAAGAAGGAGATGAACCGCCACTACCAGTTTGAAGCCAACTTCACGCTGACCGGCGCCAACGCCGACCACCGCACGCCCATCAAACCTTCGCAGGAAGGCCTGCTGGTAGCGGCCCTCTACAACCGGGTGGCGAAACTGGCGGGGGCCACGGCCCTCAACGTACCCGACTTCAAAGCCACCAACCTCGACGAAGCGGCCCGCGACCTGGTCGCCGCCCGCGGCCGGGCCCTGGTCATCAGCGGCTCCCAGGACGTGAACGTGCAGGCCGTCGTAGCTGACCTCAACCGCCTCCTCGGCGCGTACGGCACCACCATTGACACGGTGGCGCACTCCACCCTGAAGGCCGGCGACGATGCAGCCATGGCAGGCTTCGCGCAGGAATTGCAGCAGGGCCGCGTAGGGGCAGTGATCTTCTACAACGCCAACCCGGTGTACAACTACACGGCCCCCAACTTTGTCCAGAACCTCCAGAAGGTGGGCCTCAAAATCTCCTTCTCGGACCGCCTGGACGAAACGGCTTCCCTGTGCGACTACGTGTGCCCCGACCACAACTACCTTGAGTCATGGGGCGATGCCGAACCGCGCAGAGGGTACTTCAGCATCGTGCAGCCGACGATCAACCCGATCTTCAAGACCCGGCACGCGCAGGAAAGCCTGCTCACGTGGGCCGGCGCGCCGGTAACCAATTACTACGCGTACCTGGTCAACTACTGGCGTACCAACCTGTATCCGCAGGGAGGCGCCAAGGCCGGGGCTTTCGAAGCCTTCTGGACCCGCACCCTGCACGACGGCATCTTCGAACCCAGGGCCACCACTGCCCAGCAGACGCCCGTACCCGACGCTTCGGCTTCCAACAACCCGCGTCCGCTCACCGTGGCCCCCACGGCAACGGCCGGTTCCAGCGGCGCCGGCTCGGCCCCGTCGGTGAACCTGGCTGCCGCCGCAACGGCCATCGGGCAGACCTACAAGGCCAACAACAACGCCATCGAACTCTGCCTGTACGAAAAGATCGGCATCGGCAGCGGCGACCAGGCCAACAACCCCTATTTGCAGGAGTTCCCCGACCCGATTTCCCGGGCCTGCTGGGACAACTACCTGACCATTCCCCGGAAGATGGCTTTGCAGCTGGAGCTGGTACAGGGCGACATCGTACGGGTAACGGCCAACGGCAAGCAGCCCATTGAGGTTCCGGTGCTCATTCAGCCCGGCCAGACCGAAGGAACCGTGGGCCTGGCCGTGGGTTACGGCCGCACCAAGGCGGGCAAAGCCGCTGACGGCGTGGGCAAAAACGCCTTCCCGCTGGCTACCTTCGCCAACGGTACCATGCAGTACACCGTGCAGAACGTCAGCATTGCCAAGACGGAAGGCCACCGGGAGATTGCCCAGGTGCAGACGCACCACACGATCATGGCCCGTCCCATCGTGCAGGAAGCCAACCTGGCCGACTACGTGAAGAACCCGGCCGCCGGCCGGCACGAGCCCAAGATCGCCACGGCGGAAGGTCCCAAGAGCCCGACCGAGATCACCCTGTGGAAAGGGCACCAGTACCTCAACCACTCGTGGGGCATGGTGATTGACCTGAATTCCTGCACGGGTTGCGGCGCCTGCGTGGTGGCCTGCAACGTGGAGAACAACATTCCCGTGGTGGGTCGGCAAGAAGTGCTCAACCGCCGCGAAATGCACTGGCTGCGCATTGACCGCTACTACAGCAGCGACGCCGACCCAACAAAACTGAGTATTTCCGGTTACAAGGATATGGAGGAGCCGTCGGCCAACCCCGAGGTGATCTTCCAGCCGATGCTGTGCCAGCAGTGCCAGAACGCACCGTGCGAAACCGTTTGCCCGGTAATTGCCACCGCCCACAGCTCCGAAGGCGTAAACATGATGGTGTACAACCGTTGCATCGGTACGCGTTACTGCGCCAACAACTGCCCCTACAAAGTGCGGCGGTTCAACTGGTTCAAGTACCACAACAACGAG
>CADCTQ010000240.1 GCA_902805615.1 uncultured Cytophagales bacterium
TCGAAGCCGTCAGTGGGACACTGACGGCGGCGTGGTGATATTTGTAAGCGTGGTTCCATGTCTTGGTCAGCATCGCTGTTGCCGCGGTCAGTGTCTTCACTGACCGCCTTTTTGCTCATTTCAAAGAGGTGTCCTAATCGTAGCCTCTCCTTGGGAGAGGTACGTGATTAGAGCCCTCCCTAGGGGATGCACAGTGAGTAGCTGCGCAGCGGGCGGGCACCGTTCCTGGCACCGTTCCTTACGGCTGTGTATCGTTGTTTCGGCACCGGTGGTATCGCGGCGCGTGGGCCCGGCCCAATGGCGAGGGGCGGGTTGACTGGCGGGGGGGAAGCATCATTGGGCCTAGCCTTTTTTGGTTCTTTTTGGGGCAATGCCAAAAAGAACAAACTCCACTTCCCGCAATGATCAACCAATCCCCAATCCCTCACAACTAACCCCTTACCACCGACCCATCACTAACCCCGTCCGCCCCAAATACGCTAATCACATACAAGCGTGGACGTTTGAACCAGACGCGGGAAGTCACCCGGGCGTCTTCGTGAGAGACGCCCTCCGCCAACTGACCCCGGGAGGCCGCGCCGCCCGGAACCCGGCCGGTGGAGCCGGTTACGCGCCGGGCTCCACGGGCCACGTCAGGCAGAACGTGGTGCCCCGGCCTCCGGATTCCACCCAGACGGTTCCCCCTTTCCCGGAAACGATTTTTTTGACGATGGACAAGCCCAGCCCGGTGCTTTCGCCGCTGTCCGTATTGCCCGTGGTGTAAAACCGTTCGAAGATCCGTTCCTGACGGTCGGGCGGGATGCCCGGGCCGTCGTCGGCCACGCAGAAGGTGTACGCCCCGTCCGCGCTCGCAACGCTGATGGTGATGTTGCCTTCCGCTTTGTCGTGGTACTTGAGCGCATTGCCGATCAGGTTGCTGAAGATCTGCTGCAAATAGATTTCCTCCGTGTCCAGTTCCGGCAGTTCTTCGGGCACGTGCACCGTAAACCCCGCCGGCACCGGGAGCGAATCCAGTACGCCTCTGATCACCTCGGCCACTTTCACGCTTTTTTTCGCGATGCTGCCGGCGCCCGTGCGGGAATAGATCAGGATGTCGGTGATCAGGTGGTCCATTTTCTTCACCTGCCCGAGCATCATTTCCAGGGTTTCCTGCGCTTTGGGGTTGCCCGACAGGTCGAGCACCCGTTGCAGGATGGTCGCCAGGCCGGTGATGTTGTTGAGCGGCGCTTTCAGGTCGTGCGACACGGTGTAGGCAAACTGTTCGAGTTCCTGGTTCATCTGCCGGAGCAACTGGTTGTTGGCATCCCGTTCCCCGAGCAGTTCGGTGATGTGGTCGTTGGAGCTTTCGAGTGCTGAGTTGAGTTTGGTGATTTCTTCGAGCTGGCTTTCCGTCTCAATGCCCTTCAGCCGCAGCGTATCCATCACTTCCAGCAGCCGCAGGTTCTGCTGCTTGATCTCCTCGTAGGGCGAGATGTCCACTTCGTTGGCGAAGAAGTCCTGCCACCCCTGGACGATGCTTTTGTTGATGGGCGGGTGCTTGGCCGGGATTTTGGTCAGCAACTGCACGCAGGTGCCCTTGTCGGCCGTGGAGTTGAGCAGGAAACGGTCTACCAGCTTGCGGGAATTGGCAATGCCCGAGCCTTTGCGGTTGAAGGGAACGTTTTTGGGCGACAGGTACTGGTCCACGTCGGCAATGCCCCGGCCGTAGTCGGTGATGCAGGCTTCGATCCAGAGCCGGCCGGCGTCTTCGGAGAGGTGAAAACTGATGGAACCTTCGCCCACGTGCTCGATCACGTTGCGGCAGATCTCGGAAACGGCGGTGGCGTACTTGGTCTGGGTGGGCAGGCTGATGCCCGTCAGCTCGGCGAGTTGCCGGGCCCGTTTATACGCCACCACCACGTCCAGCTCCGTGGACAGCGGCACTTTCACAACGTTCTGAAAAAGGTACTTGCTCATAAAAGAGACATTAGATGTGAGATGTGAGATGTGAGAAGTAAGACGGGCGACAAGGAACTGCCGGGCCCCTGTCTCAAATCTCATGTCTCACATCTAACGTCTCATTTTTTATTCTTCGCCGCGATCACCAGTACGTCGTCGGTTTTGCGGGTAAAATCTTTGTACAGCACCCCGGCGATTACGCTGGGGTCGTGGTTTTTCAAACCGGGGTACTTGCCCAGGTCCCACCGCGCCTTGATGCCGTCGGAGTGCAGCACCAGCAGGCCCGACGGGTCCCAGGCGTTGGGGTGGTCGTTGAGGACCGCCGGCCGGTTGTTGCCCAGCATCCCGTTGTAGGAAATGAGGCTCTTCACTGCATCCGCCGCGTGGACCTTGCCCATGATGTTGCCGATGCCGCAGAAGGAAACCTGCCGGCCTTCCAGGTCAACCACCGTCACGGCCCCCACGGCCCCCCGGGTCTTGCGGATCGCCTCGTGAATGCCCACCAGCGCCTGGCAGGGCGGCTGGTGCGCAATCCCGGCGAATACCCGGGTGGCTTCCCCGGAAGCCAGGGCCGCCTCCTCGCCGTGCCCCAGGCCGTCAATGGCGGCAATGGCGTACCGGCCCCCCTGGCTCACCACCGACCAGTTGTCGCCGCAGAACGTTTCGCCGGGCTTGGGCACCATCACGGCCCGGACGTCGAGGGTGTGGGGGGCGGGCCGGGTGCCGGACGATTCGGGGAGAAACAGGCGGGAGAGAATGGCCGTGCCGCTGCCCGGCTGCGAAAACAGGTCAAAGTCGTCGGAGAGCCGCCTGACGGCCCCGAGCCCTTCGCCCTTGGAGCCGGCCGTGGACACGCCGTCTTCCAGCATCCGCTGCGGATCGCGCATGCCCGGGCCGGTGTCGAGGCACAGCAGTTCGAGCCCGGCGGCCTGGCCGTCGTCGCCGAACACGGCTTTGGCCAGCAACTCGCCGCCCTGGGGCGTGTGCTTGAGCAGGTTGGAGATCAGTTCGGAAACGATGATGTCAATCCGGCCCGACTGGGCCGGGGCGAAGCCGAGGGATTCGGCCAGCTTGTGCACATCCTTTTTGAGGGTATAGGCAAAGCTGCGGTCCGTGAGGGCAAAACGCTGATGGGCACTAAACGGCATTTTTCCAACGGGTTATGGTAACGGTGGTTCCTTCGCCTACGGTACTTTTGATGTCAAATTCATTGACCAGCCTTTTGGCGCCCGGCAGGCCCAGCCCCAGGCTCTTGGCCGTGGAATAGCCGTCCTGCATGGCCAGCCCGATGTCGGGAATGCCCGGGCCTTTGTCTTCGAACGTGAGCCGCACGCCGGTGGTCCGGTTCGCGCTTACCACTTCGAGGGTGACCGTGCCGCCCCCGGCGTACTTGAG
>CADCTQ010000241.1 GCA_902805615.1 uncultured Cytophagales bacterium
CCCGAATTAAAGAGTACCGTGATGAACCCGCACCCTTTGTTCGTGCGTTTCGTAAGGGCGGCCATGGAGCACGTGTCGAACAAACGCCTGGTAGCGAAGTAGTTTTGAATTTTAAATGTTGAATGCTAAATGGACTTCAGCGCAGACAGTTCATTTAGCATTCAACATTACGCTTTTAACATTTCGATTTGATGGATAGGAATCAACTGATAGGCATTACCCTGATTTTTCTGCTGCTGTTTGTGTACCTGCAATTTTTTGCACCCAACCCGCAGCCGAAACAGGCCATGAAGGATACGGCGGCGCAGCTGGCGGATACGACCAAGAAAGGAACTGTTACGGCCGTTGCGCCCGATGCCCCCAACCCCAACGACTCCCTGGTGCGCGAACAGTTCCGCCGGCAGTACGGCGACTTTGCGGGAGCCGCCACAGGCGAAACCCGCGACGTTGTACTCGAAAACAAGGACATCCGGCTGACACTCAACACGCAGGGTGGCGCAGTGAAGGAAGTGTTGCTGAAAAACTACAAGACCTACAACGGCCAGCCCCTCGTACTCATCGACCCGCAGAGCAGCACCATGTCGCTGCGCCTGCCCACCAATGCCGGTGAACTGGACCTGATGCGCCTTTTCTTTACCACGAGCAGCCCTTCGCCGCAGGTGGTGCGGGAAGGCGATTCTTCGAGTGTGGTATTCCGCCTCAACGTGTCGCCGACGCAGTACGTGGAGCAAGTGTACTCACTCAAGGGCAGCGGCTTCCAGGTGGGCTACGACCTCCGGCTGGTCGGCCTCGACAACCTGGTGCGCAACAACCCGGTGCGCTTCGACTGGACGGCCCGCCTGAAGCGGCTGGAACTCGACATCGAAAGCAGCCGCATTACTTCCACGGTGAACTACTACACGGCCGGCGAAGAATTCGACTACCTGAGCGAAGCCTCCAAAGACCCCGAAGAGAAGCAGGTAGGGGAACCCATCCAGTGGGTTTCCCTCAAGCAGAAGTTTTTCCTTTCGTCGCTGATTGCCCGCAATACCCAGATTTCGAGTGCCGTGCTGCGGTCCAGCGTGAACCCGGCCGACAGCAGCACCATCAAAACGCTGGAGGCCACCCTGACCCTGCCCATCGCCGACCTGAAGAGCGGCAAGGGCAACTACGAATTCTACTTCGGCCCCAACGATTACCAGACGGTGAAAAACGTTGCCGACAGCTTCGGCAAGAACGTGTACCTGGGCTGGCCCGTGGTCAACCTGGTGAACCGTTTCATCATCGTGCCGCTGTTCCACTTCCTGGAACGGTTCATTACCAACTACGGCGTACTCATCATCGTGCTGGTGCTGCTCATCAAGACGCTGCTGCTGCCGCTGGTGTACCGCTCCTACATCGCCATGGCGAAGATGCGGGCCATGAAGCCGGAGATTGACGAGATGAAGGCGCAGTTCCCCGACGACATGCAGAAGCAGCAGCAGGAGCAGATGAAGCTGTACGGCCAGGTGGGCGTAAACCCGCTGAGCGGCTGCATCCCGGTGTTGCTCCAGATGCCCATCCTGCTGGCCCTGTTCAGCCTGTTCCCGAACCTGATCGAGTTTCGCCAGCAGGGATTCCTGTGGGCCAACGACCTTTCGACCTACGACAGCGTTGCCACGCTGCCTTTCGTAATTCCGTTCTACGGGTCGCACGTAAGTTTATTCACGATTCTGATGACCATTTCGTCCATCGCCTACGCGTACTACAACAACCAGCTCACCACCATCGAGGGGCCGACCAAAACGTTGCAGTACATCATGCCGGTGATGTTCATGTTCATCCTCAACTCCCTGCCGGCCGGCCTGAGCTTCTACTACTTCGTGTCCAACGTGGTCACCATCGGGCAGCAGCTCACCATCCGCCGGTTCGTGGATGACAACAAAATCCGCAAAACGCTGGAAGAAAATAAGGTCAAGAACAAGGACAAGAAAAAATCGAAGTTCCAGCAGCGGCTCGAAGACGCCCTGCGGCAGGCCGAAGAAGCCAAGAAAGCCAACAACGGCCGCCCGGGCACGCCGCCGCCCGCCCGGCCCACGCCGCCCACCCGCAACAAGAAGTAACCCTGCCGGTCCCGTTGCCCGAACCCCCGCTGCCGCCCCACCCGGGAACCGCCGCGGGGGTTTTTGCTGCGTGACAGAAAGTACCGAAAATAGTACGGCAGAAAACCGGTAAATTGGACGCTTTAAAACGGTAGTACCCTATTTTTGCGTTTGATAATTACGCAATCAGCTACGTCAATGGCGCATAAGTCCGTTTACCCGATGAAAAGATTTCTTTCGATATTTTTTGTGCTGTTCACCCTGGGCGCCGCCCTGGCGCAGGAGGCTGACTACCAGCGCAAGTACGAGTCCGGCAAGGAGTTGCTGAAAGGAGGCAAGTACGAGCTGGCGAAGGAATTGTTCCGGCCGCTGATGCAGGAGGCCGAGGGCAACCGCTACGCCGCTTACGCCCACTACTTCTTCGCCCTCAGTTCGCTGAAAACCAACAAGCCCGACGAGGCCCGGCTGGCGTTGCAGCAACTGCTCCAGAAGTTTCCCGACTGGCCCGACGCCGACAATGCCCACTACCTGCTGGCCAACGTCGCGTTCGAGAAAAAAGACTACCCCGGCGCGTTTGCCTACCTCGAAAAGGTGCGCAGCAAGCCCGTGAAGGAAGACGGCGAGAACCTGAAGCGGCACTACGCCCAGGCCACCACGGCCAAGGCCCTGAAGGAATTGCAGAAGCGGTACCCCGACGACCAGGTGCTGGCTACCGTGCTGGTGGACAAGCTTACGTTGAGCACCGACCCCGAAGACCTGGAACTGGCCAGGCAACTGGACGAAAAGTTCAAGCTCAACCGCGCCGAGCAGATCACCGAATCCGCGCAGACCGAGAAGAAGGACGCCTACAACGTGGCCCTGCTGCTGCCGTTCAACTACAACCAACTGGTATCCGACAAGTCGGCCCGCAACAACCAGTTGGCCGTGGACATGTTCAACGGCATCCAGCTGGCGCAGCAGAAGCTGGCCGAGGAGGGCGTGAAGGTCAACCTGCTGGCCTACGACATCGGCAACGACGCCGACCCGATGCTCAAGCTCATTAACCAGCCCGACTTTGCCGCCTCCGACCTGCTGGTGGGCCCGCTCTACGGCTCGACCATCAAAGCCGCCCTGGCCTTTGCGGGTCAGCGCCGCATCGGGCAGGTAAACCCCATTACCAACAACGGGCAAATTTTGCAGAACAACCCGGTGGCGTACCTCTTCCAGCCTTCCGTGGAGAGCCAGGCCCGGTACGCGGCCAATTACGCCCTCCAAACCTTCCCCGTGAAAACGGCCGTGATCCTCTGGGGCGCCTCGGCGCGGGACTCCACGCTGGCCCACCACTACCGCAAGTTCTTCACCGAGGGCGGCGGCAAGGTGCTGGCCTTTAAAAAAATGGCCCAGCCCACCGTGGGGCAGATGGAAGCGGCCCTGACCGGCTACGACGAAACCAAGCTCGGCCACATTTTCATCCCCTCCACGCAGCAGAACGTAGCCATCAACTTCATGAGCGTGATGGAGAAGAACTTCGAGGCCATGCCCGTAATTACGATGTCGAACTGGCTGGACTACCACATGATCAACTACGACCAGTACGAACGGCACAACGTGCACTTCATCTTCCCCGAGTTCGTGGACTACCGCAAGCCCGAGGTGATCGCCTTCAAGCAGGCGTACGTGGCTAAGCGCAACCTCATCCCGTCCATCTACGCCTACCAGGGCTACGAACTGATGATGCGCTTCGGCCGGGCTTTGGGTGAATACGGCACCAACTTCCACGCGGGGCTGCAAGGCAAACCGGCCGAGCCCGGCATCCTGATGCCCGGCTTCCACTACAACGGCTCCAACGACAACCAGTACGTGCCCCTCATCAAATTCCAGAACGCCGACCTGGTGCTGGCAAACCCGATTGAGATGAAATAAGGAGGTAGGGAGCCTTTTGGGGGATAGATTTGTTACCAGGTAGAACCCTTTCTCAGCCAATCCATCTTACAAAGCATCCTATGCATACCACCAACAGCCAGCAACTTTTCGACCGGGCCAAGCAATTCATTCCGGGCGGCGTCAACTCCCCCGTACGGGCCTTCCGGGCCGTGGGCGGCAAACCGCTGTTCATCAAATCGGCTAAAGGCGCTTACCTCTACGACGAAGACGGCAACGCCTACCTGGAACTCATCAACTCCTGGGGGCCGATGGTGCTGGGCCACGCCCACGAGGAAATCGAACAGGCCGTCCGCGAAGCATTGCCCGATTCCTTTTCCTTCGGAGCCCCCACGCGGCGCGAAGTAGAAATGGCCGAATTGATTGCGGGCATGGTGCCGTCGGTCGAAAAAGTGCGCATGGTCAGCTCCGGCACGGAAGCCACCATGTCGGCGATCCGCCTGGCCCGGGGCTTCACCGGCCGCGAAAAGATCATCAAGTTTGAAGGCTGCTACCACGGCCACGGCGACTCGTTCCTGATTGCGGCCGGCAGCGGCGCCATCACGATGGGCGTTCCCGACAGCCCGGGCGTAACCGTCGGCGTGGCCCGCGACACCCTTACGGCACCGTTCAACGACCTGGCCGCGGTAAAAACGCTGGTGGACGCCAACCCCGGCAACATTGCCGCCATCATCGTGGAGCCGGTGGCCGGCAACATGGGCCTGGTGCTCCCGGTCAAAGGCTTCCTGGAAGGGCTCCGCGAGGTGTGTACCCGGCACGGCATCGTGCTGATCTTCGACGAAGTGATGACCGGCTTCCGCCTCGCGAAGGGCGGCGCCCAGGAGCGGCTCGGCGTTACGCCCGACCTGACCACACTCGGTAAAATCATCGGCGGCGGGATGCCGGTAGGGGCGTACGGCGGCAAGCGGGAAATCATGGACTTCATTTCACCGGTGGGTCCGGTGTACCAGGCGGGTACTTTGTCGGGCAACCCCGTTGCGATGGCCGCCGGCCTGGCGATGCTGCGCCACCTGGATGCCCATCCCGAAGTGTACCAGAAGCTGGAAAGGACGGGCGACGCCCTGGTGAACGGCTACCGGGAGAGCCTGCAAAAGCTCGGCCTCAACTACACCATCAACCACATCGGTTCGATGTTCAGCTTGTTCTTCACCGAGCAGCCCGTGTACGACTTTGCCACGGCCAAAACGTCCGATACGGGGTTGTTCGGCCGGTACTTCCAGGCGATGCTCAAGCGGGGCGTGTACCTGGCCCCCTCGCAGTACGAAAGCCTGTTCCTCTCCACGGCCCTCACCGAAAGGCACGTAGAAACCATCATCAGGGCCAGCCAGGAATCGCTGGAAGAGATTCTGGTGAAAGCGTAGGTGGGGGAGGGGGAATTAAGGTATTGAGTACCGGGTATCGGGTATCCGGGGATGTACACTATGTGCCGTCGTCAGTGTCTCACTGACCACTTCTGAGAATTCCATAGCATATTAACAGCAAGAAAGGCAACCGATGAGTTGCCTTTCTTGCTGTTTGGCCTAATGGCAGATACTACGTACGTGTCTCTTGTCTCCCATCTACAATTCCACCTTTTGGGGATTGCTTACCGAGGCTTCCGCCGCGGATTCGGGTGCCAGGTTGAATTCGCCTTCCCACTTGGACACTACGCAGGTTGCCACGGCGTTGCCTACTACGTTGGTGGCCGAGCGGCCCATGTCCAGGATCTGGTCGATGCCCAGCAGCAGCAGCAGCCCTTCCTGCGGAATGTTGAATGTACTCAACGTGCCGGCAATCACCACCAGCGACGCCCGCGGTATACCGGCCACGCCCTTGCTGGTGACCAGCAGCATGAGCATCATCGTGATTTCCTGCCCCAGCGTCAGCGGTATGCCGTAAGCCTGGGCGATGAACACCGTGGCGAAGGTCATGTACATGATGGAGCCGTCGAGGTTGAAGGAGTATCCCAGCGGCAGCACGAAGCTCACGATGCGGTTGCTGCACCCGAAACTTTCCAGGGCCTCCACCGTGCGGGGAAAGGCGGCCTCGGAACTGGCCGTGCTGAAGGCCAAGATGAACGGCTGCTTGATGTACGAGAACAGCCGGCCGAAGGGAATGCCCACGGCCAGGCAAATGGACGACAACACCACCCCGATGAAGAAGATGAGGCCGCCGTAAAAACAGGCGATCAGGTAGACGTAGCCGCCCAGGATGCCGATGCCCTGTTGGCTGACCACGGCCGCCATGGCGCCGAACACGCCGTACGGGGCGAAGTTCATCACGAAGTTGGTCACCTTGAACATCACGTGGGCCACCGCGTCCATGGCTTTTATCACCACTTTGCCCTGTTCGCCGATGGCCGCCGTGCCGATGCCGAAAAACAGCGAGAACACCACGATGGGCAGAATCTCGTTTTTGGCCATGGCGTCTATCACGCTGGCCGGGAAGATGTGCGAGATGAAGCTTTTCAGGTCCTGCGCCTTGGCCGAAACGCCCGAATCGGCGCCGGCCGGCGGCAGGGGAATGTTCATGACCTCACCGGGTTTGAATATATTGACCAGCACCAGCCCCAGCGTGAGCGCCAGCAGCGTGGCAAACGTGAAGTAGCCGATGGTTTTGGCCCCGATCCGTCCGACGGCGTTGAAGTCGCCCACTTTGGCAATGCCTACCACCAGCACCGCAAACACCAGCGGGGCAATGATCATTTTGATGAGCCGCAGGAAAATGTCGCTGAGGATTTGGAAGTCGGTGGTTTTGAGCGAAAAACTGCCGATGGTGAAAATGGTACCCGGGAATAAGTGGCCGATAATTACCCCGAGCAGCAGCCCCAGGAAAATGCGGGTAGTCAGGTTGATGCGTCTCATGGATCGTCTGTTGCGGCGAAGCGGTCTGGGTGGAGGATTCTTTTCCTCGCAAGATAAGAAAATGAGGCCACCTTTTGCGGCAACCTCCCCCCGGACCCGGCCGGGGCACCTTTTCGCTTTTATACATAATCTTCTAAAAATACCGCGTCGTGGCGAACATTACCGTCCGTTTGCCAGTAAGTATAGTGTACTGCGCATCTACTGCCTGGGTGCGCCAACGTACCCGGCCGGCAGCCTGCTGGTTTAGCCTGCACCGCCTCCTTTTCCTGCTTTTTTTACGCTAATCCCTTTGCAACCATGCCCGCTGCCCCTCAGCAAGGCCACTTTACGTATTCCGTCCGCGTAAGCCGTCCGGATGGGGAAGTCTTGGGGGAAACGCCGTTCGGGGATTTGCAGGCGGCGCTGGGTCACTTCCACGGCATGGTACGCAACGCCCCGCAGCCGGGGGTGTACGTGCAGCTTTGCCAATACGATCCATCCGCGGGAAGCGTACCGGAAGTGCTCGAAACGGGGTTCTGCTTCGGCCCGCCCGGCACCTACGGCGGGTACGACGAATAGGGAACGCTAATTCCGGAACGGCAGGGGTTCGACGGGGACGTCTTCGTAAATGGCAGTCATGGGGATGGCCGTGCCCAACTGCGGCAACTGTACCAGCCCGTCGGGGCCCTCCACGACGCCGTACTTCCATTCGCCGTCCTTGCGTTCGTACACCCGCACGTGGTGGGCTTTCTGCTGCACGATCAGGTAGTACAGCAAGGACGGAATTTTGAGGTACTCGTCCAGTTTCCGGCCCAGGTCAAACGATTCGGTGCTGTCGGACAATACTTCTACCAGCAAAACGGGTCGCTTGAGGGTAAGCCGCTCTTCGTGGTCGGAGGGGTCGCACGTGTAGATTACGTCCGGGTAGGCGTAGAATTTCCCCGGGATTACTTCCAACTGCATGTCGGAGGAAAAGGCCCGGCATCTGGTGGTACGGGCCAATGCCCGCAGAAAGGCAAACACGTTCCCGGTAAGCAGGTTGTGGATTTGCGTGGCGCCGGCCATGGCAAATACTTCCCCAAAGTAGTACTCGGACCGGTACTCAGCGGTCCTTTCCCCTTCCATGTACTCGTCGGTGGTATACCGGTTTCTATTTTGAGTACCATTTCCCATACCAGAAGATAGGGCAATTTTTCCGGATTCTGGAGGAGGACCCTTGGGAGACAATAGCCAGAACTGAACCGCAAGGATCGCAATGGAGACGCAAAGATCGCCAGGAGGATCAGGATTAACAGGATAGCGGCACAAACGGGGGAGAACGCGTATTTCTTTGCGCCCTTTGCGTCTCCATTGCGATCCTTGCGGTTCAGTTCCTTTGCTTGAAACCCCTTAAACGCGAACGCCGGTCACGGGGACCGGCGTCGGGTGGAGCAGTTGCCCCAGTTCGTTAAGATTGGTTGGTAATTAACTCGACATACATAACCCACCCACCGGGCAATTGTTTTCACGGAACGGAAAAAATCCAGATTTTTCAACCGGCTACGTCTTTTGCTTTTTCTTGCGGGCGGCGGGAAAGAGAATGTTGTTGAGAATAAGGCGGTAACCGGCCGAGTTGGGGTGCAGCGTCAGGTCGGTGGCTTCCTCGTTGACCAGGTGCTGGTAGTCCTCCGGGTCGTGGCCGCCGTAGAAAGTCCAGGTGCCCTTGCCCATCGTGCCGTGGATGTACTTCACCTCGTTGATGGACCGCGTTTCGCCCATCACCACCACGTCGGGCTTCAATAAATTTTTCTTAAAGCCGGTGGTCTGACCTAAAAAGCCCTTCACTACCGTCTGGTGGTTCTGGGTGAGCATGGTGGGAATGGGGTCCCACTTGGCCGAGAACTGGAACAGCGAAAAGAAGTCGTTGCCTTCGCTCAGGCCCCGCTCGTAGGGTTGGTTGTCGATGTCGGAAGACTCCAGGTCGAACGGGTCGCGGTTCAGCGTAAAGTTCTGAAAAGCAAACGTGTTGTTGAAATCAAGCTTTTTCTGCGCGTTGGGGTCGGAGGGGTCGCCGTCGTACACCGACTCGCAGATGTCCACCCCGTCGGCCGACAGGGCAATGTCGTAGGTATCGGCGGCCGAACACATGGCAAACAAGAAGCCGCCACCGGCGCAGAAGTCGCGCACCTTCTTCACCACCGACAGCTTCATCTGCGACACCTTGCCGAAGCCGTATTTTGCCGCCGTACCTTCGTCTTCCTTCTGAATGGCGCGGTACCAGGGCGTGTTGCCGTGGGTGCGGTAAAATTTGCCGTGCTGCCCGGTAAAATCCTCGTGGTGCAGGTGCAACCAGTCGTAGGTGGGCAGCTTGCCGTCGAGCACCTCGCCGTCGTACACGGTTTCGTAGGGAATTTCGGCGTACACCAGCACCATCGTCACGGCGTCGTCCCAGGGCTGCTTCGATTTGGGCGAGTACACGGCAATTTTCGGGGGCTTGTCGAGGCGCATCACGTCCATGTTCACGTCGGGCTGGCTCACCTGGCCCTCAATCTGCACCTGCTGGGCGTCGGAAATCACCTGGTAGCTCACGCCCCGGACGTTCAGTTCGCTCTCAAACTTCCGGCTGTACGGAAACATAAAGCTGCCGCCCTGGTAGTTGAGCAGCCAGTCTACCTCCGTCTGCTGCTGCAACACCCAGTACGCCACGCCGTACGCTTTCAGGTGGTTGGTCTGGGTGTCGTCCATAGGGATCAGGAGGTACGAGGCCCGGGCGGCCAGGCCGGAAAGGGCCAGCAACGCGATGAACAGAATCCGGCGCATACAAGGGGAGTTGGGGGTGAATGTCCAGTTACAAACGCTTATGATCGGGGCGCGGTTAGCAGCCCGGCAGGAATTTTTTTGGGTGCACCCGGCCCGTTGGGCGCAACACCCGGGGGTGCGGGGGCCGGGTCCAAAAACCGTCCGTTGCTTACACCCGCGGCCGATTGAAAAGGGTCCGTTACCTTACGGCCTTCCCGGCGCCGGCATCCGGTGCCCCGGTGCATTGCCATCCATCGGCGCGGGCCTTAACTGACTGTACTTCAAGGAAGCGCGGGTTCATTCAAATAATTATTTTTCCGTTACCCGCGCGGAGAAAGTATTGCAAGTATGTCAATATATGTTTATTCTTGTACATAGGATATACGTACTCCGCGTTATTTTTCTCCTGACCACCTTACTCCGCCCAAGTTAATTTTCAGGCCAATCCTCTGCATTCAATCCCTGCCCAAAAACCGTCCTTACCGATTCCCGCGCAATACCCGTACGCTGCACGCCGCCGGCCCGGCCATTGAGGGCAAATGGGCCCACCGGCCATGACTTCTGCAATCTCTCCACGCTTATTCATTACCTCTTATCCATTACCCTATGTTACACGCCTACTCACGTAGAAAAGTGTCGAAGCACCCTTTTTTCCCCATTTTGTTGTGGCTGCTGACGGGCACCGCCCTGCTGGCACAAACCCGGATGGTCAAACACATCAATCCCGGTACGGCCAGCGCCAACCCCTACAGCCTGGTCAATGTGAACGGAACGCTTTACTTCGCGGCCGACAACGGCACGCAAGGCATTGAACTCTGGAAAAGCAACGGCACGGAAGCCGGCACTACCCTGGTGAAGGACATTGTACCCGGGGCCGAACCTTCGTTCCCGGCCAGGCTGACGGACGTAAACGGAACGCTGTTTTTCGTGACCGGGTCGGCCCTCTGGAAAAGCAACGGGACAGCGGCCGGCACGGTACCGCTGAAAAGCTTCGCCAACCTGGGGGACCCCAGTGCGTTCTGCAACGTGAACGGCGTGCTCTACTTCACGGCCAGCGACGGGGTGACGGGCGAAGAACTCTGGAAGAGTGACGGCACGGCCGCCGGTACGGTGTTGGTCAAAGACCTCATCCCGGGCCTGGATGAATACGGCGGCCCGGCCGGTGCCTCTCCCCGCAACCTGTTCAGCGCCAACGGGGCCTTGTATTTTACCACCTGGAACGGGGGCGTGTACCGCAGCAACGGCACGGCCGCCGGCACCATCCAGCTCAGCAGCAGCGCCTACCCGTATTCGTTCGCCGCGTACAAGGGGCTGGTGTACTTCCTGGGCAATGGCCTGTGGAAGACGGACGGCACCCCGGCCGGCACGGTCCAGGTCAGCACGCTGCCCACGCCTTACGACGGTTCTTTCTCCGGGGGATCAAGCAAACTGGTGGTCTCCAACAACGCGTTGTATTTCTACACCGGGGCCGACCTCTACACGAATGTCGTCTGGATCAGCGACGGCACCACCGCCGGCACCAAAATCATCAAGGAACTGGGTTCCATCAGCACCCCTACTACGAGTGAACTCGTTGACGTGAACGGCACGGTGTTTTTTGCCCATTCCATCGGCACGTCCAACAAAGCCCTCTACAAGATCAACGGCAGCACGGCGTACGTGGTGCGGGACATGGGCTTCGGCACCGCCCCCGACTTCAGCTACTTCACCAGCCTGGGCGGGTACCTGGTTTTCCCCGAGTTCGACGGCAACGGCGGCGGGGAAGGCCCCTACTCAGACATGGGCACCGAACTCTGGCGCAGCGACGGTACCGACGCCGGCACCATCGTGGTGGAAGACATCCGGAAAACTTCCGTGGACTGGGACGCCAGTTCGTACCCGATGTTCCTGACCACCATGAACGGCGTGTTGTATTTCAGCGCCGATGACGGGGAAAACGGCCGGGAACTGTGGAAGTATGACCCGGCTGCCACGCCCAGCCCCGTGCTGCGCCTCAACGCCGGCGGCCCCGAGTACGTTGAATCCGGTGCGTACCGCACATTCAGCGCCGACCGGTACGTGACCGGGGGCTCGGTTTCCAAACTGACCACCAGCCCCGATATTGCCGATACGCACCTGGACACCCTCTACCACACCGAGCGTTGGGGAACGTTCTCGTACAGCATTCCCGTCAAACCCGGCAAGTACTACGTGAACCTTCATTTTGCCGAGATCTACTGGGGCAACGGGAGAGCCGGGGGCGCCGGGTCGCGCAAGTTCAACGTGGACGTGGAAGGCACCCGCCGGTTGACCGAATACGACATCTTCGCCACCACGGGCGGCGCCCTCCGGGCCGACGTCAAGCAGTTCGAGCTGGAGGTTACCGACGGAATCCTCAACGTCAACTTCCTGCCCGGCACGGCCAGCCAGCCCAAGGTGTCGGCCATTGAAGTAGTACCCGTTACCGCCAGCCCGCTCAACAACCCGCCGGTGATGGCCGCCATTGGCAACAAAACCGTTACGGCCGGGCAAACGCTGACGTTTACGGCCAAAGCCATTGACAATGATTACCCCTACCAGAACCTGACTTTCAGCCTGGCGGGCAGCGTACCGGCCGGCGCGACCATCGTGACCAGCCGGGATTTTGTAAACTACACGAACACGGCCACCGGCGCCTTCCGTTGGACCCCGGCGCAGCCCGGTACGTACACCTTCCGGGTCAAGATCACCGACAACGGCTACCCGGCCGCTTCCGCCGAGAAGCAGATCACGGTAACGGTGAACCCGTCGGCTACGGCGGCAACGGCGTTCCGCGTCAATGCCGGGGGCAATGCCTTCTCCACGATTGATGCGCGGGGCTTCGCGGCGGATGCCTACTTCTCGGGCGGTTCAGTATCCACGGTGACTGCCCTGGGCATTGGCGGCACGGCCGACGATTACCTCTACCAGACGGGCCGGCACGGGTCTTCCTTCTCGTACAACTTCCCGACCGGCAACGGCTCCTACGACGTGGTGTTGCACTTTGCCGAAACCTACTGGGGCAACACCGCACCGGGCGGCATTGGCTCCCGCAAGTTCCACGTGAACCTGGAAGGGGCACGCAAGCTCACCGATTACGACGTATTTGCCCGGGCTGGTGGCGCGCTGCGGGTCGCCCAGGAAACCTTCCGGGTCACGGTAAGCGACGGTACTTTGAACGTGGCCTTCCTCAAGGGGGCGGCCGACAACCCGGCCATCAAAGCCATTGAAGTGCTGCCGGCCGGCAGTGCCCTGACGATCAACACGGGAGGGGGTGCATTTACTTCCGGCACCGGCAAGCGGTTCTCGGCCGACAGCTACTACGCCTCTGGCAGCGTGTCGAGCCTTACCAGCGGGGAAATTGCCAACACGACGGATGATGGCCTGTACCGCAACGCCCGGGTGGGTGCGGCCTTCTCGTACGGCCTGCCTTCGGGCAACGGCACGTTCGACGTGGTGCTGCACTTTGCCGAGACGTACTGGGGCAGCCGGGCAGTTGGCGGGGTGGGTTCGCGCAAGTTCAACGTGTACGTGGAGAACGTCAAGCGGCTCTCCGAGTACGACGTGTTTGCCAAGGCCGGTGGAGCCATGCGGGCGGTCAGAGAAACCGTACGGGTCACCGTGACTGATGGCATTCTCAACCTGTATTTTGCCAAGGGTGCCACGGACGTTCCCTTCGTGTCGGCCATTGAGGTAGTGCCGGTTGCCGTAGCCGCCCGGACGGCTGCCGAAGAGGAAGCCGCCGGCACCGAAACCTGGAAAGCCACCCTGTTCCCCAACCCCGTGGCCGACCGGCTGACCGTTACGCTGCCCTTCTCCGCCGACGCCGTAGCGGGAACGACGGTTACCGACCCGTCCGGCAATGCCCGCCTGCTGAATGCGCACAAAGTAAGCGGTGCCGACCAGTTGCAGATCGCCGTGGGCACGTTGCCGGGAGGCTTGTACCTGCTCAACATTGACACGGAGCACGGCCGCAAAGTGCTGAAGTTCGTAAAGCAGTAGATTGACTTTCGTAAGAATGAAAAACCCGGCCCCTCTTGCAAGGGCCGGGTTTTTTGTTGGCTTCATTTAAGAAAATTCTTGCTGTATTATACTGAAAAAGGAGTTGAAATGGGTGATTGTTGGTGAATCTTGCTGAAGTACAAGAAGGAGCCGGATAGTCTTTCACAGGAGATACACCTCTGGGAACGCCTTATTGACGGGCTATAGTGCCGTGCAGGTACTAAAGGAAGAGCAGTGACGGTTACGTTTTCAACCGCAATTTTGTTTGCAAAAATTGTATGCACAGATGGACTTGTTGCAAACAAGAACAATACAATATATTGATAATCAAACACTTGTTCTTTGCAGATTTCACTCTCTTTCGACGTAGAGCAGGAAAAGCTGCAAAGAAGATCAGACCTTCACGCGTTGGTAAACACGCTGGTTATGCTTTGTTTCACGAGCTACTTCGATAAGTTGTTTGTCCAGCATTTCAGCTAGTAATCGGGACACATATGAGGTCTGTGTATCAGGCAAATTGAGAATTTCACGAGCTTTTTGATTGTCTATTTCCTCAAACTCATCAAGATACCGCATGAGGGTTTCCTGCTGACGGAACCGTTCCTGCTTTTTCTGGGACAGATATTGCCGTTCATCGGTTGAATCTATGAGTTTAGATTTATGGATAAGATATTTGATTCCAGATGTTTTTCCGGTTGTCTCAATGAACTCTATTTCAAGTAAGTCATCAAGTATACGCTTCAATTGATAGCGATTGATGTAAGGTGTTTCTTCTAGTTCCTTAAGTGTACGGTGTTTGCCGGTGTAGATAGCATTCAGCACCAGGATACTTTCCAGATCAATCTCCCGCTTATCTCCCGCTTACGCAAGTTGCGGTAGTGCACACTAAGTTCGATCAACTTCTCATTATACGTTTCAGCTTGTAGTCTAAAAACGATACTATAATCCGTTTCTAATGGCTTAGGTAATTCCTTTCCCTTTGTGAGTAATGCCACAAATATCTTATCGAAACCGCTACCTGCTTTTTCTGCATAATTGATTTCGCGCAACACATCTATTATATTGGGGTTGCGGGGGTTTGATTTTCGAAGGTAGTTCTCGGGGGTAATACCCGCTGGAAACGGGCCTGGACTTTCAATTTCAAGGTAAGTAGGGAACTTACGAATTTCAATAATTTGCTGACGGGAATAGTCCCGGTGCGCTAATGCATTTATAAGCAATTCTCTGATGGCAATTTCAGGGTAGTCTTCCACATATTCACGGAATAGACCGAAGGTAAATTCTTTAAAATTGATTTCGGATTTAAGCTGATTAAAACAAGCATCGGCTATTGAAATCAGGTCGCCACTGTATTCATAAGGCGTATAAGTGCCGTCTTCCCTATAGCGGATGTATTTAATTTGATTGTAAGGCAATTGCCGGAGTGCTTTGGCATTCCCGATGAACAGCAAGCCAGTGGTCGTAGGCAGGTACTGGTTATTCTCTTCCCGGATTAAACCAAGCGTTTCATTAAACTCCAGCGCACTTGATTTGAGATATGGGCTGCTCGGCTTTTTAGCTTGAATAAGGGTATAAAGTTTCCGGCTTTTCTCTACATCCTGCCAGCCAGGCACAGGGACTCCTTGTTTATCTTTCTGCCCGGGAGCCAGTTGTAGGTCCCAAGTCTTCTGGTCATAAACAATCAAGCCTTTTTCACTCATCACAGTTGCCATTTCCTGTGGTTCGATAGCCCTGTTACCATCTACGTTACGAATTAGGTATTCGCCTTTGGAAGTGCGGTGCAGCTG
>CADCTQ010000242.1 GCA_902805615.1 uncultured Cytophagales bacterium
GGCAATCAGGGGGCCGCCCAGCGAATGGCCCACCAGGATGGGCCGCGTCGCCGACCGGCTGGTTGCCAGGATCGGAACCAGGGCGGCCGCCTGGGCTTTCAGGGAACGCTGCGGCTTGCCCGGGTTCGACTTGCCGAAGCCGGGCCGGTCCACCGAAACCAGGCGGACTTTGCCCAGCAGCAGGGAATCCTTGAAGAAGCCGATGAAGGCGTCCCAGGAGCCCGGCGAGCCGTGCACGAACACCACCATGGGCAGGGTGTTGGCCCCCAGGGAGGCGTAGTGGATGGATTGGGCGCTGCCTTCCGTAAAAGTAAAAACCGGCCCAGGACTGCCGGCAAAGTACGCCTTCACCTTTTTGTCCGGCATGCGGAGCTGCACGCAACGCGAGAGCAGGGCCAATGCGCCCCACAGCAGGACCGGCCCCAGCAGCCAGCGGGTAAACGTTGGGGAAATGCGCCGGCGCCCGGTGAACATGATGGGTTGCGGGAAGAAGTGAACGATCTGCAACGGGGCCGTGGCAACCCGGAAAGGGATGGCTGCCGCGCTGACCAGGCTCAGCCCGATACCCAGGTAGAACGGCCGCGAAAGCGTCTTGTTTGACAGTCCGGCTTCTTTTTTCCGCGGGTAGTGCACCCCGGCCACCAGCAGCCCCGTCGGGAAGATTCCGACGGCCACCAGGCGCGTACTCCACGAAAGGCGCTCAGACGTTGGGAGAACGTTGAACGGGGCAGGACGGCAAATAAGGGCAAAAAGGGATGGCGCATTGCCGGCAATTCAAACAAACGGGCACTGTAAATTGTCTTTACGTTGCAAAACCAACCATTCATTTACCAAAAACCATTTACAACCATGAATTCTTTTGCAGTACCCACCCGGGAGGACGTATCCCCCCAGAACCAGGCCCTTTTCGACAACCTGAACGGCGCCCTGGGCTTCGTGCCCAACCTGTACGCCGCCATGGCTTACTCGGGCAATGCGCTGGACAACTACCTCCAGCTCCAGAACGTCAAAACGTCGTTGAGCAAAAAGGAAAAAGAAATCGTCAACCTGGTTGTCAGCCAGGTGAACGAATGCGAATACTGCCTGGCCGCCCACACGGCCCTCGGCAAAATGAACGGCCTGACCGACGAGCAAATCCTGGAAATCCGCCAGGGATCGGCGGGCTTCCACGCCAGGCTGGACGCCCTGGTGAAGCTCACCCGCGAGATCACGCTGCACAAGGGCCGCATTGCCGAGGCGCACCTGGCTGCTTTCTACGCCGCCGGCTATACCAAGGAATCGCTGGTGGACGTGATGGTGGCCATCGGCGACAAGATCATCACCAATTACCTGCACAACCTCACGCAGGTTCCCGTGGATTTCCCGCCGGCCCCCAAACTCACCCCGGTGGCAGCCTGACGTTGCGAAACCCGGCAGGATGAAACTGCCGGGTTTTCGTTGCAGCTCAAATGCCTTCGTTGAAAAAGACGTACAGCCCGTCCTTGCCGGCCACCACGATGTCTTTGCGGCCATTGCCCCGCAGGTCGGCCACGGCCATGAAGATGCCCGTGCCTTTGCCCTCCCCGTACGGGCCGTAGGAGATGACGTGTTTGGTGAAAGCCTGTCCGTTCCACTGGTAGTAGTACAGGCCCACCGGGTCGTAGGCGCCCGGGTCGTTGTCGTTGTGGGCCCGGTAGCGTTTGCCGGTAATCAGTTCCGGTTTCTGGTCCCCGTCCAGGTCCACCCATTCCATGGTGTGAAACTGGGAGCCGGTCGAGTCAATGGCGTGTTTGAGCCAGGTGCGCTGCTTGCCCTTTGGGTTGTACCGCTGTTCGTACCAGTGCAACCCGTAGCCGTGCCCCTGCCCGGCAATCAGGTCATTGCGGCCGTCGCCGTTCACGTCCACCACCAGCACGGGCACGCTGGCCGTACCCAGGTCAAACTCCGGGTGCGGGTTCCACTTGCCCGTCAGCGGCTTGGGCGGACCTTCCAGCCAGCCGTTGCCCAGGATAAAATCGCCCCGGCCGTCGCCGTTCACGTCGCCGAAGCCCAGGCCGTGGCCCTGCGTGGGCGCCACGGGTACGGTCGTAAACCGGCCGAGCGGCTTTTGGGCCGCGTCGCGTTCCAGCCGGTAAAACGCCAGCGGCTTGCCGGGGGTGTTGGGCACGATTTCGGCAAAGCCGTCGCCGTCCACGTCCCAGGCCCGGGTAGACTCCACGCTGCCGGTCTGGGCAATCACGTGCTCGGGCCATTCCTTGTCGTTGCCCGGGTTTTCACGCCAGCGGACCGAGTTGCCCCACCAGCCGCCGGTCACGAAGTCGGGCCGGCCGTCGCCGTTGACGTCCATGCAGATCGTGGAAAAGTCGTCCCAGTACTCGCCGTACCGCTTCACTTCCCCGAGGTAGTGCCGCTTGCGGAACTCGGGTCCCTCGTACCAGAAGCAGCCCGACAGCAGGTCCGGCCGCCCGTCGCCGTTCACGTCGGCCACGCCCACGGACTCGTAGCTCTCCCAGGCCACGGCCTGCTTGCGAAAACGAATGACGTTCCCTTCCCGCGCCGTCCCGGGGAGGGTGGCGGCGCGGGGACGACCGGCAAGCAGGACCACGGATATCGCTGCAATGCCCAGCAGCGGGCCGGCGACCCGCAGGAGAAAGGCAAGCCGGGGGCCGCCCGTACGAACCGGGCGGAGGCCGGGAAAGGGTACCGGGAAAGATGTAACGGACAAAGGCATACGGATGCAGTGATTACGTAGACTTATTTGAATTTAATATACAGTGAATCAGCAGAAAAACCACCCCCGGCCCCTCCTTGCAAAACTAATCTTGTAGGGAAAAATAAACCGTAGGCGTCGCATCGCGGAAAGGCGCCACATGGCGGGCGGGGGTCGCCTGGCGGGAAAGCGTCGCGTTGGGGGAAGGCGTCGCGTTGCGGCTCCCCTCCTCGGAGGGGCCGGGGGTGGGTTTACCACCAGCAGAAGCGTTATCCAAGGTTCACCCCACCACCCTGATGGGAATCGTTGACCGCACCACCCTGGTGAGAATCATAGTAAGATGAGAATCATGGTAAGAGAGTAGCTGCATTAGGGCAAGCTCCAGCAAAGACTTTGCGTTGATCCCCAGCTAAGGCGTTTGATGGCAGTAAACCCACCCCCGGCCCCTCCGAGGAGGGGAGCCGCAACGCGACGCTTTCCCGCCAGGCGCTGCCTTCCCGCCATGTGGCGCCTACTGTTTATTTTTCCCTACAAGATTAGCCTTTTTGCAAGGAGGAGGGGAGGCGCGAGGCGATGTTTCCCCGCGACGCAGTGCCTGGTGCGATTACAGTACTTCTTACTGGAAATCAAAGTATTCCTCCTCCTCGGCCGTCCGGGGGCGGGCCGGCTCCTGGGTACGGGAAGGAGAGGTTGCCGGCCGGCCGAAGGGGCCCCGCGTTTCCTTTTTGCCGTTTTTGAGGTCGTCCACGATCTTGTCGGCCACGGCCCGCGTGTCGTAGCCGATCTTGTAGTTGTCGGCCGGGCCGCGCACGAAGAGGAACAGGTTCGACTTGCCGCCCGGCGGGGCCGGCGCCGTCCCGTAGGCGGCGCCCCGGACCCGGTTTTTGCCCAGCAGGGCGTTTACCGGGATGCGGAGGTGGTAATCCATCACCTGGCTGAACGTGTGCGTGCCTTCGGCCGAAATGTTGGCGACGTTGGAGCTGATCTCCATCCGGGGCAGAAACACCGTTTCCCGTTCGATGCGGATCGTGTTTTGGAGTTCGGCAAAGCGCAGGTTCGCCAGTTCGTGGCGGTTGATGAACTTGGAAAGCTTCTGCATGGGCTCGAAGCCGTTGAGTTCGCCGTCGGTGATCCTGGCCTCTACGTCGGCCGTGAGGCGCGGCAGGTCCATGTCGAGGCGGCTGTTGAAGACCATGTTGGTGCGCACCCGGGCCTCCACGTTGCCGCGCAGGTGCCGGTCCTGGATGAACGTCTGGTCGAAGTTCTCGAACATGTAGAACACGCTGTCAATGGCAATGTGGTGAAAGGCTGCGTCGCAGGCCACCCGCATCGCGTCGGGCTGGCGGGCGTCCACCTCGCCGCTGAACGTCATCGTGCCGTTGGCCGACCGCAGGCGGATGTCGCGGCTGCGGGCCTGACCCCCGGCCAGCACGAGGTCGCCCTGCACCGCCCCGGCCCGGAAGCGCCGGAACTTCACCTTGTCCACCCGGCACGTAAGGTCGAGGGCCAGGCGCGGCGACACCACGAACCGGTAGCCGTCACCCCCCTTGCCACCCGCGCCGTCCTGGGCGGCATTCGCGGCGGAACCGGCCGCCAGCAGTTCGTCGAAGTTGAGGAAGCGCGACGAGAATTCGGCCTCCACGCGCAGGTGCTGGCCGTCGAGCAGCAGGTAGGGCAGCACGTTCTTGAACCAGCCGTCGAGGCGGAAGTCGGAGGACCCGGCCCGGCCGCGGAAGTCACTCACCACCAGGTCGCTCTTCGAAAACGAGAAGTCGCCGTGCAGGCCCCGGAAGGCGAGGGGACGGGCGGCCAGCGCGAAAGCCACGTTCCGCAGGCTCAGCTTGCCGGAGGTGCGCACGAAGCGGGCCACGTTCGTCGGACGCAGGTCACTCAGGTTGCCCTCGAACTTCACGTCGGCCAGCAGCGTGCCCGACGCCCGGCGCACCACGTCCTGGGGCACGAAGGCCACCAGCGAGGTCACGTCGAGTTCGCCCTTCACGTCGAAGGTGAGGTACGGGTTTTCGAAGTCGCGCAGCGAGAAGTTGCCCGCGAACGGCTTGCCCTGGAGGCGGCCCGTCACCTGTTGGAGGCTGAGCGACGAGGTGCGGCGGTTGCGGCCCTTGCCGTTGGTGTAAGTGCCCGTGAGGTTTGCCGCCGTGATGCGTTTGCCCAGGTTCCCTTCGTAGAACGAAGCATTGCGGCAACCGAAGCGGACGTTCACCCCGGGGATGCCGCCGCGGCCCACGTTGCCGGTGACCGTGCCGCTGAAGTACACGTCGCCCTGACTGCGGTAGGCGGCGTACTGGTCGGAGTATTTTTCGGGCAGCAGCGACAGCACCGTCTGCACGTCGGTGTCCTTGCCGGCCACCTTCAGGTCCACGAACGTGCGGGGCCGCTGTTCTACCCGGCCCATGACTTCGAAGGCCGCGCCGCGCACGGTCACCAGCGACGGTTCGATGGTCAGGCGGCGGCGGTCGAGGTCGTACCCTAGTTCGCTGTCCACGCGCAGGGGCTTGTCGGCAAAGTAGTTTTCGTCGTTCACCCGGATGTGGCGGCTCGTGAGGTCGCCGTCCGCCCGGATGCGCACGTCGGCGCCCTGCACGGTGAGGCGGGCGGCCAGCCGGGTCGCCAGCACGTCGTATTCCTGGTCAATGGAGCGGTCGGTGTAGCGGACCTGCACGTTGCGCAGGGCAATGCCCCTCAGGTCGAAGGCCACGGGCTGGCTTTCGGCGGCGGAAGCCGTCGTATCGCCGGGGCGGAAGATGTTGTAGTTGGGCTGGCCTTCGGCGTTGAGGTACACCTGCACGTCGGCGTTTTCCAGGTACACGCGGTCAATCACGTACGTATCGCCGAGCAGGTCCCAGAGGTCGAAGGTAAGCGAGAGGCGGTCGGCGACGGCCAGGGGCGCCGGGCGGCCGGGCAGCGAGCCGTGGACTTTGAGGGTCTGGAAGGTGAGGGCCAGTTGCGGGAATTTCTCCAGGGCCGAGAGTTCGATGTGGGCGACTTCCACTTTGGCCGACAGGTTCTTGTTGAGTTCGGCCACCATGAGCCCGATGATCTTGTCCTGGTAGAGCTGCACGGCCACGAGCAGCACGCCGAAGAGGGCAACCAGCGTGAGCAGGCCGTATCCCAGCACTTTTCCCAGGCGACGGATGAGAGGGTTCAAACGGGTTAGGGCGTATGTTATGCTATAGAGAACGAAGAAAAGGCCGAAAAGCTACGTGGCGGCCGCGGAATTTTGCAATTGGGGCAAAATCTGGCGCGGCCCCGGTAAAAGTAGCACGCGGCGGTGAGTCAACAAAGCGTTGAGCGGCAACCGGTTACCGGAATGTTACCATTTTGAGAAGATTTTTTTGGCCGCTGCCCTTGCATTGTCGGGAAAACCTCCTAGTTTTGCCACGCAATCACGCAAAAGGGGCTGATAGCTCAGCCGGTTCAGAGCATCTGCCTTACAAGCAGAGGGTCGGGGGTTCGAATCCCTCTCAGCCCACCCCGAAATACAAGCGACACCAAAACCCGTACAGAACTGTGCGGGTTTTTTGCGTTTTGGTAGATTTTGGAAGAATTACAGTGCTTTCGGCAACTTCAATTGACCAACGTGAAAGAACAACTTAAAGCTATATACTGGAATGAAAGTGGTTTTCGGCTAATCCATTTTCGCAAGCCTTTAATTATCAGTAGTTTATAAGGAGGTCAAAACCGAAAACCACTTTCATAAGAGTATATACAAGCCAATCCTTGGACGATCTGTTGGATGAGATTGATCCAAAAGAATTGGAGAGAACCCGGAAAAGAATGCAACTGGCCGCACGGATTGCGGACAGCATCAGCGCAAAGGGCTGGGATAGGGAACAGTTCGCGGAGAAAATGAAAGTGACTCCTTCGGTTGTATCGCGGTGGCTCAGCGGAACGCATCATTTCGAATCTGACGCCTTATTTGACATCGAAGTGGTATTGGGAATCGGCATTATTCAGTTGGAGACGATACAATAGTGTAGTTGGGTACGACGCAATCACGCAAAAGGGGCTGATGGGGAGGTACTTCCACCGCAAGCACATCAAGCTGTTGCAGGAACTGAAGCTGGACAAATACAACTACACCCTCTACGGCTACAAACACACTGAAGCAATCACGCACACTGAAGCAATCACGGCAAGGGGACTCCACCGCCTTGGTGAATTTGAAAGCAGCACACGGCAGTACGCTATGGCCGCCTCATCATTTCAAACGCATCATTTTTGGGAAAACCCGATACCTCGTGTAAACCCCCGTCCTGCATTTTGAATACGCGGTTGGCAATGGGTAAATACCGTTCGTCGTGCGTTACGACAATGACGATTTTCTTCTGCTGGCTCAATTCGGGAACGACGGTAGTGTAGAAAAAATGTCTGAAATCAGGGTCTTGATTGGCAGCCCACTCATCGAAAATATAGACGGGCTTATCTTTCAGCAACATACTGATGAGTGCTATTCTTTTTTTCTGTCCCTCTGACAAATCAATGGTGCTAAACCGGTTTTTCTCTACTTTTACTTTTCCCGACAGCCCGAATTTTGTGATCAGGTTATCAATATTTTTTTCGGATTTGTTTTCAAAATCATCATATATGTAATCGAACAGGTGATTGTCGGTAAATATCACCCCGAACATGTTTCTGTACCATTGGATGTTTTGCTGGTTGATGAGAATGTCATCCATGTAAATAGATCCTATGGTGTCAGTGTAAAGACCTGAAAGTACTTTGATGAGTGTAGACTTGCCCGAGCCGTTATGCCCGTGAATGAAAACAAGGTCGCCGGCCTTGATGTCCATGTGGATGGGCCCGAGGTTGAAATCAAAGTCACTCTTTTCATTTTTGTAATTAAAACAAAGGTTCCGGATGCTGAGTCGTTGCAGCGGCTGCGGTGCGTGGAGCTGCGCGTCATCCGGGCCACACTCGGCTTCCAGCATCCGTTCTGTGATTGCAATGCGGTCAATGGTCGCGCTGATTTGCGAAAAGTGAGGAATCAGGGGAATGAGGGTTTGGAGCGGGGCAAGGATGTATAACAAGATGATGACGAACTGAGCGGGATCTTCGGTAATCGTGATGTCGAATACCGGTAACAAATAAAGAATACATCCCATCGTAACGAAGAAAACCAGTTGGCCAAGCAGGGAAAACCTGGATTGGAAGGTATTGTTGCTGGTTTTAAGCCCGCTCAATTCTTCCATCGTTGGTTTTACGTGCCGGTTGTAAATGCCGTCATTCATGGAAATATCCATTTTTATTTCTTTGATGCCGAGCAGCATGCCGCGCATGTGCGCGAGAAAAGTATTCTCCAGCTCCATTACCTGGCGGATTCTGTGGATGTTGATTTTCTGCTTGGAAAAAGCGATTGCCAGTGAGCCGCCGATGATGAACATAGCGAGTAAAAAACCTTTGAAACTGAGGAACGCCAGGTAGCCCAGGGATGCCGTGATCACAATCAGGGAAATGATCGCATTGGAAGCCAGGCCCGAGATTTGGCCGATGGTGTTGGTATCCTGGGCGAGCAATACGAATAATTTGTTGACGCCTACTTTCTCAAAGCTTCGTAAACCACTTTTCCTGATCTTTTGAATCAACTCGGCGCGGCTGTTGAGCACGATTGCTTCGGAAGAACTGATGAGCAGGGCCTGGTAAAAATACTGCAACACGAAGTATACGGACATGGCGCTGAGGTAGGCGGTAAAAAGCATCCACACCGAGGTTTTGCTGGCAACGTCACGCCGGATCGTCTCATTGATGATCGAAATCATGGCAGCATTGGAGAGGCCGGCTATGATTCCGAAAGCCAGCACCCGAAACCCGAAAAATCGTTTTGTAATGCCCAGTAAGGAGATGAAATATTTCATTTTGAAAGTGTAAGTGGCGTCAGAATTGGTTGACCGGCAGACTGTCGGGGGCTAAGTCAGGTATTCCCCGGCCGGAGTTGCGGTTGGGGACGGGAAATGAAAGATCGTTGTTTTAGTCCATTTTCCGGTTGGGGTGTCAAACGGGTGCGGTACTGTAAAGCAGGCGTCTTCACGCGTGAACCTGGAGCAGTCCTTCCGTAAAACAGTGCTCAATGCCGTCCCACACCATGCCGCTCAGAATTTCCCTCGGCGACTGGCTGGTGCGTTCGCGGTAATTACGGACAACCTCTTCGAGCACTTCGTCCGGCAACTGGAGCAAAAAGGCGAGTATTTCCGCGTGTACCTGGCCGGTTGGGGCAGCAACGACAAACCGGTCAAAAATAATCTTCAGAATGCCCAGCCGGGAGGCGTGCAGCGTATCGGCGGGGGTCAACCGGTACATCAGGGTTTTGGTGCCGTACTGCTGCATGAAGTTGCTCAACGAGCCAGGATCAGCCAGCAGTTCGGGTGAAAAGGCCGGGTCCCGGCTGAACACGTAAATCTGGTCGGATTGCACGAGCGTCAGCGACGCAAAGGCACGCTGGTCAAGGCTTGCCTGCTCATATGTCGGCAGAATGTCTTCCAAGCCGGGCGGCACACTGCCCTGCAAGTCACCCCGGACGGAAAGAATGAATTCCTCCTTATCCAATTCGAACATCAGGGCCTGGTTGCCGGCCAGCCCTTCCTGCCCGGAGATGAGCTGCCTGATGCGGCCGGCCTGCTCCCGGGGCTCCAGGAACTCCGGTTCGGAAACCAACGCGCTGAAGGCTTGCGGCGCTTCTTTCTTCAAATGGGCAAGGGTTGAACCGAAACTGCTGCTTACGTACGTTTCGTAGAGCACCCGGTTCGCCTCCCGGAATGCCGAATCCGTGGGTAGGTCGGTTGCCTTAGGGGCTTGCCGGGGACGGGGTAGAAAAAACGTTTCGTTTTCCGCCGCGGAAGCCGGGCCGGTGCATTGCAGCAGGAAGTACCCAATGCCCCACGTGCCTTCCAGCGAATACGGGATGGCGTGGTTTGCATCGCTGCACCGCCCGGCCAGGTGCCCGGCAATGGCGGTTGCCTCCCGGTAGTATTGCGCCCGGCCGGTCGCCCGGTAAACCTGGAGCGCCGCCAGGCCGATTCCGGAAAGCCCCGAAAAAAGGCCGCATGCCTGGTCGTGTACGGGTGAGCCCGGGAAAAAGCCTTGGTCAGGGCCGGCACCTTCGCCTTCCGGCAGCGCCGGTGGTTGGCGTTGGTCAGCCGCCAGGCGGAGCCGGGCCACGGTGGTACCGGCGGTGCCGTACCCCAGGGAAAGCCGGCGTACACCCGGGTCCGGCGCGGGCCGCCCCGTTGGGTCGTCGTTGCCGCCGTGGCGGGGCGCCGGTACAGGATCCGGGTTTGCCTGGTTTTTCTCTTCGTAACGCAGGGCGAAACGGGCCAGTTTACCCAGAAAAGGCGCGTTGAACGCGTCGCCGAGTTGGGCCAGCACGAAAGCGATGCCCGCGGCTCCCGTCGCAATGCCGGTGTTTTCTCCCTGTTTGTTGGTGATACCCCCCCAGTGGATGCCGTCGCCGCTGTACTCCGTTTCCCGGACCAGTTGCAGCAGCAATCGTTCCAGGTACGTCAAAAGCTGCTTGTCGCCGGTGAGCAGGTAAAGCCGTTGCGTGAGCAGGATGATGCCGGCCGTGCCGTTGAAAAGCCCTTTGTGGGTGATGATTCCGTATTTGAACGCGTTGCCGTGGTAGTATTCGTACACCAGCCCGGTCGCCCGGGTGAGGTACGTACGCTCCCCGGTGTGCTCAAAAAGCATCACGTATAAATAACTGAGACCCAGCCTGCCGCAGAAAAGGCTGTAGTTGTTGGTCGGGTTGCGCCCGCAATAGGCGTCCAGCCAGCGGAGCTCCTGCCGGATGCTTTCAAATACGGCGGGGTCTGCCGTGTTTTTGTAGAGTTCGAGCAAGAAAAAAGAGAACCCCAGCCGGCCGTCAAGCGCACGGTCCGGGCGACCGGACGCCCCGCTGCTTTCGGCGGCACGCAGGTAACGAAGCGAATCCTCGTAGATGTCATTGACCGCCACCTGGAGGGGCGACAGTACGTCATTCAGGTAATGCATGGTACTGATTGAAAGTGAGAAAAAAAACCTTCAAGGACTGGGTCGTCAGACCCGCACCCCCACCTGGCTGCCGGGCCTCCGCGCCGGGCTGCCTACAATTCCGCGTTGGCAAGCAGGTCGAGGATGCGGTAATAATATTCGGGATAGAGGCTCTTGAGCTTCAACTCGAGAATTTCGTACACGATCCGCTGTTGCTTGTACGTACCCAGGCAGTGCACGAACTGGTCGTTCTGGCCGGCCTTGTGGAACAACCCCAGATACTTGGGAATGTTATCGTGTTCGGGAAACAAGTACGTGACCGGAATGGCCCGTTCCGCCGCCAGGTGGAGAAAAAACAACTGCTCGTAGATAATGTTGAGGTAGGCAGTGTTCATCGAACCAATGTTTTTCCGGATGGCATTGGCGTTCTCCTCCACGAATTTAAGAGCCTCGGCCGTGTATTCTTTGAAAAAGCCCACCGCATTGCCGCCCACGATGCCTACGTTGCTGCACGCAAGGGACGTGGCCCCGTTCTGGCTGCGCAGGAAGGAAGGAAGGTAAGTGAATTTTTCGCACACCTCCCGGAAGGTTTCGGCGTAAAGCGACGAGTTGCTCTCGCGGTTCTGGGCACTCAGCGGCGCGTTGGTGATGCGGTCCGCAAATTCCTTCCAAATGAATATGTCGTTGTCAACGTGCAAAAAGGGACCGTCCTGCAACTGGTACGCGTATATTTTTCCCAACGCCCACAGGCCGGGCTCGTGGTCATCCAGGTCGTTGAGGCCGACGCTCACGCCGGTGTACGGCAGCCGCATCTGGTCAATGAGCAGGAACCGGCCCAGGTCGTCGGTGACCAGTTCTACCTCTTTGTGGTATTTCAACAGTTGCAGGCAACTCAGGGCCCAGGAGAAATAATTATATTTTCTTGACGTCCAGCCACCGTTCAAACGGGCATCAATTAAAGAATTCGAGGAGCGCAGGAAAGGCTTTGTCCAAAAACTTTGAATGATCTTCATTAATATCCAAATTATAGGAAATATTTAATCACGTATCAACTTACCAGGTCGGTAAGACAGGGGTGGGTTGTAAAAGCGGCAAAGATATGGAGACTGGCTGAACTTTCCACCCGTATCATGGAATTGATGGCCAAATAAGATTCCAAACTATCAGGAACCCGGCCGTGAAGTTGCCGTTTCCTTTCCCGGTTGCCCGGCCCGGGCGGGGCAAAAGGCGCCCGAAAAGGCCCCAAAACCACCCGCATCGGCAAAAAGCACCTGTACAAGCGTACCCGCGGCCTTCGGTGAAGCCCCGACCGGGATGTAACGGACGGTGAAGTGCACCGGGTAATCGCCCGAAAGGAACGCCAGGCCGGCCGATCCGTCGTTAACGCACAGTTAAATGCAATATTGTAATGGTGGAGCGAGTATGAAAAAGAGAGAGGTTGGTATTAAAAAGGGGCGTTGCGCCGGTTTTGACGATCAAACGGTTGGATTGATGTGAATAAAACGTGAAAAAGCGCCCGAATCGAAATATTATTGGCGATTTTTTTTATGGATACTTTTTGAAGTATAAATGATATTGGTATCATTGCGACCGCTGATGTTACCTGGATATGACATCTGATAAACGCAATAACTTTAGCCGGTGATGATGATTAAGCGTAGGGGATGGTTTTGATAATCAACGTTTTGTAAAATGAATCATGAATGCCGCCAGTGGCCGTGAGGGGGCAATGGCTTGAAAAACCGCCTTTTTATTACGTGCCGCGCTGTTGCGCAGGATATGGTCCGGTGGTCTTTTGGTCGCCGGTTGAGGTGTTGCCTACGGGTTAAAATGCCTCGCGCCGGAATGATGGGCATCATGCATGTGTTAAACTTGGATGCCAATTCTAACCCGGTTCTGCCGTTCCGTACCTGCGGAACGGACAATGGTCTGTCAATCAAGTTTTTACGAGCCTCCAGTGCAGGGGATAGAAATTGTTTTTTTGCGATCCCAACTGAACAAGCCACTCAATGCGGATGATAATTTATTTTAGATTTTTCTTTAATTGCATGATGCTGCCGTTGTATCGCGGTTTTTTCATAGCCTCTTGTCATTTTTAGCATAACGCCCCGGTAACTCCAGGCTTTGTGCTGCCTGCTCCCGGATACGCCCACACCGGGCAGGTACCCTGAACCGGCTTCCGTTAGGTTGCCCGTTACCCTTCCGCACCTTTCGTGCAGGAAATCAGACCAGGCCCAGCCTGCGGCTTCACCTCCCTCCCAGCTTCTTACGACGGCCCGCGCAACGCAACCGGCTACCCGGGAGGGAACTGCCTGCGCACCCGTGAGGCCGGGCAGGAAAGGCTGCCGCTTGCCCATGCTCCGGCTGCAACGCTCTCCTGCGGCAATTTACTGGCCATTCTCTCAATGGAACGAACTGACCCTCGGCCCACCGGATCACCGGGGGCCGGCCGGATCGCAAACCCACCTGGTTTACCACCCTACCCCTTACCAATCATTCGTATGGCGCAACTCAGTAACCTCGCACTAAGCCAGCAAGACATTTACTACGACCAAATGCTCCATCCCGGAAAGGCTCTCTACAACATTGGGGGGAAAGCAGCGGTACGGGGGAAGATTGACCCCGGCATGTTCGGGGAAACGGTTCGGCAACTCGTGGCACAACACGACAGCCTGAGAAGTGTTGTTTGCGTCAGGGGTGGCGTTCCTTACTTAAACGTGCTCGAACACGTCGAAACCGGGGTAACGTACCACGACTTTTCCGCCGGGATGCAGCCGGCGCATGCCGCGGATCAATTCATTTCCCAGGAATTTGCCCGGAGCTTCAACCTCGACGGCAGCGAACTGCTCAATCAGTTCTTCCTGCTGAAGGTATCCGACGAGCTGTTCTATATTTTCGCAAAATTCCACCACCTCGTCGTGGATGGCTGGAGCATCTCACTGGTGTTTACCCGGTTGTCGAAGTTCTACACCAACATCAGGTGCCAGCAGCCGGTGGGTGACGGGGAAGTATACCCGTATGTTGACTTCGTCGCCGACGACCTCGCTTACCTGGCCTCCGGGGAATACGTTGCCGACCGCGAGTACTGGAAGGACAAAACCGCTGCCTTCGACGCCGGCAATGCGCTCTTTCAGCGGGATACCTTTGCCGTGAGTGAAACCGGGGGCAGCTTGAACCGCCAGACGGTGATCGAAAGGCAAAAGTACGACCAGATCAGGGCCTTTTGCACCGGCCACGGTGTATCCGTATTCCATTTCCTGCTCGGGATCGTGTACGCGTATTTCTCCCAGGCTTCCGGCAAAGACGCGTTCATCACCGGTCTGCCGACCTTGAACCGGAAGAACAAAAAATTCAAAAAAACGATCGGCCTTTTCACCGGCATCACTCCGTTGCTGCTGCGCGTGGACCGGGAGGCTTCGTTTACCGACCTGCTCCAAAGCATCCGCAACGAACTGAAGGAAAATTACCGCCACCAGCGCCTGCCGCTCAGCACCATTGCCACTGATGCGGGCTGGACCAAAGACAGCTCGGAGTCTTTTTTGCCGGTTTTTTTCTCCTACGAGAAGCACGACTATTCCATTCCCTTCGACGGCAGTCCTGCCGATATCTACCCGGTAAGCCACCACCTTGAGCAGTCACCCATTGCCGTGTACGTAAGGGAATTTGATGATGCCAAAGACGTACGGATTGACTTCAATTACCAGCCTGCCTACTGCGAAGACGCCTTCGTGAGCCGGTTGCCCTCCCTCATTGACGAACTGCTGGCCGACCCGACGGTGCGCATCGGGTCATTGCGGGTGGTAAGCCCGGCCGAGGAGGAACAACTGCTGGAAGCCTTCAACGAGACGGCCCTCCACGTGGAGGATGGCCTGGTGCTGTCCTCTCTTTTTGAGCGGCAGGTAGCCCTCACGCCCCACAAGCTGGCCCTCGAGTGCGGCCCCGTGCGACTCACCTACGGCCAACTCGACGAGCGGGCCAACCGCCTGGCCTGGCACCTGCGCCAGCACCACGGGGTGGGGCCCGACCAGTTGGTGGGCCTGATGCTCTCGCGCTCCGAGCACATGGTGACGGCCATCCTGGGCGTGCTAAAGGCCGGCGGGGCTTACCTGCCCGTGGACCCCGAGCACCCCCAGGCCCGCACCGGCCACATCCTCCACCACAGCCAGGTGCGCCTGCTGGTGACCGACGCCGGGCACGCCCCCGCACTCGAACAGATGGGCTACGGCACGGTAGTGCTCCAGGGGGAGGGCACCCGGTTGAGCGGGCTGTCCCACCCGCCGCCGCTGGTCAACCGGCCTGAGCATCTGGCCTACGTGATGTACACCTCCGGCTCGACGGGCCAGCCCAAGGGCGTGGAGATCACCCACGGCTCGGTGGTCAACTTCCTGCTGAGCATGCAGCGCCAGCCGGCCATCACGGCCCAGGACCGCCTGCTGGCCGTGACCACCTGCGCTTTCGACATCTCCGTGCTCGAACTGCTGCTGCCGCTGGTGAGCGGCGCCCAGCTGGTGGTGCTGGAGCGCGAGCGCATCCTCGACAGCCAGGCTTTTGCCGGCAGCATCGCCCACTACCGGCCCACGCTGCTGCAGGCCACGCCGGCCCTGTGGCAGATGCTGCTGGATGGCGGCTGGCAGGGTGAGGGCCAGTTGCGGGCCCTGTGCGGGGGAGAACGCCTGAATGGCGAGTTAG
>CADCTQ010000243.1 GCA_902805615.1 uncultured Cytophagales bacterium
GACGTGCTGGTGGGCGTGAACCTGCTCCGCGAGGGGCTCGACTTGCCCGAAGTGTCGCTGGTGGCGATCATGGACGCCGACAAGGAGGGTTTCCTGCGCGACGTGCGTTCGCTCATTCAGACCGTTGGCCGCGCCGCCCGGAACGAACGGGGCAAGGTGATTATGTACGCCGACCGGATGACGGGCTCCATGCGCGAGGCCATCGACGAGACCGACCGCCGCCGGGCCATCCAGATGGAATACAACGTGGAGCACGGCATCACGCCCAAGACGGTACTCAAATCCCGCGAGGCGATCATGCAGCAGACCAAGGTGGCCGACTCCCGCCGCGAGGCCAAGCCGTACTACGTGGAAGACGATACCCAGACGCTGGCCGCCGACCCGGTGGTGTCGTACATGACCCGCGAGGAACTCGAAAAGCAGATCGGCCTGACCCAGAAATCCATGGAGAAAGCCGCCAAAGACCTGGACTTCATGCAGGCGGCCCGTCTCCGCGACGAACTGGCTGACCTCAAGCGCATGCTGCGGGAAAGGTAGGAGGAGTCGGCAGTAGTCAGTCGGCAGTCAGCAATAGGCAGTACGCGAACGTTACTGACTGCCGACTGCCTATTGCTGACTGCTCACTTCGTATTCTCCACAAATTCCCGGCATTGGCAGCTTTTTAAGTAGTATTGGCGTAGAAGTCCGTGAATACGGCATTTTTTGTATTCCTAGCCTCGCTTACGCCATGAAAACCATTGTAACCCTTACGCTGAACCCGGCCATTGACAAAAGCACCACGGTAGACCGCATTTACCCCGAGCAGAAGCTGCGTTGCGAAACGCCCCGCTTCGATGCGGGCGGCGGCGGCATCAACGTATCGAAGGCCATCCGGCGGCTCGGCGGCCAATCGGTTGCAGTGTTCCCGGTGGGCGGCCCCTCGGGGCAGGTGCTCCGCGACCTGGTGCAGAAGGAGGGCATTGACTGCCGGACGGTGGAAACCAAGAACTGGACGCGGGAAAATTTCATCGTGGTTGAAAGCTCCACCAACGGGCAGTACCGGTTCGGGATGCCGGGGCCGGAGATCAGTGAGTCGGAAGGGGAACTGTGCCTGAACATCATCCGCATGCTGACGCCCCGGCCCGACTATATCGTGGCCAGCGGCAGCCTGCCGCCCGGCCTGCCCCCCGACTACTACGCCCGGGTGGCCCGCATCGCCAAAGAACTCGGGGCCCGCTTCATCCTCGATACGTCGGGCGAACCGCTCCGGATTGCCGCCAACGAAGGGGTGTTCCTGCTCAAGCCCAACGTGGGCGAACTGAGCAAACTGGCCGGCGTGGAGGAACTGGAAATGAACATGGTGGACGACGCCGCCGCCGAAATCATCAAGAAGGGCAACTGCGAAGTGGTGGTGGTGTCGCTCGGACCGTCGGGCGCCCTGCTGGTCACGGCCGACGGCTACCAGCACGTACCGGCTCCCACGGTGCCCAAGAAGAGCACGGTCGGGGCCGGCGACAGCATGGTGGGCGGCATGACCTACCTGCTGGCCCAGGGTGGATCGTTGCCGGAGGTAGTGCAGCACGGGGTGGCCTGCGGAACGGCGGCCACCATGAACGTAGGCACGGAGCTGTTCCACAAGCACGACGTGGATAAACTCTACGGGTGGCTCGTGCAGTACGCCAAGCGGTATTCCCTCAGTTTCGATAATACTTAGCCCACGGTTCCATGCATGATAAGCACGATGGGCAGGGGTAGAATCAGGTAATACGGCAGCGTATCGTTACAACGGAGGATGATTAGAACGGCAAAGCTTCCTTACGGCTGGGGGTAGTCTCTGACTACCCCCTTTTTCGGGCAAAACTTAGTTTTGCCTCTCTTTTGCGCTGTATTCCCCGTCTCCCATGAACAAAACTGATCTTTTGGATTGGGGCGTAGCTCAGTACAGCCACGTCCCAGGACATTGAAGATGGAACAACCGGAAAAGGTAAAACTAAGTTTTGCACGCAAAAAGGGGGTAGTCAGAGACTACTGCCAGCCGTAAGGAAGCTTTGCCGTTCTAACCATCCTCCGTCGTAACGGGGCTCAGGGTTATAACGGGGGACCCAATGTTTTACCCCTGGACTTTTCAAAAAGCCTTCTAAAGCCGTCAGTGAGACACTGACGGCGGCGTACGTGACTTTATAAGCGCAATTCCGGGCCGTGGTCAGTGTCGCTGCTGCCGTGGTCAGTGTCTCACGGACCTCTTCTGAGAAAGTCATGAACCGTGGGTTCGTGGGCTAGGGCCGGCGCGCCTTTTCCATGTATTCCCGGATTTTCCGTTCTTCCCAGCCTTGGGGAAACACCCGGAAGGGGCGGTACACGCCGGCCGCGTGGGAAAGCAGGCCGATGCCCCAACCCAGCAGCGGCCACACGAACCACAGGGCGCCGGGCGAAAAGAGCAGGTTGATCAGGATCAGGCCGGCGTTGACCACCACGAAGGAGGCCAGGTGGCTGTAAAAACCTTTCAGTTGGAGCACCCGCCCGCGGGCCTGGCGGTACAGGGCGTCGTCTTCGGAATAGGGGAGGTGGGCGTTCATGGCGGTTTGTCGTTTGGTGTAGTCCAATGTACGCGTGCCGCGTGCCGGCCGCAACCCGATCCCGACGAAGCGCAAATAATGCGGAGTAAAACCGTTTCCGGAAGGGATGAAACCGTGGGCCGGCCGGACACCGCGGCAGTCGCAACCCGCAGCCGTAAAAAATGGGCCTGCCTATACCTTCCCGGCGCCAATTGCCGTTTAAGTAGCATGAAAGCGTAAAGCTTCCTATCCAACCGCCCAGCATGAAACAAACACCTTGCACGAACCCTTCGGGGTTGCCGCTTGCCCGCATCCTCCCGCTGACCCTGTTGCTGTTGACGACCCTTTCGCTGCCCCTCCGGGCGCAATCCGGCAGAGGCAATCCCAACCAGCGCAACACCGTGTACCGCAACTTAGGCAGCCTCGGCAGCACCGACCATTCCCTCAAAATCACCGCCGGCATCGGGGGCGCCTCCTACCAGGGCGAACTGGGCAATGTGGGCCAGGCCATCCGGCCCATGTTCGGCGGGGGCATCCTCTACAAGATTGCGCCGCACCTGAGCTTTAAGGGCGAAATGAACTTTTTCCGCCTGGCCGGCAGCGACGCCAACGGGGGCAACCGGGCCCGCAACCTCTCGTTCGAGTCGCGCAACCTGGAAGCCTACGCCGGGGTGATGTACGAACTCTTCGACGTGGACATGTACAGCCGCGGCCAGGGCCTCATCGTGAACCCCTACGCCTTTGCCGGCCTGGGCTTCGTGACGGTGAACCCCACCGCCGAACTGAACGGCCGCGACTACAACCTGCGCCGCTTCCGCACCGAGGACGTGGCCTACCCCGGGGCCTCCCTGATGGCGCCGGTTGGGGCCGGGGTGCGCTTCGAACTGACCCAACGCGTGGGCCTGGCCCTGGAAGCCGGCTACCGGTTCACCTTCTCCGACTACCTCGACGACGTGAGCACCACGTACCCCGCCGCCGCCTCGGACCCGCTGCGGACCGCCCTCTCCGACCGCGGACCCGAAGTGGGCACGGCCCCCGCCGAACCCGGCGCCCTGCGCGGCAATCCCAACAACAAAGACGGATACCTGACGCTGAGCCTCAAACTCGAATACCTGCTTTTCCCCATTGACAACGTCTCCAAGCCCAAGTGCCCCGCCGCCCTCCAGCGCAAGCCGCCGAAGGTGAAGAAAAAGTAGTCGTGCAGCGAACAAAAAAAGCCCTGGCAGCTTGCTTGCTGCCAGGGCTTTTGCATGGAGTACGTTCGATCCGGACGAACCGGCCATCTGTTGCTGACCCTATTTATGCGAACATGAATCGGAGATTGCACATTTGACAGGATACAAGTATTTGATTATCAATCAGATTTCTTTCGATCCGTCAGTTCAATCATGTTCGTCTTGGTATTACTTTTAAAATCAGTAATGGTATTTCCCTCATAACGATACGCGCCACGAGCGCCGAACCAAATATTTCCAACCTCATCTTCTGAAATTCCAAAAAGCATTCCTGTTTTTGGATCTATTTCGGTCACAGTGGGTGTTTTGTTGGACAAGGACTTTTCCTCATAACGGGAAAGTACCCAACCCCGGGCAGTTTGTGAACTGGTCCAAATGTTTCCTTTTTTATCTTCGTAGACATACCCAACAAAATCCCGGGTGAGATTGGTGAATGTGATGCCGTCATAGCGCCAAAGGCCGTCAGTGCCACCGAGCCAGATGTTTCCTTTTTTATCTTCGATGATCGAACGAACGTTGGTAAAAGGCTTGCCGTTGTTGGGCAATTGGGTGAATGTCTTTCCATCATAAACGAAGGCGTGGCCCCTGGTGCCAAACCAGAACTTCCCAGTCCTGTCTTCAATGATCGAACTAACATCATTATCAATCAGCTTTTCGCTCTTTGTAACATTCAGCACTGATTGCAATTGCTTGGGCCTGCCATCATCCATTCTATAATTTCGAAAGGATTTTCCATCGTACCGGCTGGCTCCGCCTTCCGTGCCGAACCAAATGTTGCCGGTTTTGTCTTCATAAATATCAGTAACCCGATCATTGGCAAGCCCATCCTTGGTAGTAAAATTTCGAAAGGATTTCCCATCGTAATGGTAAACCCCTGAACCAATCGAAGCGAACCACATATTTCCTTTTCTATCTTCTAAAACGGAAAAGAAACGGGCCGAACTCACTTTACTGATAACATTGGTAAACGATTTTCCATCGTACCGGAACATACCATCAAATGCAGCAATCCAAAGGTTGCCCTTTCTGTCTTGCTTGATCGTACGAGTGATACTGGCAGGCCCGTTGTGCGTGATTACGCCTTTGGTTTCGGACTTGGGGTTATCTTTTGCCGGGGCTGTTTTGGTTTGTCCTCTGCCGGAAGCGCAACAAACAACCATAAACAACAAAGTATACATCCGCGTGCAGTTCATCATTTTTCTTTTCTTTGACACCAGTAATTTCAGTAAGTATACATGTTGGTGTGCCGGGCTTTGGAAAAAAACTTATAAGCGAATGTGAACGAAGAAGGACAGGCTCTAAATTTCCCTAACAACCTTGCAAAGGACCCTCCCTGGTAAAGAATATGAATTTTTTTCCGTCAAAAAAGTAGACTCCCCTGCTACCGCCAACCCACAGCCGGCCTTTTTTGTCTTCAAGGATTGATTGCACCGCGTGGATCGGGAGACCTTTGTCTTCTCCGAAATGGGATAACTGCTTGTCGTAATAACGATACATGCCATACCCTTCGGAGCTAAACCAGATGCTACCGGCGCTGTCTTCATGCATTGTCCACACCTCGTTGTCCCCGATGTCGCCATTTTGTGCAGTGAAGTTGGTAAATCCTTTACCGGCTGCCTTGGCGGCCGAACAATTATACCGGCTTACCCCGCCAAATCTTGAACCAAACCACACGTTACCCGCCCGGTCTTCGATCATCGAGACGATGCTGTTGTCGCAAAGACCCTCTTTGGTGGTGATGTGGGTAAATCGTTTTGCACCGGCTTTTTTAGCGGAAGGATCGTATTTGTATACGCCTACGCCATCGGTACCAAACCATAAATTTCCACCTTTGTCTTCCAGGATGGATGAAACCAGCTTGGTGGAAAATCGTGGCTTCGGATTGGGGACATCCGCTTGCGGAAGGGCAAATGCGCAGAATGCTGCTCCTGCGCCAGGGGTGTATTGGCACAAGCCATTTACCGTACCGGCCCAGATGGTTCCCCTGCTGTCTTCGTACAGGCTCCAAACGGAGTTGCTGCTCAGGCCGTCCTTTTCGGTAAAGTTGGTGAACTGCCTGCCATCGTACCTGGAGACTCCACCGATGGTAGAAACCCAAATGTTGCCCCGCTGGTCTTCCAGGATGCCCGTTACCAGGTTGCCGCTCAAACCATCCTGGGTGGAAAAATAGACGACTGTATCGCCATCATACCGGCATACTCCGTCTGAGCCGGTGCCAAACCACACGTTTCCCCGGCTGTCCTCAAATATCCGGCGCACGTATTCCGCAATCTGCTTCGGCTGGTTGGCTGGGCGCTTGTAAGCAGTGCCATACATGTGCACCTTTAACGTTTGGAGGAAGGGGCTGCAAGCGCTCTTGGTGAAGGCAGGTGTTACTTGCGCCAGTTGCGTTATGCCATTGGTAACGGCAGGTGTTGTTTGCACCAGTTGGGGTTTGCCATTGGTGACGGCAGGTGTTGCTTGCGCCGGTTCCGTTTTGCCATCGGTGACGGCGTGTTTTATTTGTGCCAGTCCGGTGTTGCCTAGCTGTTCGCACGAAGTAATCAGAGCGAATGAGAGGAAGAGTACAGTAGGGATGATGAGCTGCTTCATAGTGGATATTTTTAATTTTCTACCGGGATTGAACTTTCACGGAAGGTAGCATAAAGCACTGTAAAGGCTGGTTAAGCAATGTAAATTAGTGTAAAAGCGGGGGTAAAACATTGCAAATGGCGCTATTACCGGGTAAATTGTAAGATGATGCTTAACCACTGCAAGGTAGTTCTATTCACTTTCGTGACCCTGGTTGGGTTTGCAGCCAATGGACTTGCGCAAACGACTAGGGATGAGGGACACATACTGGTGTCACTGCGGATGATCGGGCACCAGGTGATGCTGGAGGCTGGTGATCGTACCTCGCGCATATTACCGGTAGAAAAGGAGGGCAAGCGGTATAAGCTTCAATTTGCCTCCGATTTTCACTTTGACCCGGACTCTCTGGTCTCTTTGGTGAACAGTGTAGTGGAAAGAGCGCAGCTAGCCGAAAGTTACCGGGTGGAAGTGGAAACCTGCCTGACGAAGCAGGTCGTGTATAGTTACCAGATTGGCACTTCGCGCAAGTCGGATCTGGTGTCTTGCCAGGGAAGAGTCCAACCCAAGGGGTGTTACATCCTTTTCTTTACCATTCTGGATGCTGGCAGCCCGGAGCCCGTACAAGCTGGTTTATCTTTAAAACCCGCTGCATCCGATCTTGGTGTCCGGAAAGGAATGGGTTATACCGGGGGGGTGATTGCTGCGTCAGCGGGTTTATTGCTGATCGGGATTTGGGTGTATTTCATGAAGCGGCGATCCGCGCAGGGGAGATTCGCGGAGGGGAGCGTAACCACCGGAGAGAACGTAAACCTGATCACGTTGGGTGAATATCAGTTTGACCCCCGAAACATGGAGCTCCGGCTTAAAAATGAGGTGGTGAAACTGACCAGCAAAGAAACGGATTTACTGTTGCTGTTGCACACCTCGGCCAACAGCACCCTGGAGCGGGAGCTTATTTTGAAAGCCGTGTGGGGCAACGAGGCGGACTACGTAGGACGCACCCTGGACGTGTTCATTTCAAAGCTGCGCAAAAAATTAGATGCCGATTCCAGCTTGAAAATCGTGAACGTCCGTGGCGTGGGCTATAAGCTTATTCTGAATGAATAGCCGTAACCACCGACCCATGAACCAGTGACCAACGCCTACTTCTTCACGATCACAAACTCCACCCGCCGGTTCTTCCGCCGGTTGTCTTCGGAGTGGTTGCTGGTGACGGGGCGGGTGCTGCCGTAGCCTTTGTAGTGGACGCGGGCCGCGTCAATGCCCTGCTTCACCAGGTAATCCCGCACGGCCATCACCCGGTTGCGCGACAGCTCGACGTTGAGCATGAAGTCGCCCTGGTTGTCGGTGTGGCCTTCCAGCTGGATTTCCATCGAGGGGTTGGCCTTGAGCAGCGTCGCCACCCGGTCGAGTTCGGGGAAGGATTCTTCGAGCAGGTCGTACTTGCTCTGTTCGAAGAAAATGTTGTTGAGCAGCACCTTCTGGCCCACCTCCATCTTCACCAGGTAGAGGTCCTTGCGGATTTCGCGGTAGGCCGTGTCCTTGCTCAGGTCAATGGACTCCTCGGCGTTGGAAAAGCCCGGCGCGTGGGCCGAAAGCTGGTACACCTTCCGCAGCGGCAGCACCACCTTGTAGCCCCCGTTCGAGGGAATGGCCGAAGCCTTGCCGCTCTCCTTGTCGCCGCCGCCCTGCGTTTTGGCCACTGTTTCCTGCACCCCGTATTCGATTTCCGCCTCCAGGGCCTCCTTCGTCTGGGCGTCGTACACGTTGCCGTACACCAGGGCCACGGGTTCGGGCTGGGCCTCCTTGGAGAGCCGGGCCCGGAAAATGTCGTTTTCGCCGAACGAGTTCTTGGTGGACACGAAGTACGCGTATTCGCCCGAAGCCGGGATGGTGAAGTACGCGTCCCAGCCGTCGGTATTGAGGCCGGGGCCCATGTTCTGCGGTTCGCTCCAGTTGAGCCAGGTGTCGTCGAGGCGGCGGCTCACGTAGATGTCGTTGCTGCCAAAGCCGCTCAGGCCGGCCGTGGAGTAGTACAGGCTCACCCCGTCGGAGGCGATGAAGGGCGAGGTTTCGGCGTCGGCCGTGTTCACCACCGGTCCCATGTTGCGCGGTTCGCTCCAGGAGCCGTCGCCCTGAAGGAACGACACGTAGAGGTCCTTGGAGCCGAACGATTCGGTGCGCTGGGCCGTCATGATGAGCACCTTGCCGTTCTGGGCCAGCGAGAATTCGGCGTAGTCGTTGTCGTTGTAGTAGTTGTTGATCACCACCTTGTCGGGGAAGCCCCAGCCGTTCTGCACGCGGCGGGTCATCGAAAGCCCCTTGCTCATGCCGCCTTCGCGTTTGTAGACGTTGTTGAGCAGCATCATGTTGCCGTCGGGGGTGATGGAGAACGACGAGTTGTGCAGGGGCGTGTTCACGGGCGGGCCCATGTTCTTGGCCGTGCCGAAGGTGCCGTCGGCGCCGATCTCGGCGTACCACACGTCTTGGTTGTCGGGCCGTTCGGCGCGGGTGAAGTACAGCGTTTTGCCGTCGGGCGAAATCACCGGGCAGATCTCGTCGAAGGCGCCGTTGACGGTGCGGCCCAGGTTTTCCTTTTTGGCCTGGATGGGGCCGTCCTTGATGAGGTTGACGGTCGGGCGGATGGGGTCCATGGTGGTGCCGATGCCCACGGCATCGAGCTGGTTGGAGCCGGCAATGCGGCTCGTGTTGAGCACGACCTTGAGGGCGGCCACCTTGTAGGGCGTTTCCTTGAGGTAGATGTTGAGCATCCGGCCGTTCACGTGCGTGGTGTCCTTCTGGTTGGTGTACACCAGGTATTCCTTGTCCTGCGGGTCGTAGGCGAAGATTTTGGTAATGGCCCCGGCGTTGAAGTTCTCGGCCACGCCGATCTGCTTGATCTTGGTCGGGGTGCGGTAGCCGACTTTGATCCATTCTTCACCCGGTGAGGCGTCGGCGGCCGGCGCCCAGGCGCAGGGGCTGTTGCCCGTGACGGGCAGCTTGTTGGGCTTGCCCAGGACCTGGAGGGCGCCGTACTGGCGGGGCGTTTTGAGGCTCGAAAGTTCGGAGGAAAACCCGATCACCCGGGAGGCCCACTGCACGGTTTGGGCGCGCAGCCCGGAGACGGCCGGAAAAAGGAGCAGCAGGCAGGCAATCCATTTCGTCATATTCAGTTGCAAAGAGTGGTCGTGGCCCTCCGCCGGGCGGGCGTAAAGGATGGATGATACGTGTCGAATCCGGCATTTCCTTACGGCTGGTACGTGTACTTCTGCGCCTGGGGCTCGATGCCCGTAATGTAGAAGTTTTTGGCCGCGTTGAAATACAAACGGTCGTAAATGACCGGTAATACGTCAAAACCGCCGGTATCGGACAAACCTAATTTACCGTTTCTGCCCAACAAAACAAAGCCGTTGGCGTGGTCGGACACAAAGTCGTAGCGGGGGGCGAACAGTTCGCGGCCCTTGTCGCTCACCAGGCCCTTGCGGCCGTCTTTCCAGACGAGGTAGCGGCCCGTGGGCAGCACCTGGATGGAGTCGTACTGCGGCCGGGCGGTCTCCTTGCCGGCCTTGTCCACGAAGCCCCAGTGGGTGCGTTTCACCCGGGCCACCGTCCCGCGGAAGGGCATGGTTTCGGCGTAGAAAGGCTGCACGCGCAGGTTTTCGTCCTTGTCGATGTAGCCCCAGCCGCCCCGGATCTTCACGGCGGCGTAGCCTTCGGCGAAGGGGCCCACGCCCTCGTAGCGGTTGGCGATGCGCAGCCGGCCGCGGTCGTCCACGAAGCCGTACTTGTTCTTGATCTTCACGCCCACCCGCTGGTCGGTCATCACCAGCAGTTCCTGGTAGAGGGCGTCGGGAGCCAGGACCGGCCGGCCGGTGATGCTCATGAGGCCCCGCTTCTTGCCCTGCACCACCGTGAGAATGCTGTCCTGCGAAAAGTCGGACACGTAGTCGTACACCACCGGCAGCACTTCCTGGCCGCGGGCGTTGTACACGCCCTGCTTGCCCTTCACGATCACCCGGAAGTAGTTGTGGATGGGCTCGATGCTGTCGAGTTCGAGGATGAGCCGCTGGGTGTGCAGGTTGCTGATGGCCTTGATGCCTTCCGACTGGTGCAGCACCAGGAAGTCGCTGATGATGCGGAGGCTGTCGAAGCGGGGTTCCATCGTCCAGCCGCCCTTGAGGTTCACCAGGCCCGTCTTGCCCCCGGCGCGGGCCACCGCGTGCAGGAAATGGAAGTCGCCCACGGACTCGAAGGTGTTGGCGCCCACGGGCTGGCCCAGGGCGTCGAGCAGTTGCCACTTGTCGCCCTGGCGGGCCGTGAACATGCCGTAGGTCTGCATCCGCACCTCGTCGTACTGCACGGGCACCACCGTCTTGCCGGCCTTGTTGAGCACGCCCCACCGGCCGTTTTCCTGCACCTTGAGCAGGGCGGTGCCGCTGTCAATGCGCACGGCCTGGTACTTGAGGGGCAGCAGGGCCGCGCCCTTGGGGTTGATCACGCCGTACGCGCCGGCCCGTTCCACCACGGCCATTTCTTTCACGAACGGAAACACCTCGTCGAAGAGCGGTTCGGTGATGGGGTCGCCCTTCTCGTTGAGCAGCCCTTTTTTGCCTTCGATCTGGTAGCTGTAGAGCACCGGCGACACGGGCTGCACGTTCTCGTATTCCATCGCCAGCACCACGTCTTTCTTTTGGTTGATCACTTTCCACTGCGTAAAGCCGGCCAGTTCGTACTGGTGCCGGGTGCGCTTCACGATGCTGCGGTAGTTGGGTTTGACCACTTCCTTGCCGCTGGTGTGCAGGATGCCCCAGCGGCCGTCCTGCTTGACGGTCGCCAGTTCTTCGTCAAAGTCCTTGATGTCGGTGTAGGAGCCGTTGAACACCCGGGCGCCGGCGGCGTTGTAAGCCTGCCACTTGCCGGCCTCCGTCTTCACGGCAAACACCTTGAACTGGTGTTCGCGCACGGCGGTGAACTGCACGGGCACCACCACGTCGCCCTCCTGGTCAAGTACGCCGAAGGCAATCTTGCTGCCGCCCGCCCCGCCGGCGTCTTCCCGGCCGGCAATGAACACGGCGTGGTTGGGGTCGGGGGTGAAGTAGGGGTACTCGGGCCTGACCACCTCCTGGCCCTTCTCGCCGATGAGCCCGTAGAGGGGGCCGCGTTTGCCCGCTTCCTGCCGGCTCACCAGGGCCACCCCGTTGCGGAAGTCCCCGATGTCGTGGTAGCCGTTGCGGGTGAGGCGCTTGCCCTTGCCGTTGATGAGAATCCAGGCGTCGCCCTGCTTGACGCGGGCCACCCCGTTCTGGAAGGGAAACGCCTTTTCGAACTGCGGCTCGATCACGAAGCGGCCCTTTTCGTCCACGTAGCCGAACAGGCCCGACTGGCCCTTGGTGGGCGCCGGGTAGGTGTCGGCGGAAAGGTAACCGGGCTGGAGGAACAGGTAGCAGGAAAGCAGGTAGCAAATCAGGGAAGACATGGTCAAATAGCCGGGATTGCGCGTAAAAAGTTGCTAATTTTCAAAATTACGCATTTTCGAAAAACGGGCGAAGCTGCCCGGGCCCTATGTAAGGTAATGCCCAAGAGCGTATTACGGCGGGGGCCGCGGCCGGGGCGGCGCCATTGCGGCGGTTCCCGGCCCCGTGTAAGAGTTCGGGGTAGGTTACACCGTAAATCCTGGCTATTTCTTTGTTAATTGCGCTGGTTTTACATTCACATTTCCCCAACCCCACTATGACAAAAAACCTTTTGATCGTTTTCGCCTTCTTCATCCTGGGTGCTTTTTCCGCCGCCGCCCAAACAGACCGCGGCCGGATCATGGCCGGGGGAAGCGTCAACCTGAACATTCCCACCGGTGACGGCGACAACATCCGGCAGTCGCGCCTCGAAGCCACGCCGAGCATCGGTTTCTTCGTGGCCGACAACGTGGCGCTGGGCTTCGGGCTGCCCATTTCGGTGAGCCGTTACCAGGACGACGGCGCCAAACTGATCCGGCGCAACTCTTCGTTTGCGTTCGCGCCGTTCGGGCGGTACTACTTCGGGGCGGCCAACATCAAACCGTTCCTGGAAGCCCGCTTCGGCATCCAGCGTTTTAAAAACTACGAGAGCCGGCCGGGCTTCCTGGGAGAAAGTACGGACAACGCCTTGTTCGTGGGCATGGGCGGCGGCATCGCTTTCTTCCTCAACGAACACGTGGCCCTCGAACCCAAGCTGACCTACGATGCCTACAGCCGCAACAACACCAGCTCGTCCTTCAATTTCAACCTGGGCTTCCAGGTCTACTTCTAAGATTGATATGAATCGGAGACTGCGTATTTGACAGGATACAACTATTTGATTAATAGATAAATATCCTCCGATTCATCCGTTTAATCATGTTCATTTTGGTATAACCCTTCCCATGAAAAAGCTCCTGCTGCTGCTCCCGTTCCTGCTGGCCGCGTGCGACACCCGCGAAATTGCCGTGGACCCGGTCCGGGCGGGTTACGATTATTTCCCGCTGCGGGCCGGCCAAAGCACCGTGTACGCCGTGGAAAGCATTCAGTACCGCACCGGCCGCCCCGCCGACACGGCCCGCTACGAAATCCGGGAAGTGGTGCAGGAGCCCGTTACCGACCTGGCCGGGGAAGAAGCCTTCGTGATTCACCGCTACTACCGGCCGGCCGGGAGCACGGCCTGGAAAGCCGAGCCCGACTCGGTGTGGACGGCCAAACGCACGGCGCGGCTGGCAACCCGCACCGAAAACAACGTAACCTTCGTCAAGCTGTCGTTTCCGCTGAAGAAGGACCTGGCCTGGAACGGCAACACCTTCAACGACCGGGGCGACGACGGCTACAAGGTCACCGGCTGGAACCAGCCCTACGAGGCGGGCACGGCGGCCTACGAAAACACGGTGACCGTGGAGCAGAGCAACGAAGCGGATGAATGCGTGAAGAAAAACGTGCAGTACGAGGTGTACGCCCGGGGCATCGGCCTGGTGCGCAAGGAGATTACGGAAGTGTACTACCTGCAACCCGAAGGGGCCTGTGACTTTACCCAAACGATCAGCTACGGCCGCCACATCGTCCAGCGGTTGGTTGATTTTACGGAGTAGCCGCTGCGGACGCTCTTCCTGGTTGCTAAGTGCGCTGACAACACAATCTGCATTGTCAGCACAGTTAAGCGCTTGATTACCTGTTTAAGCTTTCTCGTGGCGCCGGGTGCTGAAGCCCGGCGCCATCGTTTTAAGGGAATCGCGTGGAATGGGTTTGCCCGTGCATGCGGGAAGGGGGTAGGGGGATGACTGCTCTGTTCCCCGCATTGGCGCAAGCGTTCAGGACTCACGGTACAATCCGGCTTTTTTCGGCGCTTTTGCGTTAATTTGGCCGGGAACTTCCCGCAAGCCCCTTTTTAACCCGCCAGCCACCATGCCAACCCTCTCGTTCGAACAGTTCCGGGCTTCCCTGCAAGGAGCCGCCCCGCCGCCCGGCCTGGAACCCCTTGCCGAAGCCCTCTGGTACGACGGCAAGGGCGACTGGGAAAAAGCCCACGACATTGCGCAGGCGAAGAATACGCCGCCGTACTGCCAGTTGCACGCCTACCTCCACCGCAAGGAAGGCGACCCCTCCAATGCCCGCTACTGGTACAACCGCGCCGGCACCGCCATGCCCAAAGCTTCCCTCGTCGAAGAGTGGGAAAGCCTGGTCCGGGAGTGGCTGTAGGGAGTTCGATGATTGAAAATAAGGAGATCAAGGTATTGTGGGATCGGGTATTGGGGAATAACCACCCCCGGCCCCTCCTTGAAGAAAGGAGGGGAGCCGTACCCTTGCGCCTTGCTGACAGGGAAGGCGTACGTGACGTGCGTTTCTCCTCGTCGCGCAGCCGTACCCGTGGAGTTCCCCGCCTCCATCAAGGAGGGGACAGGGGTGGTTTCTCGTTAGAACGGTACATCTCCCTGAAAATCAGAGGCGTATAAGTTTGAAGTTTGTAAGGCCGATCTCCCTTTTTTCTTAAAAACGCCGAAGCCCGTTTCCTGAGGAACGGGCTTCGTCATTTCTATCGAACATCGAACATCGAGCATTGAGCATCGCTACTTCGCGCCTACAAATGCGTACTTGGCTTTAACTTCTTCCACGGCGCGGCGTTTTTGTTCTACTTCCTGGGCGGCGGCCTGCTGTTCGCGTTTGTTGGTGTCCACGTCCTTCACGAGTTGTTCGGCTTCCTGCTTGTTTTCCTGAAGTTTGCGTTCGAGGTTGGCCTTTTCGTTGCGGTTGCGTTCCTGGGCCCGCACGAGGCTTTCGCCTTCGTTGGTCCGCTTTTCCTGACCCCGCACGGCTTCGGCCAGGGCTTTCTCGGCGACCCGCAGTCTGGCGTCCCGTTCGGCTTCGTACACCTGGCGGATGAACTGCTGCATGAAGCTTTCGGCGGCGGCGTACCCGCTGCTCCCGCTGGTGACGTAGGCCGTACCCAGGTCGAAGGCGCAGAAGATGGTGCAGGTGCCTTTATTTTCTTCCACGGTGCTGATCACGCGGACGGGCTTGTCGGAGAGGGCGGGAATTTTCGCGTTTTCCATCGTGTACACGCGTTTGGAGGATTCCACGCGGCCGAACTTCTTGAGGTAGCTTTCCCAGGTATCATTCACCAGGCTTTCGTCCATCTGGATGCTCGTCTGGAGGCCCTTGCGCGGCATCTTCTGAATGGTCTTCTCGGCGGACTGCACCGGGTTTTGCTGGGCCGCTGCGGGAGCAACCGAGCCGGCGTACAGTAAAAAGAGGCAGAGGTAAAGTTTGATTCTTTCCATAACTGTTGGGGAAGTTGGTTTCAAAAAAGCATTTCCCGGTGTATGGAAACGGCCCCGCGAAGGTAACTCCGCGGCCGCGGCGGGGCGGGTAAGTTTTGGCGGAAAAAGAAATGGACGAAAAGGGGTATTTTGATTGTTGCGGCGCCTCCGTAACTTGTCGGCAAATCGCTTTTACATGCTCATTGAGGGTAACTTTAAAGTAGGCAGCCGCAACTTCTCCATCTGGT
>CADCTQ010000244.1 GCA_902805615.1 uncultured Cytophagales bacterium
TTTCTGCATGAACACTGGACGTTCGGGGACTGGGTGTCGGTGGAGAAAACGCCCGAGCAGCCCATCAGTGCCGTGTACCATTACTACAGAACCCAGCTGCTGGGCCGCATTGCCGCCGAACTGGGCAAAGGGGACGAGGCGCGGCAATACGCGGAGTTGGCCGAACGCATTGCCCGCGCCTGCAACGAAAAGTACCTCGACCGCAAAAGCCTCAACTACGCCACCGGCACCCAAACGGCCAACCTGCTGCCGCTGGCGTTCGGCCTCCCGGCTCCGGAAGAAGCGCCGCGGGTGGCCCGGAACGTAGCCGACAACGTAAAAGAACGCGACAACCACCTGTCCACGGGCTTCCTGGGCACGCAGTACATCCTGCCCGTCCTCTCCGACTACGGCTACCACGAACTGGCCTACCAACTCGCCACGCAGCGGACGTATCCCTCCTGGGGCTACATGGTGGACAAGGGCGCCACCACCATGTGGGAACTCTGGAACAGCGACCAGCAGGGACCCGACATGAATTCGCGCAACCACTACGCCTACGGCACGGTGGGCGAATGGTTCTTCGGCTACCTGGCGGGCATCCGCCCCGACGACGGGGCGCCGGGCTTCAAACGCATCATCATTGCCCCGCAGCCCGCCGGGGATTTGCAGTGGGCCGAAGGCAGCTTGCAGACGCCCTACGGACCCGTAAAAAGCCGCTGGGACCGCAAAGGCAACGGGCTCACGCTCAACGTAACGGTACCGGCCAATGCCACGGCGCAAATCCGGCTTCCCGGCCGGGGAGGGGAAGCCCTCACAGTCACCGAAAACGGCAAAACAATCCTAAAAGCGGGCCAGCCGGCGGCGGGCATTCCCGGCGTGGAAGTCGCCAAAGTAGACGGGGCGGGAGCCGTCCTGCTCGTGGGCGCCGGCAGTTACGCATTTACCATCTTATGAGAACGTTAGCACTTTATACGGGCCTGCTCCTGGCGGGCAGTGCCTGGCTGTTTGCGCCCGGCAAGCACGAAAAAGCAGTGATGGGCGGGCCGGTTCCGGCGTCCCCCGCGGCCGATTCCACCCGCTGGCAACTGGCCGGGAACGGCGGCATCCTTTGGCGGGTGGCGCAGGACGAACGGTTGCCGCACCGCGACCACCTGGAAATGAGCGGACGCAAGGTGTCAATCATCGTGCAGTACGGCGCCGACGCGAACCGCAACCTCACGCTGCGTCGCGAAGTGTACTGGCCCACGCTCCGCACGGCCCCCCAGCCCGGGGAACCCGACTGGCACAAGTACCGGGCCTACCTCAAGCGCCAGTACGGCGGCGAGGTAAAGCCGGCGGTCCGCATCAACGGCAAGCCCATGCCCAACGGCCCGGTCCGGCAGGTGACCCTGAACGGCGTGCTGACGATCCTCCAGGCGGCCGGGCGGGGCCTGACGCTGGAACGCACCCTCTTCCCCTCCGTCGCGCAAGGGGCCGTGCTGGAAAGGTGGGAACTGACCAACACCGGGAAAACGGCCATCAAAGTCGCAGTGGCGGCGCTTAATACATCGGAAAAGGCCGCCGGCATTTACGGCACGTACGTGCTGAAGACGTACGCCAAAGCGGTACCGGAAACGGCGCTGCCGCCCGGCAAAAAGATGGTGTTCGGCCTGGTGTTCACCGCCCGCAAGGAATCGGAGCCCGCGCCGGACCTGGACTTGGAAGCCGAGCTGCGCGGCCGGGAGCAGTTCGTGCAACGCGTCACCGGGTCGCTGGTGCTGACCACGCCCGATTCGGTGCTCAACCGGGCCTTCCGGATGGCGAAAATCCGGGCGGGGGAAAGCATCTTCGACACCAAAGTTGGCCCGGTACACTCTCCCGGCGGGGGCCGCTACTACGCCGGGGTGTGGGCCAACGACCAGGTGGAGTACGCGGGGCCTTTTTTCCCCTTCCTCGGCTACGACCTCGCCAACCAAGCTTCCCTGAATGCGTACCGGATTTTTGCCCGCGACATGAAGCCGGATTACCGGCGCATCTGGTCCTCGCACGAGATGGAGGCCGACCTGCCGTGCTGTTCCAAGGACCGGGGCGATGCGGCCATGTACGCCTACGGTGCCAGCCGTTTTGCGCTGGCCGCGGGCAGTCCCGAAATCGGTAAAGAACTGTGGCCGGCCGTGGCCTGGAGCCTAGAATACTGCCGGCGCCGCATCAATGCCGACGGCGTGGTGGAATCGGAGTCCGACGAGATGGAGGGCCGGCTGCCCACCGGCAAGGCCAACCTGTCAACTTCGGCCCTGGCGTACGGCGGCCTCCGTTCGGGCGCCGACCTGGCCCGGGCCGTGGGCCGCCCCGACAGCGCCGCCGCGTACGACAAGCGGGCCGCCCAATTAGAAGAGGCGATTGAACGCCATTTCGGCGCTACCGTGGAGGGATTCCGGACGTACCAGTATTTCGAGGGGCACGATACGCTGCGCCACTGGATTTGCCTGCCGCTGGTCATGGGCATCACCGGCCGGAAGGAGGGCACCGTGCGGGCCCTGTTCACCCGGCTCTGGACGGCAAACGGCCTGGACGTGCAGCCGGGCGCCAACTCCTTTTGGGACCGGGGCACCTTGTACGCCCTGCGCGGGGCGTATACGGCCGGCGAAACGGCCCTGGCGACCGAGCACCTGATGCACTACACGCACCAGCGCCTCCTGGGCAGCCACGTGCCCTACCCCGTAGAAGCGTACCCGGAGGGCGGGCAGGCGCACCTGTCGGCGGAAAGTGCCCTTTACGGGCGGGTGGTTACCGAAGGACTGTTCGGCATTACGCCCACCGGCTTCCGTTCGTTCCGCTGCACCCCGCGGCTGCCCGCCGCCTGGCCGGGCATGGAGCTCTCCAACGTAAAGGCACTCGGCGGCGCATTGGACCTCGTCATCCACCGGGAAGGTCCGGCGATCCGGTTGCAAGTCCGGCGGCAAGGCCAAACCCTGTTCAACCAAAGCCTGCCCGACGGCAGTACGTTTGAAGTGAATCTTGAGCAGTAGTTTGTAGTACGGAAGGAAAAAAGGATTACCACGGAGACACGGATGGCACGGAGTTACGCGGAGAGAAGAGAGGCCGGAAGAATTGAACCGCAGAGGGCGCAGAGAACACAGAGGAAAAAGGAAGAGAAAGGAGACCGCACAGAGGTCGTGTTGCGGGGAAGGGGTCGCATCGCGGCTCCCCTCCTCGGAGGGGCCGGGGGTGGGTTTACTTATATGCCTTGCATGATATGAGGCTCACCGCATTGGATATTTCCTTGATGGAAACCCTGTTAAAGGAGTATATGCGTGACGTGTTAGAATGGAAGCG
>CADCTQ010000245.1 GCA_902805615.1 uncultured Cytophagales bacterium
GCATCATCGCTGTCCTGCATGGATAGAATAGCTATTGGATAAAAATGTGCTAACTCTTTGAAGAAGAATTGACTATAAATTATTCAAATGAGTGTCAAGTTTAGCCAAGTTACAAATAAAACGAACATTCGCCGAAAGCAAATACAGTGAACTGGTAGATTTAGGATCAAACATAGCTGGACTTGCTACCTTTGACTGGAGGGAAATACCACGGTTCGCAAGTCATCTCCACCAATTGATCAGCACGAAGAGGCTCATGACAATGCCCCAGATAATGATAAACCATAAAGGCCACGTCCTGGAATTTTTCATAATCGTTTGGGAATCGTCAGGTGAGGATGTGGTTGATGGGCTTGCGGACCGGGGAATGTTCGGTGGGAGGAACAGTACGATCGGGAAGATGCGTTCCTCAATCAGGTCGCCAACGAAGAGAATTTGCTCCTCCGGGAGATAGATAGCCTGTACTCGTAAGCATTGAGGGGTGTGTTGTGCTCCTCAACCTCCAAAAAAGTCATCCGTTCAACGTCGGCAGACCGACCGCGTATTTTTTGCAAGTCAGCGATCAATAGGGCATCTGTCCTCCCGCCCCGGCGTAGACTTCGCCAGTCACGAAGCTAGCCGCTGCCGACGCGAGGAATACGTACACCGGTGCCAGTTCGACCGGTTGGCCGGGCCGGCCCATCGCCGTGTTCATCTTCCCCAGATCGACGACATACTCGTCCGGCCGGCCGCCGCTCACCATGAAAGGGGTCCAGAACGGCCCTGGGGCGACGGCGTTGACGCGGATGCCCCGGGACAGCAATTGCTTGGCCAGCCCCTTGGTGAAGCTGATCAAGCACGCCTTTGTCATCGAGTAGTCGATCTGGTCGGCCGCCGGTGTGTAAGCGAGCGACGACGACGTGTTAATGATCGCCGCCCCCGCCGGCAGCAGCGGCACCGCAGCCTTGACGATCCAGAACGGAGCGAACACGTTGGTCCGGAACGTCCTCTCGAACTCCTCGGTGAGGATGTCGGTGACCACGTCGCGGCATCGGTGGTAGCCGGCGTTGTTCACGACGATGTCCAGCCCGCCCAGGCCCTTGGCCGCGTCGGCGACGAGCTTCTTGCAGAACCCCTCGTCGGTGACATCGCCCGGCAGCAGGACGGCCTTACGACCGGCGGCCTCGATGCGTTTCTTCGTGTCGTCGGCGTCGGTTTGTTCGGCCTCCAGATACCCGAACGCCACGTCGGCCCCCTCGCGGGCGAACGCAATCGCGGTCGCCCGGCCGATGCCTGAGTCCCCGCCGGTGATCAGGGCCTTGCGGCCAGCCAGCTTGCCGCTGCCGCGGTAGCTCGTCTCGCCGTGGTCCGGCACCGGCTTCATGCGGGAAGTTAACCCCGGAGCCGGCTGGCTCTGGGCGGGGAACGGCGGCCGGGGATACTGGGTGAAGGGGTTTTGGAGTTCGCCGCCGTCCGGCGCCGGAGACGTCGGGTTGCCTCCGTCACGTCGACTCTGACCCAGGACTGACTGTGTCGCTGCTGCGACAACCAAACCTGTACCAGTCGCCAACACCTGTCGGCGACTGAATTTTTTTTCGCTGTTGTTCACCATGGTTCTTCTGTTTTTATTATTATTCGTTTTACATTTTGGATAAGCTTACCTGTGCCAGTTTCCACCAATGGCCTTAATCAAGGCCACGGTATACAGTGCTTGCTGGCCTTTCAGATTTGCCGCCTGCCGTTCTGAGTCCAGGGCGGTACGTTCGGCGTCCACGGCTTCCAGAAAAGAAGTAAGTCCTTTAACGTACAGTTCACGGGCGTAACGCCGGGTACGCTGAGCGGATTGCAGGGCCTGCTGCTGCGTAGCGGTTTGCTGCGAAAGAATCTGCAAATTCGCCAGCGCTGTCTCTACTTCCTGCGTGGCGGTTAGCAGCCGTTGCTGGTAGGTAAGCGAAGCGGTTTGGGCTTGCTTTTGGGCGACTACAATGTTATTCCGGTTCCGTCGTCCTTCAAAAATCGGAATGGATATACCCGCTCCCGCCAGGTACGTGCCACTCTCCGGGCTGATAAGGGTGCCCATATCCTGCGAAATGAATCCGGCTGATCCTTGCACGCTCAGCCGGGGCAGTAACGCCGTCTTACTCACCTTAACCTGACTATTGGCGGCAGCAACCAGACGTTCGGATTGCAGCAGATCCGGGCGACGGAATGTTAAATCCGTGGGCAAGGAGGTCGGTACCAGGGGCAGATCGTCCGGCAGCGGGCCTTCGGCAACGCGCAAACTTCCCGAAGGAACACCTACTAATACGGCCAACGATAATTCTAATTCAGTCCGGCTGCGGTCTAATGATTGTAATTGAAAGCGGGCATTGGCTAATTCCGTTTGCGCCCGCTGCACATCCATTTCATTGACAAGACCAGCCTGGTACCGGGCCTGGGCGATACGCAGGGTAGAATCGCGTAATCCGATGCCGCGCCGGACAACCAGCCGTTCGGTATCCGTAGCGCGGAGCAGCCAATACGTACGGGCGATCTCCGACGTAATGGTTAACCGGGCGGCTAAATATTCAGCTTCGGCAGATTGCCGCAATAAGTTGGTTGTTTTCACTTGCCCCCGGATGCGTTGCCACAGGTCAAGTTCATAGCTGACTGTAAGCGGAATCTGGTACGTATTTAACTGAAACCGGGCAATCTGCTGTTCATTTTGCACTTGCAGTGCCAACGGGCGGTTGGGCGCCAGACTCTGGGTAGACAGGCCGGGTTCCAGGCGAATGGACGGAAACCAGTACGATTCGGCGACTTTCACGCGGGCGCGGGCTTCTTCCACCCGACTCATCACGCCCTGTAAATCCAGGTTGTTTTGTTGTCCTGCCTGTTCCAGTGAGTCTAACAGGGGGTCATCAAACACCGTCCACCAGGGGTCGGCGGCTGGCAATGCATCCGTTCCGGCGCGTTCCGTAGTAAACGGTTTACCACCGGAATCCGGAGCGGATGACTGGGCAAATGCGGGCGCATTCCATCCGGCCATGAGCAGGGCGAGTATGTATCCTGTGAATTGTTTCATTGACTGGATGGTTACTTGGTTGACCGGGCCGGTGCTGGTAGCTGCACCTTCTGCCCTTCCTGCAAATTGTCGGAGGGATTAATCACGAGTTTTTCATTTCCGTTCAGTCCGGTAAGAATCTCCACCGTGGTGCCAAAATCCCGTCCAATCTCAACCAATTGGAGTTTCAAGGTTTGATCCGCTTTCACCATCATCACGTGCGGGCCGTCCGACTGAATGATCAGCGTATTGGCGGGAATAACGACCGGGGGGGAAGCTTGCTGCAATTGAAAACGCACTTGCCCGTATAAACCCGATACCAGTTCACGGTTTTGATTGGGGATGATTACTTCGGTAAGCAAGGTACGCGACTGTGGCCGTAAGGCTTCCGACGTGCGGATTACCTGACCGGTAAAACCCTTGCCCGGAATCTCCGGAATTTTCACGTGTACTTGCTGTCCTTTCTCAATAAAGCGATAGTAGGTTTGGGGCACATCTACGAATACACGCAGCGTATCCAGTTGAGCAAGGGTAAACAACGGCATGGAGCCGCCTACGTTTACCAGTGCGCCAATTTCAATGTTACGGGCAGTGACCACCCCCGAAAAAGGGGCGCGGATTTCCTGGAGGGACTTAAGCACTTCCAGGCGGCGCACCGTAGCGGAATTAATTTCAAATGCGGCCTCCCGGCTGTCGAGTTCTTGTTTAGCAACCGCACCAGGTAATTCAACACTTCGGGTACGTTCCAGGTTGCTGCCCGCCAGTTTCTGATCGGCGCGGGCGCGGAGTATTTCCTGATCCAGTTCGGGCGCGTCGATGGTAGCAAGCAGATGCCCCGCCCGGACCTGCGTACCAATGTCTGCGAAGCGTTTTCCCAGAAAGCCTTGCGTACGGGCGTACAGCGCCGTTTCCCGAAACGGTTGAATCTGACCCGGTAACGTGAGTTGCGTGGTGTCTTTTGAGCGGGTAGCCGTCACAACGTTTACGGTGACCGGTCTGGTCTTCTCGCGTTCAACGGCGGCTTGCAATTCCTGGTGGTTACGCACGCGGGGCAGTACGCCCACGAAAACAAATAGCAGTATCAGCGTAGCCGGAAGTAGCCAGACCCAAAGTTTTCGTTTCATGTGCAGGATGATTTTAAGTGGAATAAATGGTAGGTTGAACCGATAGCCGTAATGTGTTTAGACGGTCGCGACGGCTTCTTTCTTCCGGGCCAGGTAACTGAATACAACCGGTACAAAGAGCAGCGTAGTGACAGTCGCCAGCAGCAAGCCGCCAATAACCGCGCGTCCCAAAGGTGCATTCTGTTCGCCGCCTTCGCCCAGCCCCAGCGACATCGGCAACATCCCAATGACCATGGCGAGGGCGGTCATAATAATGGGCCGCAACCGGGTACGACCGGCTTCCATCGCGGCTTGCCAGGGCGATACATGATCTTGCTCGTTCAGCGTATCCGACGCAAAATTCACCATTAGAATGCTGTTTGCCGTGGCAACGCCTACGCTCATAATGGCCCCCATCAGCGAAGGAATGCTGAAAGGCGTCTGGGTAAGAAACAGCATCCACACCATGCCGCACATGGCGCCCGGTAATGCCGTGATGATAATAAACGGCAACCGGAACGACTGGAAGTTGACTACCATCAATAAATACACAAGTACGGCGGCAAAGATCAGCCCGATACCCATCCGGGTAAACGCGCTCCGCATACTTTCTACCTGTCCGCGAACGACAATCCGGTTGCCGGGCTTTAGCCGGGCTTCGTATTTTCCGACGATCTTGTCAATTTCGCTTGCCACCGAGCCCAGATCGGTTTGTTCAACAGAGGCGTATATGTCGTATACCGGTTGCGTATTGACCCGGTTGATAATAACCGGAGCGGCTTTCCGCTGAATGCGCACTACGTTCGTCAACAACTGGGGCATGACATCCCCCTGATTTAACACCAAAGGCGTTTGCAATACCTTCTCTAGCGTAGGAAGCTTGTACGGCGGCGTTTGCACGGCAACCAGGTAGGGAAAACCCGTCTCGGGGTCGGACCAGAAGTTGGGTTGTACCTGGGCCGACCCATTGAGCGATATCATCAGGTTGGATGCCACCCGTTGTTGGCTTAACCCCAACTGATTCGCCCGCTCCCGATCTACTTCCACGAACAGTTCGGGGGCATTGAGCACCTGGTGCAGCCGGGCGTCCACGATGCCGGGAACCTGCGCCATTTCCCGATGAATGGCTTTGGCAATTTTTACGTTATTGCCCCGGTCAAAGCCAGTTATTTGTACGTCAATCGGGGCGGTAAGACCAAAGTTCAGAATCTGACTGACAATATCGGCTGGCTGAAAGAATACGGTGATGCCGGGCATTTTTTCACGCAGGATTTCGCGCAGTTCCCGCGTGTACTGCCGGGTGGATTTGGATTTTTCTTCCGTCAAGGCAATCAGCAACTCCGCGTCAGCCATCCCGATGGTAGCGTTATCAGTAAATGTCAGGTTGTAGCCATTTTGCGTCATACCGATGTTACTGATAATAGTTTCCACCTCATTGCCCGGAATGGTCTGACGGACAACGGCCTCTACCTGCGTAGCAATCCGTTCCGTTTCTTCCAACCGGGAGCCGGCTGGTGCCCGCACGTGCAGGCGCAGCTGACCGGCATCTACGCTGGGAAAGAAATCGCGTCCGGCAAACGGCAGCAATGCCGCCGTAAAAACGATTACCCCTACGAAGATTACGAGTACTTTTTTGCGATTCGATAGTGTCCACTGCAAGGCATTCAGGTAACGGGTTTGCAACCGTTCAAAGCGCTGGTTGAAGGAGCCATGGAGGCCGGCAAAGATCCCTTTCGGTTTGCCGGGACGGGCGTGATCTTCATAGGGTAACAACAAATCCGCCAGGGTGGGAACCAGCGTTCGCGAGAGCAGGTAAGAGGCCAGCATGGCAAACACCACCGACATGGCCATCGGGCCGAACAGGAACCGCGCTGGGCCTTCCAGGAACATGACCGACACGAATACGATGCAAATCGTTAAGGTGGCGACCAGCGTGGGGGTGGCGATCTGGCGTGCGCCTTCCAGAATGGCTTGGCGGAGCGGCAGTCCGAGCCGCTGGTTGCGGTGAATGTTTTCAATTTCTACCGTTGCATCGTCCACCAGCATCCCAATGGCGAGTGCCAGACCACCCAGCGTCATAATGTTCAGCGTTTCGCCCAACAAGTACAAAACGGTGAGGGAAGTTAAAATAGACAGCGGAATGGAAATTGCCACAATGAGCGTACTCCGCCAGCTACCCAGAAAGAGCAGAATCATCGCCGCAGTCAGCAAGGCCGCAATAATCCCTTCCACGAGTACGCCGTGCATGGAACCCCGCACAAACACCGACTGATCAGACAATTCCGTTATTTTTAAACTTTTGGGAGCCGCCGCCCGTACGGTGGGCAAAATCTCGTTGCGGATCTGATCCACAATGGCCGTGGTGGACGCACGTCCCGTTTTCACAATGCTGAACAGGGCCCCACGTACGCCGTCCTGTTTTACGACGTTGACTTGTACGGCGGCTCCATCGTGCACGTGAGCCACGTCGCGCAGGTGAATAGCGATGCCGTTTACCTGTTTTACCGGAATATCGTTCAGCCTGGTGAGCACTTCCGGTTTGGTATTTAACCGCACAGCATATTCACGGTCACCCAGGCGGGCAGTGCCGCTGGGCAACGTCAGGTTCTGGACGGATACGGCGTTGACAATGTCTTCCGGCGTAACGCCGCGGGACAGCATCAAATCCGGGTCCAGGTCCACCATGATCTGACGGGTTTTGCCTCCGAACGGCAACGACGTCCGCGTGCCTTGCACGGTCGCCACTTGCGCACGAATGCGGGTCTGGGCGTAATCCGTTACCTGCGATTCGGTAAGACTATCCGAGGAAAGACCCAATTGCAGAATGGGAACGTCCGTGGCGCTATAACGGACAATGAGCGGCGGCTGCGTCCCCGGCGGCATTCGTACCCGGATGGTTTGCGAAATGGCCGTTACCCGGGCTAACGCCTCTTCAATCTGGACGTCCGGCTGGAAATACACTTTCAGGACGGCAATCCCGTTGTGCGTCTGCGATTCAATCTGACGGATGTCGCCTACGTTATTGGTGACGGAGGTCTCGCTGTAATTGGTAATCATCTGCTCCATCTCGTTGGTAGAAAGCCCCTGATAGGTCCAGATCACGGTCACCACCGGAATATTGATGCGCGGAAAAATATCGGTGGGCATCTGACGGATGGAGACAACGCCCAAAATTATAATCAGCAGCACCATGACGGCAATGGTATATTTTTGCTTCAGGGCCAAGCGTACGATCCACATAACGCATTAGGTTTAGAGGGTTATCTTTAGACACAAGTCGTCCGGCAAACGGCTTTCTCTCCACCGCAATTGCCGGTAAAGAAGCCCTTTGCTGACAGGCTTAAACACCTGTATGGTTCCATCGAAGTAGTTGCTTACCGCAGCTTATATCCGGTCATCTTCATCGTCATCCACAACCACAATTTGGGCCGGGGTACATAGCTGGTCAGCATATCGAAGCGATTTACATTGTGGCTCGTCAACTGTTATTTGTTAGCAAACACCAGTTGACCGACTCATCATCCGGTCATTCGAGAGCAGCTTTGACCAATTTGACTTTTGGCCTGACGTGCTCACCCCACCTTTGCGTTATTGACAGGACAAAGGTATAGCTTTCACCACACGCAATCCGTGCACGGATTACAGGATTCGTTGCAAATTCTTAAGATAGAGGCTGATAGTGTTCACGATGACACCAGACAAAGGAGTGATGTGCAGGAAAAACCTTAAAATCGGATAAGAGAAGAAATAGTTAAAACGATCGTCAATCAAGTTACAGCGCAACACCTTTGCTCAAAATAACGGAGCTGTTTGGTATTCCCCCGTAAAAGTGGGAAACCCAACCTGAGCCACTACTCATGTTTAAATGCTTCGGGTGAGCCCGTTGTTCAAGGAATTATTTTTTCCCTGGTCGCGGGTAGCTATTTCTCCTTGAGCAGCTTGTTGAGGGCAAAAGCCGCGCTGATGAGCGACAGGTGCGTAAAGGCCTGCGGGTAATTGCCGATCTGCTCGCCTTCCAGACTGATCTGCTCAGCAAACAAACCCAGGGGACTGGCGTAGCCGATCATCTTTTCGAAGTACAACTGCGCTTTGTGCAGTTCGCCGCCCCGGGCCAGGCACTCTACGTACCAGAACGAACAGATGGAAAAAGTGCTCTCCTGGCTGCCCAGGCCGTCGGTGGCGTGGCGGGTGTCGTAGCGGTACACCAACGTATCGGAAACCAGCTCTTTTTCAACTGCCTTCAGCGTGGCCTGCCACCGGGGATCGTAGGGCGAGATGTAGCGCACCAAGGGCATGATCAGCACGGAGGCGTCAATGACGTCGCTGCCCTTATACTGGACAAACGACTGCTTCTGCTCATTCCAGAAGTTGTAGTACACGTCCCGGTAAATCTCATCCCGCACGGCGCGCCACCGCCCGAAAGGGTAGGGCAGCGACCGCTTTTCGGCCAGGCGAATGGCCCGGTCCACGGCCACCCAGCACATGATCCGGGAATAGATGAACTCCTGTTTTTCGGCCCGGATTTCCCAGATGCCATGATCTTTCTCCTGCCAATGGTCGCACACAAAATCCACCTGGGGAATGAGCTTTTCCCAGAAATCAAAGATCATCGGCGATACGTATTTGTCGTGCAGGTAAATGCTGTCTAAGAGTTCACCAAAAATGTCGAGTTGAATCTGCCGGTAGGCGTCATTACCGATCCGGACCGGTTTGGACTTTTGGTAGCCTTCCAGGTGCGAAAGTTCTTCTTCGGGCAACTCTTTGCGGCCGTCCAGGGCGTAGAGCAACTGGAGATTGTTTTGCCCGTCGATGTTGAGCTGGAATTGCTTCCGGATCCAGTGCATGAATTCCCGCGACTCTTCCTTGAAGCCCAGCCGCAGGAAGGCGTACATGGTAAATGCCGCGTCCCGGATCCAGGTGTAGCGGTAGTCCCAGTTGCGCTGCCCGCCCAGGGTTTCGGGCAGGCCGAAGGTTGGAGCGGCTACGGTAGAGCCCCACTGCCGGGAGGTGAGCAGCTTGAGCGTAAGGGCCGATCGCCGGACCATCTCCAGCCATTCGCCCTGGTAGGTGGATTGAGCAATCCAGCTTTTCCAGTAATCAATGGTGCGGCCAAGGTGTGCATTGGCATAAGCCTGCAACGCGTGGGTTTTCCCGTAGTGGCTGCTGGGGTAGCTGGTGCCGGTTTCCAGCACGAAGCAGGCAGTTTCTTTTTCCCGGAGCAGAAACGTTGCTTCCAGGTTGCCGTCGGCAATGTTCAGTGGCTGGGTACTGTAGAAGTTGAGGATCGGGTCCTGGGGACGTTCACAGGAGAAGGTATATTGCTCCCCATCGCGGTGTTTGGTCGTGTGGGCTGACCGGGCGTAGTTGAAGCGCGGCACGCATTCCATCTTCAGATTGGCCTCACCCCGGATGCAAGTCACGAGGCGGATCAGGATGCAGTCCGGGTCGTCTTTGTCCAGTACGGGCATAAAATCGGTGATCTCCACCATGCCCTGGCTGGACAGAAAGCGGGTGAGCAGCACGTTGGTATTGGGCAGGTAGAGCTGCTTGTAGCGGGTGTGGTCAAACTGAGGGGATACCGAGAAATAGCCGCCCTTTGATTTGTCCAGCAGGGCGGCAAACACCGAGGGGGAGTCGAACTGGGGCAGGCACAGGAAGTCAATTGCGCCGCCTTTGCCGACCAGCGCCACCGTTTTCAGGTTGCCGATGATGCCGTAATCACTGATGGGAGGATAATCCATGCGGGTCTGATTGAAAGATGACTTGCCGGTTGTTGATGCGGGGTAGATGGTTCCGCCGTTGACCCCAATTGCCGAGCCGCTTTTACGGGGGATCACCAGCGCACGCTTACCCGCCCAACGTAGACAGCCAGAAGGCTAGCAAGAACCCAATGACGGTAATCAGACCACTGAACTCGTGGCCTTCGTTATAGGCTTGGGGCACCATCGTGTCTACCAGCATCGCCATCATGGTTCCGGCGGCCATGGCAATCGTGAACGACACGGTTTTTTGCTCGTAGCGGGCAAAGACCGCGTATCCCACCGCAGCGGCAATGCCGTATGTCACTACAATACCGACCCACAGGCTAAATATGTAGCGGGCCGACCGGCCGGACTGTTTCAGACCGGCTGCGCTGACGAGACCTTCGGGCAGGTTAGAAATGAAGATGGCTCCAATGGTTACCGTGCTCATCGTCTGCTCTCCGCTTAGCATACTCAGCCCTACTACGATGGACTCGGGAACACCGTCTAAGAACGACCCGGCGGCAATGGCCAGCCCGCTTCCTTCCTCCGTACTGGGCTGCTTTTGGCCTGATCGTTTGCGGTGGCGGCCACCCTGCCGGTTGAGCCAGTAGCTCACCAGGGAGAAGACCACAGCGCCGCCCAGAAATCCCACCGCTGTAGGCCAGAAACCTCCCTTTTGATAGGCGTCGATGACTAACTCGTAGAACAGGGCAAAAAACAAGCTGCCGCTGCCAAACGCAAGCGCTCCGGCAATCAGCCGCTGGGGTAGCTTCAGGTAGTAGCCCAGCAGGGTACCCAGCACTAAGCCACTACCCGTAAACAGGCCCCAGCCCCCAGCCTTGAGCCACATGGGTATCAATTCATTCGTGTCAGTCATGAGGTACGATCGGAGGTTTCGAAAGTCCATCCGCAGCGCCAGTGATGAATACTTTAGCCATCCAATCTGTTTTTGTGGGTGTGGTACTATATGAGTTTAGTTGCCTTCTTTTTTATGCTCTTCCTGCCTTGCTGCTTGCCCGAAAGACTCGTTCCTCCTACAGTGCAAGAGTACACACTCCAAAATTGATTCCTGTAGCCAAATCTATGTTATTTGAGTCGGTATCGGACGACGTTAGCGGATTGTTAAGCAATCAAAAGCTATACAACTGGTATTCCAACTCTTTCCGGAGCAGCCGCTTGGCCCGGTGCAGATAGCTTTTCACTGTTCCTAAAGGCATTTGGATTTGCCGGGAAATCTCGGCGTAGGACAATTGATTGTAATAGCGAAGCCTAATCACCTGCTGGCAGCAGGAGGGAAGTCTTTTAATGGACTTTTCGAACTGTTCAGTCCGTTGGGCTTGCAACAGATGCTCTTCAGGGCCGGGGGCAGGGGAGGAGACTTGCAGGAAAGCGTTCGTTTCGTCTTCGGCTGGAAAGGTACCCGTGAGGCTCATCGTAACAATCCTTTTTCTTCGGATGAAGTCAAGGGTATGATTGAAGCCAATGCGGAAGAGCCAGGTCGAGAAGGCAAAGTGCTTCTCAAAGCGGTAGAGGTTGGCAAAGGCTTTGGCAAATACCTCCACAGTCAGGTCCTGGGCATCATCGGAGTGATGCACCATGCGCAGGATTCTGAAGTAAAGGTACCGGTGGTACTGGTTCCACAACAGCCGGAAGGCTTTTTGGTCTCCCTGCAGGGCCAGGTCAATCTGGTGGTATTCCCACTCGGTACGGGCAGATGGGGTGGCGGTGATCATGGCAAAACGGCTCTTTTGGCTTACTCCAGTTGCAAAGCCCGTACCAAGGCAACTGTTGGGGGCAATTGCCCTTCAGCAATAGCAATTATCAAAAATAAACCCCTCTTTGGTTGACCGGTTCCTTTTTTAGTGTTTTTCCCCGTCCAAGCTGCCACATGGAATTTCATAGTTATCCAATGAAGTCTACTGTATGTTGGAGCGAGAAACATTTACCGGGCAATCCATCTCTTTAGGGCGGAAGTTGAATGAGTCGATAGCTACTTTGGCTTATGATATACACAACTGGTCGCGCCGCGACAGCGACGCTGGCACCTCACTGGCAAACAACTGCGCGGCAACTGGTTCAACGCCCGTGTTGCCTCTGGTGATGATGACAACCTTATCCGGTAACTTGCCCGTTTCCGCTAAAACCTGCTTTGTTACTACTCTTTACCCGATGACCACTCTCTCTTGACAGATCATCCTCCCGAATGAGGACATATCGATAAAGTTAGCGTGATCCGGATCAACTTTGGTCATGAAGTTTTCCGAGAAGTAAAGCGCGTTCATATCCTCCATGCTGTCGAACCACGCCTCAACGACCGAGTCGTAGTCCGGACCAGAGTATTTCGGCGCAGGGATCGGGTAAGACACAATAAACCTCCGGATATAACGATGCGACTCGGGAATTGACATGAGGAGCGGCCTGTGAATTTCGCGCTGGTAATGGACAAATTCCTCATGGCTCATTCCGGCTCGACGCTTCAGCGTGATGATCATTTTTACCATAAAACGTTATTAGCCCCGCAATGCCGGGTGTTGTGAAATAAGAAGGGTAAAACCTCCGGGTCAGGAGTAACACAATGCCCTTTTTCAGTAGGACGGTTTGCCAAACAGGATAACTGGCAAGGAGGCGCATTTGTGCCTCACGATTGGTTTTGTTGACGGTTGTGCGCTTGACGAGTTGGGCGCCGAACGATCACAAAGGTAGGCCGATGGACCGGCCAGGATTAACCAAATTCAAAGAGATACTTACCAAATTCAAAGACGCCGAAAAGCTGAGGGCGCGAGCCCGGTTTGCTTTTTAAAGAAATAGGTGAAATGCGCCGGCTCGTCAAACCCGAGGCTGTAGCCAATCTCGGCAATGTTCCAGTCCGTGTGCCGGAGCAAGGCTTTGGCTTCGCTGGCCAGGCGGGCGGCAATGTGGTCAGTGGTGGTTTTGCCGGTCGTGTCCCGCACGCAGTGGTTGAGGTGGTTGATATGCACCGCCAGCTGCCGGGCAAAGTCGCGGGCCGAGCGCAAGGCAAACCGCCGGGCTGCGGACTCAATGGGAAACTGCCGTTCGAGCAACTCCAGGAACACGGCCGTCAACCGCGATTTAGCATCGGGATGCTGGTGGAAGGTCTCCGCCGGGTGCAACTTCAGGGCATAATGCATGAGTTCGGCGGCGTAGTGGCGAATCAGGTCATACTTCAGGAAGTAGTCGGAATCGAGTTCCCGCAACATCTTTCCAAACAGCGCGCTGACTTCCCCCTCCTGCTCGGCCGTCAGGGGGTAGGTCGGGGTGCTGCCGGGTTGGAATAGCGGCAGCTCCGTGAGGGGCGGCTTGCCCCAGCCGTGAAAGAACTCCTCCCGAAAAAGGCAGAAGAAACCGGTGGTGTCCTCCAGGAGGGGTTGCCAGGTGTAGGGCACCTGGGGGTTAAAAAACAGCAAGGTTGGTCCACTGGCCTCGATGCTTTTGTCGGCGTAGTGATACACATTGTGGCCGCGGCTCAGGAGCGTGATTTTATAAAAATCCCGGCGGCTATAATGCACCGGCCGCGCGCGGGCCAGGGCCTCTTCCAGCCGAAAAACGTTGACCTGCCTCCTGTCTATCGACCGGTTATCAGGTGATTCCTGGAAGTGCTGCTGATTAAATTCGGGGAGGCTCTCGGGTTGTGGCATGCGGCAAAATTACTGCTTTCAGGTGGAGATACACCAGTCCCGCCGAGCAGCTGCGGCCTTTCTGAGAAGCCCACGCTGCCTGGTTGGACCCCGGAGCGGATCGCGCAGGCATGGGTCGTGCTCATGCAGCGGCTCGGCTACCACCGCTTCGTCGCGCCGGGCGGCGATTGGGGCTTTTCCGTCGCCAACGTGCTGGGTGCAATCAGCGTGCCCGCGGTTCAGGCGGTCCATTTCAATATGTTCCCCAACTCCGAGACGATGGAGGCCAGCGATGCGCAGGAGGAGCGTGTGTTAAAGCGGCTGCGAGCCTTCGAGGGGAACGAGTCAGGCTATCGGGCCGCACAGGTTCAAAGCCCGCAGACGATCGGCTACGCGCTTACCGACTCGCCGGTGGGACATTTACGGTGGGTGCTAATGCTGATGGGGAAAAGCTCATACTTCCAGCAGCGCCGCAGCTTTTGTCTCTTCTTTGGCTTTAGGCCTGACCAGCAGCCGTAACGCGCCCTGGTAAGTGAAGTAGCTCCAGGTCCATCCCAGCACCACCAGCAGCTTGTTGCGGAAGCCGATTAAGAAAAACAAGTGGATCAACAACCAGGCTGCCCAAGCCGGCCAGCCCGACAGGTGCATGAATGGCAGATCGGCAACCGCCCGGTGACGACCGATGGTAGACATGGTACCTTTGTCCCAATACTTGAAGGGTTTCAAGGGCTCCCCCTGCACCAATCGTCGAAAGTTCCGGCCCAGGTGCACGCCCTGCTGCATGGCTACCGGGGCCAGCATGGGATGGCCTTTGGGCAGTTTTTCCCCCTGCATGGTGGCTACGTCACCAATGGCAAAAATGTCCTCCTCGCCAACCACCCGGTTGAATGCATCGACCCGGATGCGGTTGCCCTGCTCGAAGGACTGCGGTTTAAGGCCCGGGATCAGAGCCGGGGTAACGCCGGCGGCCCAGATCACCGTGCAGGTATCGATCTGCCGGCCGTCTCCCAGAGTAAGCACCCGGCCGTCGTAGGACTTGACGCGGTCATTGAGGATCACTTTTACGCCCATCTTGCCGAGTGCCTCCAGGGCATGAAGCGAAGATTTTTCCGACATGGATTTGAGCAACCGGTCGTTGGCTTCCACCAGGTAAATATCCATCTCCCGAAAATTCAATTCCGGGTAGTCTTTGGGCAGGATATAGTCCCTTAGTTCGCTCAGGGCACCGGCTACTTCCACCCCTGTAGGGCCACCGCCCACCACCACGTAGTCCATCAGGCGCTGCAACTCGGCATCGTCCCCGGCCAGCATTGCCTTTTCGAAGTTCTGCAGGATGGTCGTGCGGATGTCGAGTGCGCCGGGAATTTCCTTTAAAGCAAACGTATTGGCTTCCAGGTCTTTTTGGCCGAAAAAGTTATCCTTTGCACCGGTAGCAATCACCAGGTAATCGTAGCGGATTGTGCCGTTGTCAGTCCGCAATCGGTACTGATCGGGTAGAATCTGCTCCACTTCGGTAAGGCGGAAATGATAGTTGGCACTGTTACGGGAAAGCTTTCGCAGCGGGCTGGCAATGGTATTAGGCTCCAAGCCCGCAGTAGCTACCTGGTAGAGCAGGGGCTGGAACTTATGGTAATTGTTTTTATCCAGCATGACTACTTGCAGGGGAAGTTTTCGCAGCGCCTGCACCAGCCGGATACCCCCAAATCCCCCTCCGATCACGACAACGCGTTTATGGCCTGCCTTTGGGGCGGGAACGCCCAGATCTTCTTTTACGTGGTTCATAAGCAATACTTGTTTAATAACTCCTGGGTGGACTGTTGCAAGCG
>CADCTQ010000246.1 GCA_902805615.1 uncultured Cytophagales bacterium
GGAAAACGTAATTCTCGTGCCCCTTCTTCATGGGCACGTGGCAGCGCACGTGGTCCACGTACTGCGCCAGGTGCCGGAGGGCATCCGGGCCGATGGGCACGAGGCGTTCCTTGTTGCCCTTGCCCGTCACCCGCAGGAAGCCCAGCTCGGCGTACACGTTGGTCAGCCTCAGGTCCACCAGCTCCGACACCCGCAGGCCCGACCCGTACAACACTTCGAGCATGGCCCGGTTGCGCATCCCCTCGGGCGTGGACAGGTCAATCACCGAGAGCAGTTCGTCAATTTCGGCCACCGTCAGCACGTCGGGCAGCTTGCGCCCCAGCCGCGGGCCTTCCACCAGGTGCGACGGGTCGTGCCCGATCAGGTTTTCGAGCAGCAGGTACCGGTAAAACGCCTTCAGCCCCGACAGCATCCGCGCCTGCGAGTACGCCGACAGGCCCAGTTCGCCGATGTATTGCAGGAAGCCGGTGATGTGGTCGGCCGTGACCTGGACGGGAGCCGCCGGGATGGCCGACAGTTCGAGGTACTGCCGGAATTTTTCCACGTCGTGTTCGTAAGCCTCCACCGAGTTGGCGGAAAGCGAACGTTCCAACTGCAAATATTGGCGGAATTGCCGGATGGCCTTGTCCCAGTTCATGGGGGTAAAGGTATCACAAAGCCCCCGAAAGTGCCCAAACTTTCGTAGTCTTACCCTAAATCTGCCGCCCATGAAAATCCTGATCCTGAACGGCCCCAACCTCAACCTGCTGGGCGTCCGCGAGAAGAGCATTTACGGAAACCAGTCCTTCGAAGCCTACTTCGGGGAACTCAAAGCGCAGTACGGCAATCTGGAGCTGGCCTACTTCCAGTCCAACGTCGAAGGCGAACTCATCAACAAGCTCCACGAGGTGGGCTTTTCGTGGGACGGCGTGGTCTTCAACGCGGGCGGCTACACGCACACGTCGGTGGCCCTCGGCGACGCCATTGCCGCCATCACCACGCCGGTGGTGGAGGTGCACATCTCCAACGTGTACGCCCGCGAATCCTTCCGCCACCACAGCTACCTGAGCAAGAACTGCGCGGGCGTCATCTGCGGCTTTGGCCTGGAAAGCTACCGCCTGGCGCTGACCTATTTTGCCAACCGCCAAACGCCGCAGTAGGCTTCTTCGCCCGGTTGGCGGGTCTCACTGTACGCAGGGGCCGCGCCGAAAAGTCCCACAGGGACAAAACCAGTCAAGTGAGTGCTCGCATCGTTCTCCCACCCCGCCGCCTACCGGTTCTTAGCCGCCAGGAAGGCGATCAGGTCGCGCAGGTCGTGGACGGAGAGCCGGTCCTGGAGGCCGTCGGGCATGAGTGACCGGTCCGCCATGCCGTAGCCCGCCACCCGTTTTTTGTCGAAGCGCACAAAGCCCGTGCCCTGCACGTACAGTTCGATCTGCCTGTCGCCCACGTCAATCTGCCGCCCCTGGTGCACCTTGCCATCCTTCAGTTTGACGTACCACCCCTGGTATTCGGGGGAAACTTCGGCCGACGGCCGCAGGACCGAACGAATCAACTGGGGACGGGATTTGGAACGGCCCACGTTGCTCAGGTCCGGGCCCAGGTCACCGCCGCGGCCGTCCACGGCGTGGCAGGCTGCGCAGGTGGCGTAGGCGGAATAAAACACCCGGCGGCCCCTTTCGGCGTCGCCCCCGGCGGCCAGCGCCGCGTCCCACCCGTCCAATGAAGCGGGCCGTTGCATCGCGACCGTCTGCTTGCCTTCGTCGGCGAGGGCCAGGGCAATCTGTTCCCCCAACGGTGCGGCCCGCTGGCCTTGCAGCGCCGCGTATTTCCGGTGCAGCGCCTCCCTTACCGCCTCGTTGCCGGCCCGGCCCCGCAGGTACCGCGCGGCTTCGATCTGGACGTCCAAGCGGGCGTCGTAGAGCAGGGCGGTCACCCGTTCCGAGGCGTCCCCGGGCTGACCCGCCAGGGCCAGCAACGCCTCCGCCCGCAGCACGGCCGGGTTGGACGGGGCCGCGGCCAGTTGCAGCAATTGGTCGGCGACGGCCGGTTCGGGCACGGCGGCCAGTACGCGTACCAGCGCCAGGCGCAATGCCGTATCTTTTGCACTCCCCAGCAGGCGGGTGATCAGGGCCTGGTGCATTTCGGGGTGTTCCAGGTGGCGGACGGCCAGGGCGCGGAGGGCCGCGGGGCGCGACGGGTCGGCCAGGAATCGCTCGATGAACCGCGGCGGCAGGGAACGCTTGATGGCTTTGGCGTAAACTTCGGACCGTTCCCGGTAGGCTTTCACCTGCTCAGGGTCCAGGTGGCGCACCGTTTCCAGGTACGTCCCGAACAGGGCCGGCGTGACCGGACCCGCCGACAAGGACTGGTCCAGCCGCCCGCGCAGCCCGGTAAAGCCCGCCTGCCCGGCCCACCGCAGCGCCGTTTGCCGCACCTGGTCGTCGGGGTCGGCCAGCAGCCGCGCCAGCACCGGTTCGGCCTCCCGGTAAGCGCACCGCCGCAGGGCCAGCAAGGCGCCGAGGCGCACCGCCGAACTGGAATCGCTGACAGCCTTCAGCGCCATCCGGCGACGGGCGGGTTGCGCCAGTGCCATCACGGCAACGTGTCTCAAGAACGGGTCCGCGGACCGCAGCCCTTTCAGCAGGGCCGGGCCATTGTCCGCATACCAGTCCTGCTGCGGTTTACCCGTCGGGTCGAACGGGAAGGGCGCGTACAGCGGGCGGGGCTGCACCACCTGGGCGTCCGGGCGGGCGGCGAGTTTCCAGATGCGGCCTTTGCCGTGGTTGGGGTAGTCGCGCAGCACCCAGTCGGTAAAGTAGATGGCGCCTTTGCGGTCGGTGGCAAAAGCAACCGGGCGGAACCCTTCGCCGCCTTCCACCAGCACCTCGGCCTGCCCCGTTACCGATACCCCCTGCTGCGAGAATTTCACGCGGACGATGCGGCTTTCTTCCCAGATGCTGCTGAGCAGTTGCCCCTGGTAGTCGGCCGGCAGGGCGGCCGTACCCGCATCGAGCAGTCCCGACGGCGCTTCTCCCAGGCCCACGGCGTAGGGCAGCGTGCCGGGCAGTTCGCCGTTCCAGGCCAGGTAAGGGTGAATGCCGCTGCCCCCGTAGCGGGACTGGTAGCCGTAGTCGCCCCCGGGTACGACGTGCAGCAGGCGGTTGGGGCCGCGGCTGTCGGGGTCGTTGTCGCAGGCCAGCAACCGGCCGTACCGGTCAAATTTGAGGTCCACCGGGTTCCAGAAGCCGGTGGCTACTTCTTCGAGCCGCGTCCCGTCGGGCCGGGCGCGGACGATGTTGCCGCCGTCGCCGTAGCCGCTCAGCCGGGAAGAGTCCGTGCCTACCAGTTTCCAGGCGGCGCTGCCGGTATTGCCCCGCGAGACGTACATCCACCCGTCGGGGGAGAACGTGATGCCCAGCAGGGCGGCGTGGGCGTACACCTGCCGGGGCTCGGCCAGTTCGAGCACTTTCACCCGCCGTTCACTCACGCCGTCCCCGTTCCCATCCAGCAGTTGCCACACCGCCCGGGACGTAACCAAGTAGAGGTGCCCCGCCGGCGAGAACGCCAGAGCCAGCCCTTCCCGGAAGCCTTCGGCAAACACCGCCGTTTTTTCCGGCTGCCCGTCGCCGTCGCGGTCGGTAAACACCTTGACCACGTCGCCTTTCGGCCCCCGGTAACCGGCGGGAGGCAGGTGCGTGTGGGATTCGAGCACGAAGAGGCGGTCCAGGCTGTCTACGGCAATGCCGATGGGCGTCACGATCTGCGGGTTCCCGGCAAACAGGCGCAGCGTCAGCCGCTCATCCAGCACCCGGGGCCCCGCCGGCGTTGTCGCGCCGGTTTCCTGCCGGGGCGTACATGCCGGCCCCCCCGCCAGCAGCAGGATGAGGAGGCCCGGTAACAAAGGCAGGCAGCGGGTGGGTAGCATGACTGATCGGATGGGTCGGGCCGTTTAACTTTCGTATTTGGCGAACAGGTCGTAGGCTTTGCGCAGTTCGGCTTCCCGTACGTCCAGGGGCTGGTCGTTGAGCGTCATCTCCACGAGCAGGTAGCCCGCGTAGCCGTGGGCCAGCATCTTTTCCACCACGGCCTGGTTGTTGGTGACGCCCGTTCCGAAAGGCACCACTTTGTGCACGCCCCGCTGCCCGGTTTCCTTCAGGTCAATGTGCAGGATGCGGGAGTGGAAGCGGTCCACCACGTCCAGCAGGTCCACGTTGGCCCCGTCGAAGTGGGCGTTGTCCATGCACATGCCCACGTGGGAGGAAGAGACGGCGCTGAAAATCCGGTCGTAATCTTCGATGTTCTCGATGTTGTTGTTGGCGTGGTTCTCCACCAGGATGAGCATGTCCATCGCCTCGGCGGCCGGGGCAATCTCCCGGAGCACCCCGATGACGGCTTCCAGCCCGCCTTCCGTGCCGCGGCCGGCGCCGGTGAACTTCACCCGCCGGCAACCCAGCTGGCGGGCCGCTTCCAGGTTCCACAGCTTGTGGGTCACGTCTTTGATGACGTTGTTGCTGGTGGTGCCGAAGCTGCTGCCCTGCACGCAGATTGGTTTGAGTTTGTGCTGCCGGCACCGGGCTTTGATGCCTTCGATCCCGGAGGGCGTGAGGTTGCGGCCGTACCAGCAGTTGAACTCCACGTTCCGGTAGGGCAGCCGGGGAATGAGGGCGAACGCCTTTTCGAAATTTTCGTCCCCGAACCCGTCGCAGGTGATGGTGGCAATGGCCAGTTCGACTTTTTTCTTTCCGGCCTCGGCGGGGGGGTGCGGCACGGTCGTGCCGGCGGCCGTTGCGGCGTTGGGGATGCCCAGGCCCGTCAGGCCCAGTCCCGCCGTTTTCAAAAATGCCCGTCGCTTGATTTCCTGGTTCATCCTCGGTAAAAGAAGTAGGGTGCTGCCAGCTAAAGCAGGTTTTTCGAAAATTTTACTGTCCCAATTGACGAGGAAAATTTACCAAGGAGACACGGAGTGCCTGGCGTAGAGACGCGATTTATCGCGTCTTTTTGGAGAAAAGAATTTGAACCGCAAGGACCGCAAAGGGCGCAAAGAGATTACGCGTACTCCTTGCGGCCATTGCGTCTCCTTTGCGCCCTTTGCGGTTAAGTTCTTTCTCCCTACTCCCCGAACCAGTCGCCGAAGTCGAGGTCCTTCACGGTATACCCCGAAGGAATGACGAAATCCGAGGCAGGCAACTGCTTTTTCTCCACCTTCGAGGCCGTGGTGGTCATGGTGAACTCGGAGCTTTTGGTGATCATCTTGAGCGGAAACCCGTCCACCCCTTCCACGAAAAACTCCCCGGCGTTGGGAATGCCGGCGGCCCGTTTGGGCTTGGGCACCGACAGGTCGGGCGCCGCCCACACCGTCTGGGTCACCGTTTCGCCGTCCTCGTCCTTGCTCACCACCGTGTACTTCTGGCACTTGTACCCGGCAATGGTCTCCGTGGCGTTCAGCTTGGTTACCTTCGCTTTGCTTCCGCCCAGCTTGCGGCTGTTGAGGTCAAAAAAGTAGGCCGTCTTCTCGCCCCGCCGGAGCAGGTACGCCTTGTTTTCGAGGGTCTTCATCAGGATTTCGCCCACCAGCGAGGCGTCACTCTTCAACTTTACGTCGCTGCCCTTGGCGCTGAATTCGTAGTATTTGGGCATGATGTTCGCCAGCGGTCCGGCGTCGCCCTGTATTTGAACGTCGTAGCGAATGGTGCCCTCGAAGGGGGCGGCAAACCGGAACGCCGTCAGCAGGAAACCCGCCAGCAGGCAAAAAAGAACTGTTTTGCGCATGTAAAGCAATGGGAAAAGCAATTGAAAATGAAAAATGGACAGTGGAAAATCCAGCGTCGCCGATGGGAGTATAACGGCGCGGCGGCCGGTTTAGGGGAAGGTAAGCTAAAAAAATGCCGAAAAAAAGAAAGAAACTGAACCGCAAAGATCGCAAAGAGAAGGCGCAAGGGGCGCAAAGAAGTACGCGTTCCCCTTGCGGTCCTTGCGTCTCCTTTGCGCCCCTTGCGGTTCAGTTTTTTCTATTAAGCCGTTACCGTTTCGCGAACCGCACCACCCGTACGCCGTGCGCATCGGTGTGCAGCGTAAGCACGTAGAGCCCCGCCGGCAGGTTTTCGGCCGGCAGCGTCAGGTGGTCCTCGCCGACCAGCGTGTGGGCATTGCGCAGTTGCACCCGGCCCGTCGCGTCGGTTACGGCCGTTGCCCGCACCTGGCGGCCCGGGAAGGGCAGTTGTACCGTCAGCCGGTCCGCCACGGGGTTGGGGTACGACCTCAGGGCGCCGTCCGCGGTGTGGTCATGCGTCATCTTCGCCTCTTCCACCGCTTCCGCATCGGTGGCCGCCAACTGAGTGCCGGTGGTCGTCAGCGGCGTGATCCTGAAGTTTTCGAAGGAGAACGTAACGGCCGTGGAAGACCGGCGGTGCGACGCGTAGATGCCGGCAAAAGTGGCCCGGGTCAGGTTGTCCGACAAGGTTTTGCCCGCGAAGAAAGCCGCCGGCAGCGACAGCGTGCCCAGCGTGACCGGGGTGCCGCCATTGACGCTGTACGTGCCCCGGATGGTGTTGGTGCCCGGGTCGGCCTCCAGCATCAGCTTGACGGTGGTGTTGCCCAGGCTCAGGTTGGTGCGGGTGAAAGCATCCGTGCTGCCGCTGGCTGCGCTGACCTCCTTGCGCATCTCCACCTGGTGCTTGCCGCCGGCCATCGAGACCACGGCCAGCCGCACGTAGTTGTCTTCATTGAGTCCGAACCACAAGCCCGCCTGCTCAAAGTACGACAGCGTGCGGGTCGAAGTGTACGGGTTCACCAGGGTCGTCTCCAGCCGGAACTTGCCCGACGGCAGGAAGCCGACGCCCAGGGCGTTGATCTGGGAGTTGGTCTCCGAACTGGTCGCGGGTTGCAGGTGGGCCAGCCCCTTGTTGGTCACGATTTGCAGGCGGCTGTTGGCAAGGGTCAGTTTCGACGGCTCGTAGCCCGGCACCGACGGGTAGGTGGGCGTACCGTCGGCGGCCAGCCGGGCACTGGGCTTGTCGGCCATCCGGAAGCCCGTGCCCGAGCCGCTCTTGTCGGCCAAGCCGCCGTCGCCCCCGTTGAAGAGCAGGGAAACCGGCAGCGACACCTTCGTCTGCGGACAGGGCAGGGTGCTGATCGGCCCGCAACCCTCCGCCGTGACCGGCTGCGGGAAGGTGCCTTTGTAGGTGATCCGGCTCGACGAACCGGTAGTGTAGTACAGCGTACCGTTGATGGCGCCGGCCACGCCCGACGCCCGGCTGGCGGGCAGCGGGGTGTAGGCCGTCCAGGTGTTGGTGGCCGGGTCGTAGGCCGTCACGTCCCGCACCGAGGTGCCGTGCATGATTTCCCCGCCCAGCACGAAAATGCGGTTGTCGTGCACGAACGTGGCGCCCGAGATGTGGCCCCGGCCGCGGGGCAGGCCCTGCACCTTCGTCCAGGTGTTGGTAGCCGGGTTGTACGCGTGCACGTCGGTTTGCGTGGTAAGGACGTGGTCGTGGCCGCGCTGCCCGCCGATGTAGTAGATTTTGCCGCCCAGCACGGCCGCGCCGGCGTGGTGGCGCGGGTTGGGCAGGGGCGCCGCCGTGCGCCAGGCGGTGCCCAGGGGCTGGAGTGAGAGTACGTGGTGGTCGCCCACGTCCAGCGTGCGGGCCTTGTTGGTGCCCCCGATGTGGTGCAGTTCCCCGTTGAGGTACACGAGCTGGCCCGAAGCCCGGTCCACGGGCAGGTCGGGCAGGCGGGTGTAGTTGTTGGCGGCCACGTTGTAGCGCCACACTTCCTTCGTACCGAAAATCTGCCCGGTGCCGGCCGCGTTGGCCGTGTAGCCGCCGGCCAGGTAAATGTTGGTGCCGTCGGTGGCGTGGCCGGCGTGGGTGACGCCGCCGTAGCCCGTGCCGTTCATGGGGGGCATGGAGGCAATGGCCGACCATACGTTGGTGGCCGGGTTGTACACGTAGGCGCGGCTGGTGGGCGTGCAGCACGGCTTCTGGGAGTCGAACCCGCCGAACACGTACAGCTTGCCGTTCACCACCACGCCCTGCGCCTCCCCGTTGGCGTACGCCTGAGAAGCGGCAGTGGTCCAGGTAATTTGGGTGGAACTTACGGGCTGGGCCGGGGCGGCTCCCCAGGCCGACAAGGCCAGCAGGCAAGCCAGGGCGTTCCGGTAAGCAACTCTTTGCAATTTCGTCCGGGGCGAAGAACAGGGCCGGCCCGGGGCGTTGCCGTACGTAGCAGCGGTGCCCCGCGGCGTGAAGAAAGGCAGTAAAAACTGGCGCATAAAAAGTAGAAGCTAAAGGTGGTAAAGGCTGTCGTTTGGAGTAGAAGTGCGTTTAGCTGGTGTTTGCCAGGGAAGCCTTTTCCGTTCCCGGCCCGCCCGGTGGGAGGTACCTGCCGGGGCGGACCCGTGCGGCAGATTTGGCGGAAACACGAAAGAACGGGGAAAGAGGACTTTTTGGCTAGAAACTAATACGTTTCCGGGGCGCGCCGGGTTGAACGGAATGGCCTCGTTAAGGATATTTTTTTTTGAGTGGCCGCAATTGCCTTTGGAGGGAAAAATGATCGGCCGGTTCCGGGAAAAAAAGCCCGGAAAAGGACCAAAAAACGGCGGGGGGCGATCTATCACGGGCTGCCCTCCCCGGCGGGCTTTTTGGGATAGTCATACAACTGCAACACGCCCTGGTCGTAGGCCACCTCCTGCCAACGGTCCACCGCGAAGTCAATGCACACCACCCCGCAGGTAGGCACGTTGCCGAAGGGGTGCCGGCACAGCCGCGTGGCAAATTCGGTGAGGCCCGGGTTGTGCCCGAACAGCATGAGCGAACCGGCCTCGTCGCCCTGGGCCTGCACCTCCCGGAGCAACTGGTTTTCGTCGGCGTGGTACAGGCGGCTGTTGGTGAGGATGTCGTCCTGGCGGAACCCGAGTGCGCGGGCCACCCGTTTGGCCGTGCTGAAGGCCCGCCGGGCCGGGCTCGACAACAGGACGTCGGGCCGGTGCCCCGCTTCGGCCAGCCGCCGGCCCATGCGGGGCGCGTCGCGTTTGCCGCGGTCGTTGAGCGGACGGTCGAAGTCCGGCAGCTTGGGGTCGTCCCAACTGGATTTGGCGTGCCTGATCAGATAGAGCCTTTTCACGTCCGTTGCAAATGATACTGGTATGAACCGGGGAATCCGTACTTGACGGGATACAACCATCCAATCCTTACAAGAGCCTCCTCAAATGATCCTCCTGATCCCTTCATCAGGGTATGATAAGGCAAGGGTTCCGGGTGGATTGTACGGCAAAAACGGGAAAGAGATTACCCGGAACCGGCCCGGAACTTATTATTTCTTTCCGCGTTAATTTGGCGTATGCACATCGCCATTGCAGGAAACATCGGGGCGGGCAAGACCACCCTGGCCGGGTTGCTGGCCGGGCACTACGGCTGGGAGATCATGCCCGAAGCCGCCGATACCAATCCTTACCTGAAGGATTTTTACGAAGACATGCCCCGGTGGGCGTTCCAGGTGCAGATCTACTTCCTCACCAGCCGCTTCCGGCAGGTGTTGCAGGTGAGCCGGCACCCGCACGACGTGGTGCAGGACCGCACCGTGTACGAAGACGCCTACATTTTTGCCCGCAACCTGCACGCCTCGGGGCTGATGGCCGACCGCGACTACCAGACGTACCTGCAACTGTTCGAATCGGTGATGGAACTGGTGCGGCCGCCCGATCTGCTCATCTACCTGCGGGCCGACCTGCCCAAGCTCATGGACCAGATCCGCCGCCGGGGCCGGGCCTACGAAAAAAACATCAGCCCCGACTACATCGCCGCCCTCAACGACCACTACAACCAGTGGACCGCGGGCTACGACAAGGGTCCCCTGCTGGTGATTGACGTCAACGACCTGGACTACGTGCGCCGCCCCGAGGATTTTGCCGCCATCGTGCGGCAGGTGGACGCAAAATTATTTTCGCACCGGTAAACCATTTGTGAAAAGAAGCGTATGATGAACACGGACGGCCCCCTGCGCGCCGCCACGGCCCGGCTACTCCCGTGCCGCCACACCACCCCAGCTATGAACGTCAGAAATGCCCTTCCCCTGCGGCCGCAAGCCGCCGGCGGGACGCTTTGCCTGGCCCATCCACTCAAAAATTTTCCGGAGACCACCGCAATGCGGGGAAAATCGTGCGTTTCAAACGGCACGCGGCATATTGTTTAAACAATACTCCCGTCCACCCAGACGCCGCAAATTTTCCCTTTTTGTCCAAACCGGTCTTTTAGGAACGTTACTCACGGGGTTTATAAGAAATGCCCGAAACCCGCGTTCTATGGCAGGGTAACACGCTTCCCGAACCCCCTGATGGCGTAGCGATTACCCGGGGCGGCCGGCAAAGACGGCGGGTCGTTTCCTGAAAAAATCAACATTTTATACCACTACACCGATGGTTCACACGCATTATTTGGGTATACTTGCCCTGTCAAATGGCCTGCCGGGCAACGTATGGTTGTGCGGGCAGGCGGGTCCAGTACAGTTGGCGGTGCTTCCTAAAGTCCAATTTTTCCCACGCACGCTCCGTCCCCGGCCGCCCGTACTGGCGCTCATCCGCTTTCATTAAATCCATCCATCAAACCGCTCCGTATGTTTTCGGCAATGAATGATTTGCAGGTGATCTAGAGAGTTGTTGGAGCATTGCCGCTTGCCTACCCGCGCATTTACAATGATGTTAATAAAGCTTCCCCCGCGTTTTTTCAAACCAACCCTTACGAGCAAACCCACGAAAAGGACGCAACGCCCCGCATGGCCGGTCTCTCAGCGGCCCGTTGCCCGGTGTACGCCCGCCAGACCCCTTCTTCCTCCCGGTTCCGCGCCCGGCGCGGCGACCCTTTCGCCCGGATCACCCTCCGGGCCGTTGTACGGTACCCGGGCCCCCGGGTGTATTCTGCACAATCACCACTAGTCTTCCCTTTTCTTACCAATTCCCTTCCTCTTATGTTTCACGTTCTACTGCTTGCAGGGCTCCGGGTGCTTCAGGCCCGGTCCTGCAAAGGGTTATCGTTAAACCGAGCCACCAAGCTTAACCCCTTCTCCAACCGTCAGACGGCCCTGCCGACCGGCGTGGCCGGGTGGCTGGCGCTGCTCCTGCTGCTGGCCGTTCCGGCCCTGGCGGCGGCCCCCGGTACCACTGCGGACGGCTACGCGGGTCCCCTCCGGCTGCGCGGTGCGTCGGCCTTCGGACCGGGCGTCAGCCGCGCCTCCCTGGGCGCCTACGCCGTGGACTTCACCAACCTGGCGGGCCCGGCGGCCCCGTACGGCGCCGTGCTGCCCTTCAACAACTGCACGCCCCTGAGCACCCTGCCCTGCACCGACATTGTGGTGAACACCGCCACGCCGTTCGTGCTCAACTTCAGCGGCACCGAAGGCGGCCTCGCCGACCGGGCGGGCGCCGGCACCGGCTTCCGCATGGCCGACCCGCCCTCGGCCCGCCTCGCCGAGGATGGCCCCGTGTCCAACCCGGCCGTGCCGGGCTACGAACCCTCCCGGCTCCAGGTGGTCAACGGCCGGCTCAACATCACCACCCAGCGCGGCATCGCCTTCCTCAACCTCACCCAAACGAGCCGGACCAACTCCCAGATCAACGCCCTGGGGGTCGGCGTGGACGCCAATGCCCGCCAGTTGTCAATCGAAACCACCCTCGTTTCGCCCTTCGTGGGCGACAAGTCGCAGCAGGCCGGCCTCTGGTACGGCCTCAACGAGGACAACTTCGTAAAACTGGTCGTGGTGAACGGTACGATTGAAATCCGCCGCGAGCTCAACGGGCGGTCCAACCTCACCATCCCGAGCCCCGACCACGCCGCCACCGCGGTCATTCCCAACCTGAGCACCAGCACCGTAAAGCTGCGGTTCCAGCTAGACAACGTAGCCAAGACCATCCGGGGCTTCTATTCCCTCAACGGCGCCGCCGAAGTGCAGCTCGGCGGGGCCGGGTTTGCCCCCGTCGTAACGAGCCTGTTTGCCGGCCGCACCGTGGGCAGCGCCCCGGGCATCTCGTTTGCGGGCATTTTCGCCACCTACCGCAACATGGGCGACCCCAACTTTGTGGCAGTGCCCGCCGGCGTGCCCGTGTATTCGTTCGAAGACTTCCGCGTGCAGTCGGCCGAGCCGGTGAGCAACACCCTCGCTTTCAGCCCGGCGTCCCTCCGCTACACCGTGACCCAGGGCGGCTCGGTGGCCCCGCAAACCGCCACGCTCTCGGCCAGCGCGGGCACCCCGGCCGTTGCGCTGGCCAAGTCCCCCAACAGCAACTGGCTGACGGCCCCGGCCGGCGGGCTGGGCGCGCTCTCCTTCGGCATCAACGCCGCCGGCCTCACCCCCGGCGTGTACAACGCCACCGTCACGGCCTCGGCGGGTGGCTACGCCAACGCCGTGCTGCCCGTCACCCTCACCGTGGAGGCGGCCCCCGCCACCACGAACGTCATCAAGGTGAACTTCCAGGACCCGCCCACCCTGCCGCCGGCCGGCTGGCTGCGCGACTACGGGATGCCATTCGGCCCACGGACGGTTACCGAACAGGCCACGGCCGCCGGTTCGCCCACCTACACCTACGGCTGGAAAAGACGCACCGATGGCACCCCGCTGGACCTGGCTTCCGAAGGCGGCACGCCGGGCAACGGCCGCAACCGCATTGGCGGCACGCAGTACGACAACGCCACCGAAGAAGAGAAGGTGAGAGCCACCCTCATGCACATGCAGGCCAACGACCTGCCCGGCTTCAACGGGACGACCATTGAAGGCTACTGGGAAATGGCCATTCCCAACGGCACCTACGACGTCACCGTGTCGGCGGGCGACTACAGCATTCCTACCAGCGTCGAGATCAATACGATCAACGTGGAGGGGAAAAACGCCATCAACGCCTTCGTGCCGTCGGGTGAAATGGGCGCCGCAACCCGCTCCACCACCGCCACCGTACGCGTGACGGTCGCCGACGGGGCGCTGACGATCAACGCCAACGAAATGATTGACAGCACCCTCTACAAGGGCACCAACGCCAAGATCACCGGCGTACAGATCAAACCCGCTTCGGCCCTGCCGTACCTCTTCTGGTCGGCCAGCACGCAGAGCGTGGTGATCGAAGCCAACACCGCCGAAACCAGCAAGACCTTTGCCGTGGAGCTGAGCCGCTCCGACAACAAGGAAGCCGTGCAGATGACCCTGTCGGCCACCTACAGCAGCGGCGGTTCGGGCTGGCTGGCCTTCAACGCCGTGCACAACGGCAGCGAACCCAGCGTTACCTTCGACTACACGGCCGCCAAGTTGCTGCCCGTGGGCACGCACACGGCCACCGTGACGGCGGCGGCGGCGGGCTACAGCAGCGCCACCTTCACCGTGCAGGTGACCGTGGGCGCGGCCGGCACCATCCGGCCGTACGTGGTGGCCTCCACCCCCGTTGACGGGGCCACCAACGTGAGCCTGAGCCCCACCATTGCGGCCAACTCGCTCTACGTGCCCAACGTGCCCGGCTTCAAGGGCGGGGTTGACAACTCCACCATCACCACCAGCACCGTGAAGCTCATCAAGGTGGCCGGCGGCACCACCACCGAAATGGTGGGCACCGTGCAGGGCACCGGCGGCGGCGACGCCATCAGCTTTACCCCCACGTACGCCCTGGAGCCCTTCACCCTCTACAAGTTCACGATCACCGAAGGCGTGAAGTCGTACAGCGGCGCCTCCTTCCAGCCCTACGAGGCGTTCTTCACCACCGGCGCCCCCACCGGCAGCGGCGGCAGCCTGGCGGTTGAATTCAAGAAGTCGCCCATTCCCGGCACGCAGAACAAAAAGTACACGAGCATCACCTTCGGCCCCGACGGCAAGTTCTACGCCCTGCGGCTCGACGGCACCATTGAGCGGTACACCGTAGACCGGACCACCGGCCAGCTCAGCGGCCTGGAAGAAATCCAGACGCTGATCACCAAGCACGGCTCCCGTTCGGCGGTGGGCCTGGCCTTCGACCCGGCCTCCACGGCCGAAAACCCCATTGCCTGGGTAAGCCACTGCTCGGCCGGCCTCGACAACGCCCCGCTGTTCGACGGCAACCTGTCGCGCCTGAGCGGCCCGAGCCTCGAAACCGAGCAGCACGTGCTCACCAAGCTGCCCCGCTCCATGAAGGACCACCTGGTGAACAGCATCGTGTTCGGCCCCGACGGCGCGTTGTACTTCAACCAGGGCAGCAACAGCTCGATGGGCATTTACGACAACACCTGGAAGCGCGAAGAGAGCCTGCTGGCGGCGGCCGTGCTGCGGCTGGACCCCGGCAAGCTCAACGGCCTCACGCTGCCGCTCAACGTGGAAACCTCGGGCAGCCTGGCGGCCATCAACGCCGCCTCCGGCACCTCGCTGACCACGTCCGACGGCAAGTACAACCCGTACGCCACCAACGCCCCGCTGACCATCTACGCCTCCGGGGTGCGCAACGCCTACGACCTGGTGTGGCACACCAACGGCCACCTGTACGTCCCGGCCAACGGTTCGGCCGCCGGCGGCAACTCCCCGGCTTCCGTGGCCGGCACCCGCCGCCCGAACGGCACGTTCTACAACGGCCCGGTCATTCCGCGCACGGAAGCCGTGAACGTGCAGAACGACTGGCTCTTCCGCATCAACCCGCTCAAGCCGGTGGGTTACTTCGGCCACCCCAACCCGCTGCGGGGCGAGTACGTCTCCAACCGCGGCTCGGTGGACAACCTCAAGTACCCCGACGGCATCCTGCCCGACGCCAACTACCGCGGGGCGGCCTTTAACTTCGAACTCAACAAGTCGCCCAACGGCGCCCTCGAATACAAGAGCAACGCCTTCAACGGCGCCCTCAAGGGCTGGCTGCTCGTGTGCCGTTTCAGCGGCAGCAGCGACATCATCGCCCTCAAGCCCGGCACCCTGGTGCCCGTACCCGGCATGACCGCCACCAGCGACGACAGGGTGTTCGACATCGTGGAGAGCCGCAGCGGCTCGGGCACCAACGGGATTCCGGGCATGGCCGGCTTTGCCAACCCCCTCGACATTACTGAGGACGTGCTGACGGGCAACCTGTACGTGATCGAATTCAACTGGAACAACGACCCGGCCCTGACCCCGCAGATCACGTTGCTCAAAGCCACCACGCCCACCGCCCCCGCCGGGGTAGCCAGCGTGAGCCCGGGCCGCGTGGTGGACAACGCCGTGACGGGCACCAACGGCCGCAACCAGACGGTGACCATTGCCAACACCGGCAACGGGCCGCTCAAAGTGACGGGCATCCAACTGGGCGGCCTCAATGCGGCCCAGTTCCAACTGCTCGGCATCCAGACGCCGCCCACCGCCACGGCCCCGCTCA
>CADCTQ010000247.1 GCA_902805615.1 uncultured Cytophagales bacterium
AATTTGCCGGCGTATAACCCGGCACAAGCACTGGACTTTGATCGCCGAATGCCTATATTAAACCGCAAAACCACTACGCCCATGAAAGCTTTCGAGGAACTGGTCGAGGAGGTATACCAGGACGGTGACCTGCGGCCGGAATTTGCCAAATACGCGCAACTGATTGCCAGGACCCGGCAGCAAAGGAGGCCATCGGGAGAACAATTTCCCGCGGCGCCGGCCGGGCACTACCCCTTCCTGCGTTACGCGGAAATAGGCGCCTCCGCCGAAGCGTTGCCGTCGGGGCCGATCCCGGAAGAAATGGTTCGGCTGCGGAGGGGAATCACGATCCTGTCTTCCACTTTGTTCAAAACCCTGTCGTTGCGCTACCCGCTGACGGCCGACGAATTGCACCGGCTCCGCGACGCCGTAGCCATCCGGTACCTGCAAACGGAATGAGCGGGGTCCGGCACTTGCCAGGCGTTGCGCCGGGTCAGGGCATGCGGGCCTCCAGGGTAAGCTTGTAGCGGCCCGTGGCGCCGGCGTAAGCCGGTTCGAAGCTGCTCGTGACGTCGTCGCCGTAGCTACCTTCGTTGCGCACGCGTACTTTCACCACCTGGCCCGTGGGGACGTAGCGGGCCGAAATGCGGTAGCGGCCCAGCGGGATGTCTTCGGTGTCCCCGATGGAGCCACCTTCGAGGCGGCGCACGATTTTCTGCCCGGTGCTGCCGTCAATCAGCTTATCCACGGGTTCCAGGGTGAGTTCTACCTTGTCGGTATCGAAGAAGTTGTCGGCGTACACTTCCACCAGGCCGCCGTAGTGGCCCGTCGCGCCGAATTCGGTGGGCTTGGCCCCGGTAAGTTTCCAGCGGAGGTTGCGGACCGCGCCTTCCGTGCCGGCAAAAGCGCCGTCCGTTTCCGGGTGCAGGTCCAGCACGTAGGTGCGGTTGTCGTACTGCACCTTCACCGTGCCCCGTACGTACCAGGAGCCCGGCGTGAGTTGCAGTTTGTATTCGCCTTTGCTGTCGGTGCGGCCGACCACGTTGCTGTTGTAGAGTTGGGTGTTGTTGGCTACGATCTCAACGTCGGCCAGCGGTTTTCCGCCCGTGTCAACGGCTTTCCCGGTGGCGTATCCTTTCTGAGGGGAAGTGGGTGCGGGTTCGACTTCGGGATCGGGCGTCGTGCAGGCCGAAGTCAGCCAGCCGGCCAGCAGGGTGGTGCAAAGTACGTGAAGCATTTTCATGGTTGGATGGGTCGTTGATTTGATTAGATTGGGATCGAACGGAGGCGCTCCTCGTTCAATCCGGCACAAAAATACGGCAGCGACCCCGCCATGCATTGTATAAAACCGGCCAAATGGCCCGCGTCTTGCGGCAACCGGGCCGGTGCCGACTGGTCTTGCCCTTTGTTCCCGATGCCACTGCCCCGTTTCACTTTCAACCAAACCCTATTTTTTCAACCATGAAAATCATTTTCCCGAAAAGAAGCCTGCTGTTTTCCCTGCTGGTGATGTTGTGGCCGGCCCTGCACCCCGGTGGTTTGCGCCTGTACGGGCAGCAGGTGCAGGACCGCATCAACGCCTACCTCGACGCCAAACACCGGAGCAACGACTTCCGGGGCGTGGTGCTGATCGTTCGCAACGACAGCACCGTGTTCAGCAAGGGCTACGGCGCGGCCAGCGACAAAACCAACCAGCCCAACACCGCCCGGACCGTGTTTCGCCTGGGCTCCGTCACCAAGCAATTCACGGCCGCCGCCATCCTGAAATTGCAGGAGCAGGGCAAGCTGTCGGTGCAGGACCGGATCTGCCAGTACGTGGAAAACTGCCCGCCGGCCTGGAAAGACATTACCCTCCACCACCTGCTTACCCACTCGTCGGGGATTTTCAACTACACCGCCCTGCCGAACTTCGCGGCCCACAGCCAGGAGCCGCACACCGTCGCCCAGTTGATCGCCCGGTTCCGCGACCAGGCATTACAGTTTACCCCCGGCTCCAAGAACGCCTACTCCAACTCCGGCTACCTGCTGCTCGGGCACGTGATCGAACGGGTGTCGGGCAAGCCCTACGAAGCCTACCTGCAAGCAAACATCCTGCGCCCCCTGGGACTCAAGCATACGGGCTACGAGAAAGAAGGGGACGGCGTGGCCAACCGGGCGCAGGGCTACGTGAAGGGGCCGCAGGGGATGCAGGAAGCGCCTTACCTGCACATGTCGGTGCCGTTCGCCGCGGGGGCCCTGTATTCCACGGCCGAAGACCTGAAGCGCTGGAACCAGCAGTTGCACGGCGGCAAGCTCCTCTCCCCGGCGTCGTTGCGGGCCATGACCACGCCCCACCAGGAGGCGTTCGGGTACGGCCTCTTCATTGACCAGCACGACAACCGGAAGCGCATCCACCACGGGGGCAACATCAACGGTTTTGAAAACTACGTGTCGTACTACCCCGACCAGAAGGTGTGCGTGATCGTGATGAGCAACCAGGCCCGCATCGGCGGGCATGACATGAACCAGGAAGTGGCCAGCTTGTGGTTCGGGAAAAAGCCGAAAGATTCGGAGTAAAATAAAATGCCGGCCCGCGTAAGAACGTGCGTGATTTATCACTATACTTCCCCGCGCCTGCCGCCTCCTGACCTTACCCAACCGCCCGGCGCTGACCGGGCCATGCTCCGCCTTCTTTCCACGTGCCGCACGCGTGTACGCGCCGGGGCATTGCCGGCCTTATGCCGGGATTCACCTGATCAAACGGCTGGATCGGGGGATATTCATTTGATCATTCCTACCAGGATTCACCTGATCAAACGGATGAAGCGGATGATAATCATTTGATAGCCTGAAGGTCGTATCCATTCGAATACGTGATCGTCCTTTCGTATGGGTATAAATTTCGTATTGGTATAAATAGTTGTATCCTCTCAAATGCGTAGTCTCCGGCTCCTATTCGTCTTATTGGTCCTGCCGTTGTTTGCTTTGCGGGCATCCGCCCAATCCCAGACGGGCATCTGGTACTTCGGGTTCGGCGCCGGGATCGACTTCCGGAACGGCGCCCCGACGGCCCTCACCGACGGGCAGGTCAATACGATTGAAGGTTGTGCCGCCATGGCCGACGGGCAGGGGAACCTGTCTTTTTACTCCGACGGCGTGACCGTGTGGAACCGGTTGCACCAGGTCATGCCCAACGGCACCGGGCTGAAGGGCCACTACTCCTCCACCCAATCCTGCCTCATCGTTCCCCATCCCGGCAACGCTTCCCTCTTTTTCCTGTTCACGACCGACGAAGCCGGGTACATTGACACCAACGAGGGCGTACGTTACTCGGTCGTCAACATGTGCCTGAACGAGGGGCTGGGGGACGTGGAAGAGAAAAACGTGTTCCTGTTCGGGAACGCCACCGAAAAGCTGGCCGCCGTCCGGCACCGCAACGGCACCGACTACTGGGTGGTCAGCAGCGAATACGAGGGAAACCGCTTCATGGCCTACCTGGTTACCGAAAAAGGGGTCAGCACCACGCCGGTCATCAGCGCCGGCGGCACCCCCTGTTACGAATCCTCCAGCACCGTTCCGGCCATCGGCAACCTCAAGTTCTCCCCCGACGGCAGACGGCTGGCCCTGGCTTCTCACGGCGATTACTACGCGGGCTTCGCGGAACTGTTCGACTTTGACGCGGCAACCGGCAAAGTATCCAACCCGCGGAAGGTGCTGGACAACGAATTGAGGCCCTACGGGGTAGCGTTTTCGCCGAGCGGCGACCGGCTCTACGTGAGCACTTCCACCGGCAAGCTCTACCAGTTCGACGTGACGGGCCCGGACGCCCGGGCCATCCGCAGTACGGCAACCGTGCTGGTGGACCACGATGACGAAGGGTTCACGATGGGGCTGCAACTCGGGCCCGACAGCAAGATTTACGCATCCGCGCCCCAACTGCCGCACCTCAGCGTCATTCACCATCCCGAGCGGCTTGGCGCGGCCAGTGAATACGAATACGAAGGCGTTTCCCTGGCAGACAAGTACAACACCATTGGCCTGCCCAACTTCGTGGCTTCGTATTTCGACCCGTCTCCCCGGATCGAGGCAACCGGGCCGGCCGTGGACACGCCGGTGGACTTTTCCCTGCGCAACGCCGGCAACGCGCAACGCGTCCGGTGGCGCTTCGGGGACGGCACCCCGGAAACGGACCCTTCGGCTCCCGGCCAGCCGGCCCGGCACACCTACCCCGCGCCGGGGGCTTACCTGGTGCGGGCCGTGCTCGAATCGGGGGCCGGCCTCAGCGATACCGTGTACAAAAAGATATTCATCGTTCGGCCGGTCACCCGGTTGCTGGGTCCCGACACCGCGTTGTGCGCGGGAAGTACACTCACCCTGGACGTGTCGCAGGCCGAAGGCCGGGGGCTGTGGCAGGACGGCAGCACCGGGCCGGTATACCAGGTCACCCGGTCGGGGCTGTACTGGGTGGAATTCTGCCGGTCCACCGGCCCGGTCCGGGATTCCGTCCGGGTAACGTTTGCCGAACCGCCCCAGGTGTGGCTGCCCGCCGACACGCTGCTGTGCGGCGACGCCTCGTGGACGGCTGACGTAAGCCAGCCGCACAGCACGTACCGGTGGCAGGACGGTTCTACGGCTCCTGCCCACCGGATGGACCAGGCCGGCGTGTACTGGGTGGAAGTGACCAATGCGTGCGGCACGGCAAAAAAGTCGGTCCGGGTGAGGAGGCATGCTCCGTTCAGCCTGGCGCTGCCCGCCGACACGACCTTGCCCGTGGGGCAGACCCTGGACCTGAACGTGTACCACCCCGCGATTGACACCTACGCGTGGGATACCGGCGAGACGGGCAGTTCGGTTGCCATCACCGGGGACGGCACTTACTGGGTAGAAGCAGCCAACCCCTGCCAGCAGGCCCGGGCCGTCATCCGGGTTACTTTCTACGAAGACCCGGCCAACATTTTCGTGCCCAACGTATTCACGCCCAACGGCGACGGCATCAACGACGTGTTCGAAACCCGGGGGCTTTACCCGGGCCGGTGGGCGCTGGTGGTGCACGGCCGCAGCGGGAAGCAGGTGTACGGGAGCGAAACCTACCGCAACGACTGGGACGGCCAATTGCTGGCCCCGGGGGTTTATTTCTACCAATTGCGCAATAAAAAGACGGGCGGCACGCTAAAAGGGTGGGTACACCTGCTCAGGTAAACTACCGGGACCACCCATCCGCTAAACCGCACCCCCATGAAGACCTGCTACCTGCCCCCGAAGCGCCGCCTGCTGCCCGCGCTGGGGCTCCTGCTGCTGCTGGCAACTGCTTTTACCCGCCTCCCCTACCCGGTGCCCCGCCCCACCGCCGCGGCGAATGAGCTGGACGGCGCCTGGCGGCTCACCTCCCAGTTTGACGGCCCCGCCGGCACCAGCGCCACGATGATCATTGCGGACGGCCGGTTTGCGGTGGCTTTTTACAGCCAGGCCGGGAAAAAATTCGAGGGCACCTACGGCGGCACCTGCACCGCATCGGGCGGGCAACTGGTCGTCAAGAACGACTTCAACACCTTTGATTCTACCCGCGTAGGCAAGTCGGATGCGTGGGCTTACCGGTCGCAGAACGGCAAATGGCAGCTTTCGGGCACGGGGAGCGGCGGCAAAGGGACGGAAACCTGGGAGAAGCTGGACGAAAAGGCGGCCGGTACTTCCCTGGCCGGCGCCTGGCAGATCCGCCTGCGGGAAAACGAGGACGGCCGCATGGGCGAAATGAAGCCCGGCCCCCGCCAGACGATCAAGTTCCTGTCGGCCTCGCGGTTCCAGTGGGTGGCCTTCAACAACGAAACCCGGCAGTTTTTCGGCACGGGCGGCGGTACGTATTCGGCCACGGGCGGCAAATACACCGAAACCATCGAGTTCTTCTCCCGCGACCCGAACCGCGTGGGGATGCAACTCTCCTTCAACTTCGCCCTGGAAGGCACCCGGTGGCGCCATTCGGGCCAAAGCACCACCGGCAACCGCATCAACGAGGTATGGGTCAGGGAAGGCCGGCCGTAGCCCAATCTGTGCGTCATGAACCGCTACGTGTATATTTTCCTGTTTCTCTGCCTGTTTACGATTGCGGGCTTCGTGCTTTTCGAGGCGGCGGGCCTGTCGTTCGAGGGCGTGCTGCGGGGGGGGTCTTCGCGGGTGGCCCTGGCAGTGGCCGGGGTGCTGCTGCTGGGCGTGGACGTGCTCCTGCCCGTGCCGTCGAGCGTGGTCATGATCGGCAACGGGGTGCTGTTCGGGGCGGTGGCCGGGGGCCTGTTGTCGGTGCTCGGCGGACTGCTTTCTTCGGCCCTGGGGTACTACCTGGGTGCGCGGAGCGGGCGGCTGGTCGCCAAGTTTGCGGGCAGCCGCGACGAAGCCCGGGCCCGGGCGTTCCTGGAGAAATACGGGTACGCGGCCATTGTGGCATCCCGGCCCATCCCGGTGCTGGCCGAAGCGGTAGCCATCCTCAGCGGTTCGCTGGGCCTGCGGGTAGGGCGGGTGTTGCTCAGTTCGCTGGCCGGGCTGGTGCCGGTGTCGTTCGTGTATTCGGTCACGGGGGCCTACTCCACCGGCTTCGACAGCGCCGCGTGGGCCTTTGTGCTGAACCTGGGCGTGGCCGGCCTGCTGTGGCTGGTGACCCGGCGGGGAAAGTGAGGGGGCGGGGAAATAAGGGGTTAGGGTATTGAGGGATTGAGTATCAGGGGATTGGGGACTGCCTTTTGCCTACTGCTTATTGTGTATTGCTTACTGAAAACGGGTTACACGGCGCGGCGGGCGGTGCGGCCCAGGTAGAGGGAGGCCAGGGCCTTGAGGTCTTCGGTGATGAGGGGTTTGGGCACGTACTGGGCAAAGCCGATCTGTTGCAGGTGCCACACGTCGCGGGGGTCGCTGGAGGTGGTGAGTACGGCCAGCAGCGTCGGGTACTGCTGGTGGTAGCCCCGCTGCCGGTACAGTTCCAGGAAGTCGAAGCCGTCCATCACGGGCATTTTGAGGTCCAGCAGCACCAGGTCGGGCGGCGTACCGGCCTTTGCCTTTTTTTCAAACAGCGCCATGCCATCCTTGCCATTGGCCGTCAGGAGGAGTTCCTGCGTCAGGTGCAGCTCCTCGATCAAAGAAGCGTGCAGGAACCGGGCGGCCGGGCTATCGTCAATGAGCAGAATGGACCGGAGGGAAAGCATACGCGCAAGAGGTTGTACCAGGACAACTTACGGACTATTCCGGAAGAAAGCAACTCTGTTGCATTAAACTTCCGTGAAGAATGTACCCCAAAAAGAGCGCGCCGCCGGGGGGCCGGCGGCGCGCTCTTTTCATCGTTTCAGGAGGCCACCGGCCCGGTTTTCTGCGCTTTACTGCACCACGAACTTCACCCGTACCCGCTCCCGCTTGTCGTCGTCGGTGACCAGGGTAGCCACGTAGAAGCCGGCGGGCAGCGACCCGTAGAAGCTCACGTAGAGGCCCTCGGCGTACACGTCGGCAGCCTCGTACCCCACGGCCTTGCCGAAGGCGTCCGTCACCGACTGCAACACCAGCTTGTCGCCGTTGGGGGCCAGGAACCGCACTTCGCGGCCGTTGGACGGGTTGGGATAGGCCCGCACCAGCACGCCGGCCTCGGTGCTCACCGACACCATTTTGGAGTGTTCGAACGTGCCGTCGAGGTCCACCATTTTGAGGCGGTAGTACGAGGTGCCGCCCAGCGGGCTGCCGTCAATGGCGTTGTAGCTTACCAGCGAGGCGGAGTTGCCCTGAGCCTTCTTGGTCAGTAGCGGGGAGAAGTTCTTGCCGTCGGCGCTCCGTTCCACTTCGAAGTAAGCGGTGTTCTTTTCCTCGGCGCTTTGCCACTTGAGCTTCACCTGGCCGTCGAGTTGCTGGGCCGAGAAGGACACCAGGCGGACGGGCAGGGGCGCCGTGCCCCGCGAGGCAATGGTAACGTATTCATTCTGACTGATGGAGCCTAGCCCGGTGATGTACATCGTTGTGGTATTGATCTGCGGTGCTCTGCCCGCGTTGCGATCACTCCAACCGGGACCAGGCCGCCAACCGGCTACCGTCAACATATTTCTACGTCGCGGGTCGTTCATGAAGTAGTACTGATCAGAAGGGGGATTTTCATTCGGGAAGTTGGGCCGGTTATAGTTTAAACTTACTTTAAGGCCATTGTTGTCATTCGAAGTGATGAACCAGTATTCGCGGTCACTAATGTCGGTCAGACCAGAAGTTGCCGGATTGTTCGGTCCCAGGGCGGTTTTCGGATTGGCATTGAAATACCTTGCCGTCACGTTGTTGTTTGACTCAAGGATGCCAGTGATCGGACGGAACAGTTTGATCCCGTTCACTATTCCAGCACCTACCGGCAACTCTATTGTCCCGGTAAATGCTTGCTTTCGGACAAACCCGATTACGTGACTGTTAGGGCTTGCTCCGGAAGGAAAAGCAGTAGCAGCAGAAGTGAAAACCAGCACTCTGGCGTTGGTTACCTGGACAGTATTATTACTAGGGCGAGTAAACTCGTAAGTAGGTGCAACCAGGTATCCATTATCAAAAACCACTTGCTGGGACACAATCATATTAGTGCCCAAAGTCCATTGGCCTCCTCCGCTGAGTGTTACCGGTACGTTGAAATTTACCCCGTAATCAATAACGGGGGTTGCATTCGGGCGAAGGGCCGTAACATTAATAGCGTTTTCAGTACTGGCAGAGGCAAACTTGACCGAACCGGTTGGTTGGCCCGATGCATTCACCGCGTTGGCTATGTTGGCGGGCACCTGCAAGGTGAGCGATCCCCCCAGTGTGACTGCTCCGTTGATGTTGAAACGGGCACCTGCATTGGTAAAAGACAACGTACCACCGATTGAAAGCGAATTACCGGGATGGGTCGTGATGAGGGCAGGGGAGCCCACCGACAATGCCCCGGCAATACTTGCCGATGCACCTGTAATTGCGGTAACCGGTGGAGTTGCGGCTGGGGCTGCTGCCCGGCCGACTGTAAACGTTGAAGCTTCGGTACCGGCAAAGGAAAGTGAACCCGCCGAGAAATTCTTGTTGACGGTAATCGTGGTTGGTGCGTTCACGTTCACTGCATTTGCAATGTTCACCGTGCCATTGCTTACCAAAGAAGCTCCGCTGGGAGCATTGAAACTCAACGCACTGGCCAGGAGAAGGCCGTTACTGCCAGTAGAGATTCCAGCAGCGGCGCTAACGGTTATCGTAGTGCCAACCTGAAGCGTGTCGTTTACCGCGATAGTGGCGGCAGCGCTCACCGACAAGGTGCGTGCACTCAGCTTTCTGTTCGCCGTAATCGTTGCGCCGGAGCCGACAGTAAGCGCATCCGTAATCGTAGCCGGTTGCTGATTGACCGTAAACGTGGAAGCGCCCGCCCCGTTGTTGAAAGTCAGGGAGTTGGCGGTAAACGTGTTTTGGGTGATGATCGTGGTCGGGGAATTCACGGTAACCGCGCCGTTGACGGTGGTGAGCCGGTTGACGTTCAGTCGGGGTTGGGTTCCGGCAACCGGTGCGGCAAAGGACAGAGAGCCCATCGTAAGCGTGTTATCCGCTGTAATCGTTGCTGCCGCGTTGACCGCAACGGCACCCGCAATGGTCGTAGCTTCGTTCACATTCAGGGCGGCTCCGGCAGCGGCATTGTTGAAAGTCAATGTGCCATCAATCCTCAGACGGCTGTTGGAACGAATTACCACCCGGTAATTTGCCACTACATTGTTGAACACTGCCAGTGGCTGATTCACGCTGAAGTTTACGGTTGTGGTGGCAGGTATGGTCCCGCCGAAGTTGATGCTTCTGGCCTTGAAGGGGAACTCTTCCAAAGGAGCAGTGTCCACCGTTCCCACGCCAATTTCAACGGTGGCCGGGGCGTTTGCGGGAATCGAAACGGGAGGCGCGGGAACGGCAGCGCCCGGTGGCGTAACACCGTTGATAAACACTGCATTTGTTTCGTCCGGTAATTCGCTGGGGACTACGTATTCAGCGGGAGCAGTTGGCGTAGCCGCCCGCAGTACCCGCCAGTTTTGGACCTCATCCCAATTGTTGCCCGAAGTCTGAACCCAGTAGTATTCCAGGTTATCCTGCGCCCGGGCCGTTCCAAGCCCCGTCAGCAGGGCCGCCATCGCCAGGACGATGCGTAAAGATTTGTTCATTTGAGTTGCTCTTCTGAGTGGAAATATTACATATAATATAACGCTAAATACCTTTCGCCCGGCGGAAGTAAACGTTGCGGCCCCGCGGGTTTTATTACGGCTGGTTATTTGCAGTTACCGCGGGGAGCGGGTTACCACTTTATTGCCTTTACAGCGCGTCAGGGGCATAAATGACAAAAAATGATGCAATTCCCCGCCCTTCCGGCAGTGGTACTTTCGATGAAAAAAAACTTTGGTCTGTGGTTCGTATCGAAAGAACCGACTGCGCGCCGGGCCGCGAAAATCGGTTTAAAAACGGCCCGAACCTTACGGTGGCCGCCGGATCGCCGGGGCGGTAGCGGCGCCCGGCGGCGGGAGTTGGCACGGCCTGCCGGCGGGGCCAAAACAAAAACCCCGCCGGCAAGGCCAGCGGGGTTTCCAGGTAGCTTATGAGCTAGTTTATTGCACTACGAATTTTACTTTGATGACTTGTCCGTTGTCGCTGCCCGCCAGGGTGGCTACGTAGAAGCCGGCCGGCAGCGGTTGGGTGAAGTTGATTTGGAGACCTTCGGCCGATGAGTTACCCGCCTGGTAACTCACTTGCTTGCCGAACAGGTCGCTTACTGCTTTGAGGACCAGTTTGCTGCCGTCCCCGGCGATGATGTTCACACCGTGGCCCTTCGAGGGGTTGGGGTAAGCCTTTGCCAGCAGGGTGCCTTCGGCGCTTACGGACACCAGCTTGGAGTATTCAAACGTGCCGTCCAGGTCTACCATCTTGAGGCGGTAGTAGGAGGTGCCGCTCAGGGGGGTGTTGTCCATGGCGTTGTAGCTTACCAGCGAGGAGGAGTTGCCCTGGGCCTTTTTGGTGAGCACCTGGCTGAAGTGCTTGCCGTCGGCACTGCGTTCTACTTCGAAGTGAGAGGTGTTTTTCTCCTCAGAACTCTGCCACTTGAGCTGTACCTGGCCGTTGAGTTGCTGGCCGGTGAAGGACACCAGGCGAACCGGCTGGGGGGTGCTGCCTCTGCGGCCGATGGTCACCCAGTTGATGCTGTTGCTGACGCCGGATGCTTTTACCCAGTAGTTCGTAAAGCCGGTCACCGGGTCAATGGTGGTAGTGACTACGCCGCCCGTCGTGGCATTCTGGTCAGTCCAGGTGGCAGTCGGAGGTTTGCTGCTGTCCGTCGAGAGGCCGGCGATGGTCAGGCCCTGGAATTTATCCAGGCGGTAGTACTGGGCAATGGCGGGGTCAGGGTGGGTAGCGTTTACCCGGAAGCCGGGGCTGGAGTTGTTGGGGGCGTTGAAGTACCAGAACTCCCTTTCACTTACCCCGTTGAGGGGGGCGCTCACCACAACCCGGCTCCATTCGGTGGGCATGGGTTTGACGGGGGCAACCGACAGGTAGCGGGCAATCAGGACGTTGTCACTGCTGGCTACGTTGGAGATGGCCGGGCGGTAGTAGGTGCCGTTGCCGATGGGAAACTCAAATTCGGGAGAGTCTTTGGCCACCACTTTTTCGGCGTACCCGATCACGTGGCTGCTGTGTTTGGCGCCGGATACCGTTGCCGAAAGACCGAAGGTGAGTTTGGGAGAGTCGGTGACGGATTCGGTAGGGTTGGTGGGCGGCAGGCCGCCGTTCGGGTTCAGGGGGTTGGCGAAGGCCGGGGGCAGGGCAACCACGTGGCCGTTTACGAAGCTGGCCCGGTTGGTGATCGTCATGCTACCCTGAAGCGTCCACCGTCCACCGACCCCATTGAACGTTACGGGAACTCCGATGGAGAAGGGACTTCCCACGGTGGCGGGGGGGGTGGGGCGAATGCCGAGGAGGGTGTTGGTGGAGGTAGAGGTAAGGGTAAGCGAACCGGCAGTACCCGTCACGTTGCCCGCCGCGGCCAGCGTGAAGGAGCCGCCAATCGTCACGGGGCTGTTGAATGCCAGGGAAGCGCCGGTAGAGGTGATGCTTACCGTTCCGCCCACCGAAAGACCGCCGTTGGGTACAATCGCAGTTGAGGAGTTGACGGTCAGTTCGTTGGTGATGGTCGCCAGGCCGCCTACGGTCAGCGAGGAGTTGCCCGCAGTGTTGCCGTACGTTACCGATCCGGGTACCGTCAGGGAGCCGGTGACCGAGATGACAGCCGGAGTGTTGACCGCCAGGTTACTGCCGATGGAGAGGGGACCCGTCACGTTTAAGGAGGAGGACCCACCCGCCGTGCCGCCGTACGTTACCGATCCGGTTACCGAAAGGGAGTTGCTGGCCGTGATGGCAACCGGGGCGTTTACGGCCAGGTTGGTTCCGACGGAGACGGGACCGGCCACGGTCAGGGAAGCGCCGCCCGCAGTGGTGCCGTAAGTTGCTGATCCGGCTATTGAAAGGGAATTGTTGAACGTGATGGGAACCGGGGCGTTGACCGTCAGGTTGGTGCCGATGGAAACGGGACCGGCAATCGTCATGGAGGCGGTATTGGCAGTAAAGTTGAAGGCCAATGCCGAGGCCACTGTTAACGCACCGGGGGCGATTGACCGGGTGACTACCGGGGAATTCATCAAGAGCGACCCGCTCAGGGTAAGGGGAGCGTTGACGTTGAAGAAGGGGACCACCGTCAACCCCTGCCAGTAGATGTTGCGGGCAGAAGCTGCCTGAGAGATCGTGACCGTCTTGGATTCTGGTACCGTTACGACCCCTCTTGATCTTTGTTCGTTGACGAAACCCGACGAGGCATCAAAGTACACATCATCCGTAGCGGAAGGGAAAGGTGAAGTAGGAGCCCCCTCACCAACCCCGGCCACGATCAGCCATTTGGCGGAGTCGTGCCAGTTGCCCGAACCTCCTCGCCAGTAGTACGTGTGGGCGAAAGCTGACTGGCCGAAAAGGGCCAGGAAAACTGCTACAGTGGAACCGATTCGTAAAGACTTTTTCATAGTGCGTTGCTCGTTTTGGTGATTAATCTTACACCAGTTACGACCATATATACATAGGCCCCGAAAAAGGTAAACCTGCACCGAAGTTCCCGAATCTTACATGCTACTTACGGCCCGGTTTAATCCGGCAAAAAAGCCCTTTACGGCCCTTTTAAAGGGCATTTGCTGCAAATGAGGGAGTTGAAAATTTTCTTTTCCGGGGTTTGCCCGCCCGTTTGGTTGAAAAAGCGCCCCGATCTGCCGGGCGTACGGGGCGGCCGGAAAGGGGCGCCGGCCGCCGGAATTGTTTTAAAAAGAGTAAAAAAAGTGCCGGATTAGTTTTATTATTATTGCATCGGGCACCTATGCCCTCGCTTACAACCCTCATCATGTACCGTTCGTCACGCATCCACCGGGTAGCCCTGCTGGCCGGATTTTTCGTTGCACTGTTCCGCGCCGCGACCGCCCAGGTCGAAAACCCCGCCGTAAACCCGTCGCTGCTGCAAAAAGCCTGGCCGGCGTTCTGGATCGCCCCGCCCGGCGTTCCCCTCAGGGAATACGGCGTGTACCACTTCCGCAAAGCCGTGGACCTGCCGGCCCGGCCCGGCCGCTTCGTGGTGCACCTCACGGCCGACAACCGCTACCAGCTCTTCGTCAACGGCAAGTACGTGTGCCGCGGCCCGGCCCGGGGCGACGTGGCCCACTGGCGGTTCGAGACGGTGGACCTGGCGCCGTACCTCCAGGCGGGCCGCAACGTGCTGGCGGCCGTGGTCTGGAACTACGGCGAACACATCACGCTGTCGCAGATCACCTACAAAACCGGCTTTTTGCTCCAGGGCGATTCGCCGGCCGAGGCGGCCGTCAACACCGACCCGTCGTGGAAAGTGATCCGGAACAAAGGGTGCGCCCCCATCCCGTTCGGGCCCATCAGCTTCCGGACCTACTACGTGGCCGGCCCCGGCGACCGGCTCGACGCGGCGCAGTACCCGTGGGGCTGGGAAACGCCCGGCTACGACGACGGCGCCTGGCAGAAACCCCGCAAGCTCGACCACGGCAGCCCGCACGGCCAGCAGAACTTCGCCAACTGGCAACTCGTGGCCCGCAACATTCCCCTGCTCGAAGAAAAACCGCAGGCGTTTGCCACCGTCCGCCGCGCCACCGGCGTAAAGGCCGACGCGGCGTTCCTGCAAGGCAAAGCGGCCCTGACGGTGCCGGCCCGCACCAAGGCCACCCTGCTGCTCGACCAGGGCGTACTCACCACGGCCTACCCCGTGCTGGCCGTGCGCGGCGGCGGCGGCAGCACCGTGCAGATCACCTACGCCGAGGCGCTGTTCGACGAAAACTACAAAAAGGGGAACCGCAACGAGGTGGAGGGCCGGCAGATGATCGGCAACTACGACCAGTTCCTGCCCGACGGCGGGGAGCGCACCTTCAGCCCGCTGTGGTACCGCACCTTCCGCTACGTGCAGCTCGACGTGCAGACGGGCGACCAGCCGCTGGTCATCGCCTCGTTCAACAGCCTGTTCAGCGCCTACCCGTTCCGCGAAAACGCCGCCTTTGCCGGCAACGACCCCGAACTCAAGAAGATCTGGGACGTGGGCTGGCGCACGGCCCGGCTCTGCGCCTACGAAACCTACATGGATTGCCCCTACTACGAACAGTTGCAGTACATCGGCGACACCCGCATCCAGGCCCTGATCTCCTTCTACGTCTCGGGCGACGACCGCCTGGTGCGCAACGCCCTGGAACAGATTGACCAGTCGCGGACGCCCGAAGGCATCACCCAGAGCCGCTACCCCTCCGAGCTGCCGCAGTTCATTCCGCCCTTCTCGCTGCTGTGGGTGGCCATGGTGCACGACTACTGGATGCACCGCGCCGACGAAAATTTCGTCAAAAGCTTCCTGCCGGGCATCGAACAGGTGCTGGGCTGGTGGGAACGGCGCCTTGACGCCGAAGGGATGCTGGGCGAAACCCCGTACTGGAACTTCATTGACCACTCTTACCCCGTCGAAAAAATCCTGGCCCAAAGTCCGGGCAGCAAGGCGCTGGCGGCCAACGGGCTGTCGCTGGCCTACGCCCTGCGGCACGCCGAACCGCTGTTCCGGCACTTTGGCCGTACCGCCGAAGCCGACCACTACCGCGACCTGGCCGGACGGCTCACGGCGGCCGTGCAGCAGACCTGCTACGACCCGGGCCGGAAGCTGTTTGCCGATACGCCCGACAAAAAGACGTTCAGCCAGCAGGTAAACGTGCTGGCCGTGCTCACCGACGCCGTGCCCTCCGCCGAAGGGGCCGCCCTGCTCCAAAGGACGCTGCCGGATACGAGCCTCACGCAGAGCACGATCTACTTCCAGTTCTACCACTTCCGGGCCCTCCACAAGACCGGCCTCGGCGACCAGTACCTCCCGTACCTGCAACCCTGGCGCAACATGGTGGCCGAAGGGCTCACCACGTTCGCGGAGACGGAGAAAGATACGCGTTCCGACTGCCACGCCTGGAGCGCCAGCCCCAACTACGACCTGCTGGCAATCGTGTGCGGCATCGTGCCGGCCAAGCCCGGGTTTGCGGCCGTGGACATTGCGCCCAACCTGGGCGCGCTCAGGGAAGTAACGGGCCGGATGCCCCACCCCGCCGGGGAAATTGCCGTAAGCTTTAAACGCAAGGGCGCCGCCGGCCTCACCGGCCAGGTCACGCTGCCGCCGGGCCTGTCGGGCACCTTCCGCTGGGCCGGCAAGGAGATCGCCCTGAAGGAAGGCACGCAGAAAATCAACCTTTAAAACGGAGACCGGAGACGGGAGGAGGGGCGTACCATGCGGCAGGAATACAAGATGGACGCATCCGGCAGTATTGTTCATGGAAAAAGTGCCGGAAGGGTTCTCTGTCCTCCGGCACTTTTATGATTTCAACGGACGCCCGCAGATGCGGCACCCTGCTCCGTTTACTAGCGCACCACGTAGTTTCGCACCGTGCAGGCGCAGGGGTAATAGCCAGTGTTAGCATTGTTACGGCCCCAGTTGTCCCACTGCGGCTGGTAAATGCCGCCCAGGTACCACTTCTCGCTCCCCCAGCTTCCGGTGTAGCACTCCCCGGTCTGTATGCTTATGTTGACCACCAGTTTTATCATGGTTGCCGCATCCTGGGGCGTCCAGAAATTAGCATCAATGCGGCCCTTGCCACCCAGGACTTGCAGGGTATAGGTACCACAATCAATCCGGTTGGGGTTGTTGTCAATGAGCTTGGTAGATGCAGTGCTGCCCATGAATATGGAGGGCGGAGGATTTTTCCAGCGGTAAGCGTCGTATATTTTGGAATACTGGTAACTGAACAAGTAATCACAATCGTTCTGGTAGGTGTTGACCCCATCGCATTGTACCGTAACGAGACCTAAGTAGGTGCCGGTAATTTCCCAGAACCCGGTGGCGTTCGCATCGTGGTATATCCAACTGGTAGGCTTCCAGGCCGTGCATTTAGGCGTGATGTTGGCGAAGCATTCGCTGGCGGTACGGGCCGCGGGCAGTGACGGCGTCTTACCCCCCCGTGGTTCCACCAATTGCAGAATCTCTTCCGAATCGTTGTAGTCAAGCCGGTAGAAAGATTTGCCCTTCCGTTCGTGGGCAGCCTGGTTGAGTTTGTGGCGGAACGCGACCAGTTGGGCGCCCCGCCCGGCATCGGCATCACTTCGTTTGAGGTACTGCTGGTAGCGCAGGTCAATCAGCGTTTCGGACTCCTCGAAGGTGAGGGCATTGAAAAGCGAGGTTACTTTCTTGCTTTCAGCCTCCGGCAAATCGGTCTGTTCGAGCTTCTCGGCCAGGTAAGTCAGTTTGGACGCGGCCTCGGCGGGCTTTACGGCTTTGTCCCGCTGCTGGCAGGCGGCGAGCAACCACAGCATCAGCAGGAGAGCAGCCGACGGGAACGATAGGTAACGGTTCGTCATCATAGGAAGGGTTTAAAGGTGAAAAGGGTTAGGTAAGGCAATGCAAAGTCCAGCTCCCCGCCGCGGGACGGGAGTACAATGAGGTATTCAGGCTTTCTTTTAATTGTGTGATGTCGCCTGCTCGCGTGGCGCTAAAGCATTAAGTGTTTTATTAATTTTTTTTCATAAATAAGCGCGTAACGATTCTATACTTCCCCGGCGTCACGGGAAGTAAAACAAAAAACATTCGGGCGGGCCGTTCCGGCCTTCACGGGTGTTTCATCCTGCCGGTACGTGCAACTTGCAGATACGAAGCGGGAAACATAAAGCACAGATTGATGATAAATTATTGGCTATCAACAGGCTACTAGCGTTGCATGGGCTGCTGCCGGGAGGAGGCGGCTCATTTCCGGCAATGGAATTCACTGCTTGCAGAACTGTTTTTTTGCTTTACAAACCAAGTACCTGCCGGCGTAAATCATGCATTACTGATGTTCGTAAATATATAATTGTTCGTAACACGAAGCAAGTACTGTATATTTTAAGCAAGCATTTATTTTTAACAAACAGCGCCTTTGCCGCCGTAGGTGGAGCCGAAAACTGGTTTGGTACCCTGCTGGTTGCCGCGCGGGGACAAGGGTTGGGTTTGTACGTTCAGGATCAGCGGCCGCCTCCAGCATTTTACGGTCCGGCAAAGGGATAAAGAGAAGGGTTGTGTTAACTAAAGGCGCACCCTTCGCGTAAACGGGTTTGTATTTAACAAACCAACCAACTTATGGATACGAACGAAGAATTGCTGGCCGGCCACTCCGCGCAGGAGAAAGGTGCTTACCTGGTCGCCATTGCCAGCATTGCCACCGCCGACCGGGCGGCCACCAGCGAAGAAATCGAATTTTTGCAGGCCCTCGCCCAGGGCGCCGACCTCACCGAGGCGGATGAACAACTGGTGCTGAGATCGGCCCAGGACCCCTCCAACGCCCACCTGCAGCAGTCCCTGGAAGTGCTCAAGAACAGTGAACTTCGTTTTTCGCTGGTCACCGACCTGATCGCTTTCGCCAAGTCCGACGGCAAGTACACGCCCGACGAGGAGAAACTGATCGGCCAGATGGCGCAGTACCTCAACATCAACCCGAACCAGTATTCGGCCATCAACCAGTACGTGAACCAGGCCGAAACGGCGCACAAGCAGGGCCAGGACTTCACCAGCCAGAACTTCCTGCAATCGTCGGGGCTGGGCAACACCTTCCAGAAGTCGGGCATTAACGGCGGCGCCATGATGAAAGGCATGATCGGCATCCTGGCCCCGATGGTGATCGGCGGCATGCTGAGCCGCGGACGCCGCGGTGGCGGCATGATGGGCGGTGGCATGATGGGTGGCGGCGGCTTAGGCGGCGGCATGATGGGCGGCGGCCTGGGCGCTCTGCTCGGCGGCGTCCTCAGCGGCGGCATGCGCAACCGCGGCATGGGTGGCATGGGCGGCATGTTCGACGTACTGAGCGGCGGCCGGGGTTACGGCGGCATGGGCGGCTCGGGCGGCCTGGGTGGTCTGCTCGGCGGCCTGCTCGGCGGCGGGGGTTCCCGCCGCGGCGGCTTCGGGTTCTAAACGGCCCCTGTAAGCACAGCTCATTGCAACGCGTGGCCGGGTCGGCGCGTCGTGGGAAACCGCGGCGCTGCCGGCCCGGCCACTTGCGTTTAAGGGAATAGGAAAAGGGAGACGGGAGGAAGGGAGACCGGAGGATAGGACCGCAAGGATCGCAAAGGAGACGCAAAGTACGCAAGGAGTACGCATATTGCTTTGCGCCCTTTGCGTCTCCTTTGCGCCCTTTGCGGTTAAGTTCTCTTCGTTGTCATGCGCTTTTCTCCGTGTCTCCGTGGTTAAATCTCCTTGCTCCGAAAAAATATTTCAAAAAAATTCGCGATTCCCTGTAATGTTCTGCCGGCCTCGTTGTCTTAGCAGCAGAATGGACCCGCTGACCTACAAAAAGATGATCTTGCCCATTAAGGATAAACTCTATCGTTTAGCCAAGATGATGCTGCAAACGCGGGAGGAAGCCGAAGACGCCCTGCAAGACGTGCTGCTGAAGCTGTGGGACAACCGGCAAAGCCTGGGCGCCTACCGGAGCGTGGAGGCGCTGGCCATGCGGATGACCAAAAACCAGTGCCTCAACCGCCTCAAGTCGCCGCAGTACCGGCGCGGCCCGGACGCCCACGGCGTGGAGGTGGGCTCGGGAGAACTGCCCCCCGACCGCAGCCTGGAGGTGCACGACAGCCTGCGCCTCATGCAACGGCTCGTGGAGGCCCTGCCGCCGCAGCAACAACTGGTGGTGCACCTGCGCAACGTGGAAGGGTACAGCTACGAAGAGATCGAGGAAATCACGGGCATGACCGTCAATGCCATCCGGGTGAACCTGTCGCGGGCCCGGCAGCACCTCAAGGAACAGTTCAGCCGAATTGACAATTATGAAAATCAGTGAGATAGAAGCATTGCTCCGGCGCTACGACGCCGGCGAAACCACCCCCGCAGAGGAGGAGCGGCTGGCCCGGTACTTCACCGCCGGCCCGACGCCCCCGCAGTGGGCCGGGTACGCCGCCCAGTTCGGGTACTTCCGGGCGCAGGGGCAGGAGACCGTCTCCGCCGAAGCCGTCTTCGACCGGCTGCCGTTCGAAGCGCCGGCGAAAAGTACCACGGCTCCCCGCGTGATCCGGCTTTCGTGGGGCATGGGCCTGGCGGCAAGCGTTTCGCTGCTGCTGGCCGGCTTCCTGGCGGCCTGGCTGCTGCTGCGGAGCGGCGCCCCCGCGGCCCCGCAGGGCGACATGGCGGCCGTGCAGCAGGAGGTGAAAGAGATGAAACAGCTCCTCATGCTGTCGCTGCTCGAAAACCAGTCGGCCAGTGAACGCATCCGGGCCGTATCGTACGCCGAAGCGCTGACCGGCCTCGACCCGGCCGTGCGCGACGCCCTCATCCGCACGCTGGACAGCGACCAGAACCTCAACGTGCGGCTCGCGGCGGCCGAGGCGCTGGGCCGGTTCCCCGGCAACGAGGAGGTGCGCCAGGCGCTGATCGGCGCCCTCGAACGCCAGCCCGACCCCATGCTCCAGATCACGCTCATTCACCTGCTGGTGAACATGGAAGAGAAAAGAGCCGCCGGCTCCATCGAAAAGCTCATCCGCCGCGACAGCACGCCCGAAGTCGTGCGCAGCCTGGCCCGCAAAGGACTGAGTGCCCTCAAAGAAAGTTAAACACACCCACCCTTTTTTACCACACCCATCATGAAAACCAAAGTTGTAATGCTCGGCCTCCTGCTGGTGGCGGGCCAGGGGCTTGCCCAGGAATTTGCCCGCAACACCCCCCAAACCGATGACCTTGAAGCCGTGCAGTCGGCCAACGGCGAATTTCGCATCGCCCTCAGCAAGCCGGCCCAGGCGGGCAAGCTGGTCATCCACGACCTGCAACCGGACGTGGTCATTGAACGGCACGCGGGCAAGGACGTGAAGGTAACGCATGACGGCTACCGCCCCGTGCCCGAAAAAGCCAGGGGCCTGCGGTCCCTCACCAGCGCCGGTACCGACAATACGGGCATTGGCCTGGAAATCAAGGAATCCAACAACACCGTCGAGATCACCGAAGCCCTCAAGCAGGACGGCGCGTACCGGGTGCTGGTGCCCGACAACATGAACGTCCAGATTCTCTACCACAGCCCGCATTCGGGCAACCTCCTCCTGCGCAACCTTACCGGCGAGATCGAAATCAACGGCGGCTACCCGGAAGTTAAACTCGAAGACGTTACCGGGCCGGCCGTCATCAACACCACGGGCGGGGAGATCACGGCCCGGTTCACGAAGGTGAACCAGAAAAGCCCGATTTCGATCAGCAGCACGGGCGGCGACGTGGACGTGACGCTGCCGGGCGACACGCCGGCCAACGTACGCCTCAATACCGTGGGGGGTGAAATCTACTCCGACATGAAGCTCGATACGGAGAAGAAGGATGACCTGGAACGGTTCGGGGGCCGAGAAGCCGTCAGCGGCAAGCTCAACGGCGGCGGCGTGCAGATTGACCTGCGTTCGGTGGGCGGCACCATCTACCTGAGAACGCGGAAGTAGGACCTTGATGAAGGAGGATGGAATGATGACCATGATGATACTGACCACTGACCACTTACTACTGATTACTGACTCATGAAACACATCCTGTATGTCGTACTCATGCTGGTTGCCGGGGGACCGGCGGCGTGGGGGCAAAAAAAGGTTGAGAAGGAACTGCCGGTAAAGGCGGGCCAACGGGTGCAACTGGACTTTGAGTTTGCTACCACCATTGACGTAAAAACCTGGGACGAACCCCGCGTGCTGGTCCGGGCCTCGGCCCGCGTGAACGAGGGGCTCGACGACGAGGCGTACGAACTGACTGCCTCCGCGGACGGGGGCGTGCTCCGCTTCGTCTCCAGCCTCCGCGACAAGGAAAAGCTGTTCCGGCGCCTTGACTCCGCCAGCCGCTTCGAAGGCATTACTGAGAACGGCAAGGGCTTGAAGATCAAGGAATACTACGAGGTGTACGTGCCGCGCAACGTGCAACTGGGCCTCAAGACGACGCTCGGCAGCAGCAAGATCGAACACAACAACGGCCCCCTGGCCGTGGAAACGGTCACGGGCGACATTGACTTGTACTTCGCGGCCAGCCAGCCCGCCGACATCACGGCCAAGACGGTGACGGGCGGCATGTACACGAACCTGCCTTTTCAACCCGAAAAAGGCAAAGGCTTGCCCCGGCTGGCCGGCGAAGAAAGCCAGATCCAGATGAACGGGGGTGGCGTGCCCATTGCCCTCGAAACGGTCACCGGCGACGTGACGATCCGCAAAAAGTAGCGCCGGCCCGCTCCAATCACCTTTTAACCCTCCCGCGATGAAAACATTCCTGTGGATGGGGGCATTGTGCCTCCTGGCCGGCAACCTGCTTGCCCAGCCGAAAAAATCGGAACAACGCTTTCCGGCCGGACCCGCAACGGCCATCACCCTCGACGTGAAGTACGCCACGCGCATCGTGGTGCAAACCTGGGACAACCCCGAAGTGCTCCTGCAAACCGAGGTGAACATCAACGGGGGCCGCGACAACGACGCCCTGAAGGTGGAAGTAGGCCACACCAAGGAGCAGCTCTCCATCCGGGCCGACGTGGAGAACCTGTCGCAGTTGTCGAGGGCGCACCAGTACGACTACCGGAGAACCCCCGACTCGACGTGGCGCGAAGACCGGTGGCTCGACATTCACTTCACGGTGTACGTGCCCCGCAAAGCGGCCCTGCAAATCCGCACCGTCAGCGGCGACGTGGACATTGTCCACAACGGGGGCGAACTGACGGCTACTTCCGTGGGCGGCAGCGTGGACCTGACCATGCGCGACGACCAGCCCGCCGACGTGCGGATGAGTACGGTGGGCGGCGAGGTGTTCACCAACTTCAGCCTGGAAGCCTTCCGGAAAGACGGCGTGCCCCCGCCCCAGCCCGGCAACCGGTGTTTCTGCGGCAAGCTCAAAGGCGGCGGCACCCGCGTGGTCCTCACCTCCACCGGCGGCGACATTTTTTTGCGCAAAGCCGGGAGTTAGGATTTACCACGGAGACACGGAGGGCACGGAGCTACACGGAGAAAGGAACTGAACCGCAAGGGGCGCAAAGGAGACGCAAGGACCGCAAGGAAACGCGTATCGCTTTGCGCCCCTTGCGTCTCTATTGCGAGCCTTGCGGTTCAGTTTCTTCCTTCCGTAGCAAATCATAATGCGCATCCGGCCGCATTCGTAATTGGTAATTCGCAATTCGTAATTACTTTTAGGGCTCCGACAACCTTAGCCCCGTATGCCCGCCTCTCGTCGTCTGCCATCCGTTCCCGGTATATCCTGCGTGCTCGTCCTGGCGTTGCTGCTGGCGCCCCGGCCCGGGCTCCGGGCCCAGCGGCTCACGGCGGCCGAACGGAAGGTAGTGCGGTACGTGGGAGAGCAGTCGGGAGCGGCCCTGGGCCTGCTTGAAAAGGCCGTCAACATCAACAGCGGCACGGGCAACCACGAAGGCGTACGGCAGGTCGGCGCCCTCTTCCGGCAGGAGCTCGACGGCCTGGGCTTCGCCACCCGCTGGATTGACATGCCCGACAGCGTGAACCGGGCCGGGCACCTGTTTGCCGAACGGCGCGGCAAGGGGGGCAAGCGCGTACTGCTGATCGGCCACCTCGACACCGTATTCGAAAAAGACAGCCCTTTTCAGCAGTTCGTGCGCACCGATTCGGTGTTCAAAGGCCCGGGCGTCAACGACATGAAGGGCGGCGACGTGGTGATCCTCTACGCCCTCAAGGCCCTGCACGCCGCCGGCCTGCTCGACAACACGCAGATCATCGTGGCCTTCACCGGCGACGAGGAGAACACGGGCAAGCCCCTCAGCATCAGCCGCAAAGATTTGATCGAGGCCGCCCGGCGGAGCGACGCCGCCCTGGCCTTCGAAACGGCCACCGGCTTTGGCGAGGCCACCGTGGCCCGGCGCGGCTCCAGCAACTGGCGGCTCGAAGTGACGGGCAACCAGGCCCATTCGGCCGGCGTGTTTTCGCCCCGCGTCGGCGACGGAGCCATCTACGAGGCGGCCCGCATCCTCAATGCCTTCCACGACGAACTCAAAGGAGAACAGTACCTGACCTTCAACCCCGGCACCATCCTGGGCGGCACCGAAGTAGACTTCGACGCCACGGCCGGCACGGGCCAGGTGAGCGGCAAGGGCAACATCGTCGCCAAAACGGCCATAGTGAGCGGCGACCTCCGGTTCATTTCCGAAGAACAAAAGGAACGCACCCGCGCCAAAATGCGCGGGATCGTGGCCCGCAGCCTGCCGGGCACTTCGGCGAAAATCATCTTCCAGGACAGCTACCCGGCCATGCCGCCCACGCCGGGCAACGAGGCCCTGCTGGCCCAGCTCAACCAGGTGAGCCTCGACCTCGGGCACGGCCCCGTAAAGCCCTACGACCCCGGGGCCCGCGGCGCCGGCGACGTGTCGTTCGTGGCGCCCTACACGAGCGGCCTCGACGGGCTGGGCACGATGGGCAGCGGCGCCCACAGCCCCAACGAAACCATGAACCCCAAAACCTTCCAGGCCCTCACCCAACGCGCCGCCCTGCTCATCTACCGGCTGACGAAATAAATGGACAATTGACAATTAGAAATGAACGCTTACCCTTGAGAATCCGTGCGGGCACCGAACCCAATCCCTTAATACCCTAATCCCTATTACCCCAATAACTCCTTAACTACACTCCATGAAACTGATTCGATTTGGCGACAGTGGCCGCGAAAAGCCGGGGCTCATCCTGCCGGAAGGCACCCGGGTAGACGTGAGCGCCTTCGGGGAAGATTACAACGAAACGTTTTTTGCCACCAACGGCATCGTCCGGCTCGGGGAATGGCTGCGGGACAATGCCGGCAAGGCCCCCCGCTTCAGCGACACGGTGCGCCTGGGTTCCCCGGTGGCCCGTCCCAGCAAGATCGTGTGCGTGGGCCTCAACTACCGCGACCACGCCGAAGAAACCGGCGCCAAAATCCCGGCCGAACCCATCCTGTTCTTCAAGTCCACCACGGCCCTGTGCGGCCCCAACGACGACGTGACCATTCCCAAAAACAGCCAGAAAACGGATTGGGAGGTGGAACTGGCCGTGGTGATCGGCAAAAAAGCCACTTACGTGGAGGAGTCCGAAGCCCTGCGCTACGTGGCCGGCTACGTGCTGCACAACGACTACAGCGAACGGGCCTTCCAGCTCGAACGCGGCGGCCAGTGGGACAAGGGCAAGGGCTGCGACACGTTTGCGCCGCTGGGACCGTTCCTGGTAACTCCCGACGAAATTGCCGACGTGCACAACCTGCGGCTCTGGCTCACCGTCAACGGCAAGCAGTACCAGAACGGCAACACCAGAAACCTGATCTTCAACATCCCGTTCCTGGTGAGCTACATCAGCCAGTTCATGACGCTGCTGCCCGGCGACGTGATCTCGACGGGCACCCCGGCCGGCGTGGGCCTGGGCTTTGACCCGCCCATCTACCTCAAGCCCGGCGACGAAGTCGAACTCGGCATTGACGGCCTGGGCAGTTCGAAGCAGAAAGTGAAGGCGTATCAGGATTCTCAGGACTAACGGATTAACGGGATTTGGGTGTCGTAATCCTGCTAATCCATTAATCCTGAGAATCCTGATCCCGATCCTGGTACTCCTTTCATCCTGTAAATCCTGATTCTGACTGCTTATGAAATCCTACGCCAAGACCATCCTGCTCAAGAACGATCCCGAGAAGATCGCCGAGTACCGCCGCCACCACGACCACATCTGGCCCGAGGTGGTGGCTTCGTTCCGCAAGGTGGGCGTGCTCGACATGCGCATCTGGCTGATCGGCCACCGGTTGTTCATGGTGATGGACACCGAGGACCACTTCGACCCCGAGACCAGCCTGGACAAATACATTCAACTGGACCCCCAGAACGACCAGTGGGAAAACCTGATGGCCTCCTACCAGGAACCCGTCCCCGAAGCCCGTCCCGGCGAACACTGGGCCGACCTGGAACTGGTCTTCCGCATGAGTGACCATTAGAGGAAGAATTGAGTATTAAGTATTGGGTATTGGGTACTGCCCACTGCTGGTTGCGTATTGCCTACTGACTATTGTCAACTGCTTATTGACCATGCCCCCAAAAATTGACGCCCACCAGCACTTCTGGCACTACTCGCCGGAGGCCTTTGATTGGATCGACGAGGAAATGGCCGTCATCCGGCGCGACTTCCTGCCCGGCGACCTCAAGCCGGAACTCGACGCGGCGGGCTACGACGGCTGCGTGGCCGTGCAGGCGCCGCAGACGGAGGCCGAAACGGAATTCCTCCTGGGCCTGGCCGCGCAACACGACTTTATCCGGGGCGTGGTGGGCTGGGTGGACCTGCGGGCCGGCAACGTTGCCGAACGGCTGGAGTACTTTGCGCAGTTCCCGGAGTTGGTGGGCGTCCGCCACATCGTGCAGGCCGAGCCCGACGATGCGTTCCTGCTGGACCCTGCCTTCGGGCGGGGCGTGGGGCTGCTCGAGCAATTCAACCTCAGGTACGACATTCTCATCTACCCCCGGCACCTGCCCGTCGCCGCCCGGTTTGTGGCCCGCTTCCCCGACCAGCCCTTTGTGCTCGATCACCTGGCCAAGCCCTTCATCAAGGACCACGAACTGGAGCCCTGGGCGCGGCACCTGCGGGAGTTGGCCCGGCACCCAAACGTGTACTGCAAGCTGTCGGGCATGGTGACGGAGGCCGACTGGCTCGTGTGGGACCGCGACGACTTCACGCCGTACCTCGACGTGGCCCTGGAGGCGTTCGGCCCGATGCGCCTGATGATCGGCTCGGACTGGCCCGTGTGCAAGGTGGCCGCCGGCTACGGCGAAGTGATGCACCTCGTGGAAGCGTACGTGTCGCGCCTCTCCCCCACCGAACAGGCCGCCATCCTGGGGGAGAATGCAGTCCGGTTTTACGGGTTACAGTCGTAACGTAGAGACGCGATTCATCGCGTCTTGCCTGTCATGAGTGGAGCAGAACAGATGTTTTTGCGTATAACCTAATACCCGGCCCCTGAAGAAGCCGTCAGTCCAGCGTCCTGGGCAGAGGTGCGATTCATCCCGTCTCTGCTTACGACGAGGCAAGACGCGATGAATCGCGTCTCTACGTACGACTGTTCACGACTTTATTCCGAACCTTTACGCCCCGGGGTTGTTTTACCATAAACAACCCGCTCAGGGTTTGGCAATTGCCTGGGTGGGTTGTAAAATTGCGTATCCTCGACAATGGCAGTAGATATCCAGGAAATACAGGCCCCGATTGCGGGAGAGATGGAAGTTTTCGAACTGAAGTTTCGCTCCTTCATGAAAACCAACGTGATGCTTTTGGACCAGATCATGAATTACATCGTGAAACGGAAGGGAAAGCAACTGCGGCCCATGTTCGTATTCCTGTCGGCCAAAACCTGCGGGGAAGTCAACGAAGCCACCTACCGGGGCGCCGCCCTCATCGAACTGCTCCACACGGCCAGCCTCGTGCACGACGACGTGGTGGACGATTCCAACTACCGCCGGGGCTTCTTCTCGGTGAATGCCCTCTGGAAAAACAAGATTGCCGTGCTGGTGGGCGACTACCTGCTCTCCCGCGGCCTGCTGCTGTCGGTGGAACACAACGACTTCGACCTGCTGCGCCTCGTGTCGCAGGCGGTGAAGGAACTGAGTGAGGGCGAACTGCTGCAAATCGAGAAAGCCCGCCGCCTCGACATCACCGAAGACGTGTACTTCGAGATCATCCGCCAGAAAACCGCTTCGCTCATTGCCGCGTGCTGCGCCGTGGGCGCCTCCTCGGTGGATACCGACGCCGCCAGCATCGAAACCATGCGCAAGTTCGGGGAGAAAGTAGGCATTGCCTTCCAGATCAAGGACGACCTGTTCGACTACGGCAACGAGGAGATCGGCAAGCCGCTGGGCATTGACATCAAGGAGAAGAAGATGACCCTGCCGCTCATTTACGCCCTCAACCAGTCTTCGTGGTCGCAGAAGCGGAGCATCATCTACCTCATCAAGAACGAAAGCCACAAACCCCGCAAGGTGGCCGAAGTGATTGAATACGTGAAGACCAGCGGCGGCCTGGAGTACGCCACCGAAGTGATGAAATCCTACCAGGACGAGGCCATCCGCATCCTGCACACCCTGCCCGCCTCCGAGTACCGCCACTCCCTCGAACAACTCGTCCGCTTCACCATCGAACGGAAAAAGTAGGCGTTCGGGCAACCGCCGCCCGTCCGGCCCGTGTCTTCTTAAAGCCCTGGTTTCGTGTTTTTATGGTTGGTGCCTCTGGAAGCAGGAAGCCATTTTTGCTTTGCTGCGCTGGTGTTACACAACTGCCCTTGCCTGAGGACGCTGGCGCAGGCGTCCGCCGGTGCCTTTTCCTCCCAAGCGTCCGCTTGCCCTTTTCGAATACCAAGACGTCCTGCAAAAGAATGCATGGAACAGGAGTCGGAATCGTAGGTTAGGTGAGTAAGCCTGGCGGCTGGGAAGCGGACGCTTCCGGTCCGGAAGGCACCGGCGGACGCCTGCGCCAGCGTCCCCGGGCAAGGGCGGTAATCCTTGTACAAAGGTCCAAAAATCAGCCATCCTCCCTCTGTCTTTTCCATCATGTTCATCAAGCTAATCCTTCTCACCAAAGTCCGGGATGCAACATTTAAAAATTTCCCTGCTGGGCCGTTCCCGATAATTGGACTATTTTTGCCCGCACCTCTAACCCCAACCAGTTTGAACCGGTCCGAATTGTAAATCCGGGATGTAATCTGGGCCGTTGGCCGGGTGGTTGCGCAACCATCTTTTGCTTTACCGGTTAAACCCTTTTGATCCGGGCCCTTTTCGGGCACCCGGCCCCCTGCGACGGTCATGGCTTTTGAACTTACCCGCGAATACGTTGAGCAACTCCTGGAAGCGGTTGAGAACCGGCACGAAACCTTTATCCGCGAAACGCTGGATGAACTCTACCCGGCCGACATTGCCAACCTGTTGTACGACCTGGAGGACGAACAGGCCAAGTACGTACTGACCCTGCTCGACCGCGACGTGAGCGCCGAAGTCATCACCAACCTCGACCCTTACCGCCGCACCGACTTTCTCGCCAAATTCACTTCCGAAGAACTGGCCGGCTTCGTGGACCACATTGAGTCGGACGACGCGGCCGACATCCTCAACGAGCAGCCGGGCAAAACCCGCGAAGAAGTGATCGCCCTGCTCGAAAACCGCGAAAAAGCCCGCTACATCATTGACCTGCTCCACTACGAGGAAGACACTGCCGGCGGCCTGATGGCCAAGGAACTCGTCAAGTGCAACATCAACTGGACGGTGGTGCAGTGCGTGGACGAGATCCGCCGCCAGGCCCAGCAGGTGGAAAAGGTGAACTCGGTGTACGTGGTGGACGACAAGGGCATCCTCAAGGGCCGGGTGTCGCTCAAGAAAATAGTACTTTCCCGCGCCAGCAACCGCGTGTCCGACATTTACGAAGACGACGTGCTTTCGGTGGAGCTGCACCAGTCGGCCGAAGAAGTAGCCGACATCATGCGCCGCTACGACCTGGAATCCATCCCGGTGGTGAACGTGAACGGCAAGCTGATGGGCCGCATCACCATCGACGACGTGGTGGACGTGATCACCGAACTGGCCGAACGCGAACGGCAGGCCATGTCGGGCCTTACCGGCGACGCCGAAGAAGATGAGGAGAGCATCTGGCTGTCGGTGCGGGCCCGCCTGCCCTGGCTGCTCATCGGCATGGTGGGCGGACTGCTGGCGGCGCGTTTCGTGGGCCTCTTCGAAGACGACCTCATTGCCGTGGTGCCCGCCCTGGCGGCATTTATCCCGCTCATCGGGGGTACGGGCGGCAACGTGGGCATCCAGTCATCGTCGGTGATCCTGCAAAGCCTCGCCAACCGGTCGGTGTTCGAGATCAGCACCGTCGAAAGGTTGCTCAAAGTGCTGATGATTGCCGTCCTCAACGGGCTGGTGCTGGGCGTGATCGTGTTTGCCTTCAACTGGGCGCTGGGCGCCGGGCTGCGGCTGTCGCTGGTGGTGTCCATCGCCCTGCTTTCGGTGGTGCTGTTGTCGTCGTTCATGGGCACGGTCACGCCGCTGGTGCTCGACAAGTTCGGCATCAACCCGGCCGTGGCTTCGGGTCCCTTCATCACCACCGCCAACGACCTGCTCGGCCTGACGATCTATTTCCTGACGGCGAAGTTGTTGTACAGCATTTGATATTGGTTGTTCGTTGCTGGTTGTTCGTTGTTCGGAGGCAGGCTTTCAGGTTATATGCGTGGGATGATCGCGCGTAAATAAAACGTAAGTATACTTTCCGGGAAGACGCTGACGCGACCTTGGCGTCCGAACAACGAACAACTGACAACCAACAACGATATGAGAATCCTGGTCATTGATCTGATGCACGAGAGTTTGCTGCCGTTGCTGGCGGAAAAGGGATTGTCGGCCGACTACCGCCCCGGCATCAAGCGGGAAGAAGTGTACGACGCCGTGGGCGACTACGAGGGGCTGGTGGTGCGGAGCAAGATCACCGTTGACGAGGCGTTGCTGCAAAGGGCGCCCCGGCTGCGGTTCATTGCCCGGGCCGGCGCCGGCATGGACCAGATTGACGTGGAAGCCTGCCGGAAGCGGAACATTGCCCTCTTCAACGCCCCGGAGGGCAACCGCGTGGCCGTGGCCGAACACGCCCTGGGGATGCTCTTGTGCCTGTTCAACAAGCTGCACCTGGCCGACCGGCAGGTACGCGGCGGCACCTGGGACCGCGAAGGCAACCGCGGCGTGGAACTGATGGGCAAAACGGTGGGTATCATCGGTTACGGCAACACCGGCCGCGAGTTTGCCCGGCGGGTGCAGGCCTTCGGCTGCCCCGTGCTGGCCTACGACAAGTACCTGAGAGGCTACGGCGATGCATTCGCGCAAGAAAGCACGCCCGAAGCCATTTTTGAGCAGGCCGACGTGCTGAGCCTGCACGTGCCGCTCACGCCCGAAACGCTGGGCTGGGTGGATGAAGCGTTCCTGGGGCGGTTTCGCAAGGACATTTACCTCGTCAACACGGCCCGCGGCGAGATTGTGCCCCTGCCCGGGCTGGTGACGGCCCTGGGGAGCGGCAAAGTGCGCGGCGCCTGCCTCGACGTGCTGGAAAACGAAAAACTCGCCACCCTGAACCCCGCACAAAAGGCTGCCTTCGAGGCCCTGGCCGCCTCCGACCGGGTGCTGCTCACGCCCCACGTAGCCGGCTGGACGCACGAATCCTACCGCAAGATCAACCTGGTGCTGGTGGAAAAAATTGCCCGTTTTGCCGCCGGTGCCTGAGGGGAGAGATCCGACAGGAAATTTATCGGGTAATGGCCCGGCTGTGCTATTTGCAACTGAACCGCTGACAAGTAGCTTATTGCATCAAGAAGCGGCGGGAAGTGGGCGCGTCGCGCTTCTTGCTCGCAATGCGACGCCTTCCCGCCATGCGACCTGTGCCGCGACGCGCTCCTTGCTGCGTACCCATCCTGCCGCTGGAAGACAGTCCTGCCGATTGGGCTCCTGCTTTTACTCCGGTTTTCTTTCTGTACGCAATAGCCGCTTTTCTCCCCTACAAACTTATCCTTCAGTTCAGCCCATGTCTACAAACGGAAAACCCGGAAGGCTACAAGGGCCTTCCGGGTTTTCGATCTTTTCACTGGTGCAGGTCCGGGACCGGGTGTGATGGGCTGCATCCTTCCGTCCCGGCAATCCTATCCATCCAGTTCATCCTGCTGATCAGGGTCTTACTTGCCGCTGGAAGCCTTTGCATTGGCAGTATTGGCTCCGGCAACGAGGTTAATGTCCAGCGTGAATTCGTCGTTGATCACCTTGTCGCCGAGGTTGTCGAAGAACGACTTGGAACCGTAGCGGATGTCGTACTTGGCGCGGTCAACGGTGGCGGTGGCTTTGGCCGTAGCGTTGTTGCCATTGATGGTCACCACGGCGGGGAACGTTGCGGGGTTGGTTTTGCCTTTGATCGTCAGGTCGCCGGTGATGGTGTAGTTGGCTTCGCCGGCTTTGGCGTTGGCGATGGGCTCAACCTTGGTGATTTTGAAGGTAGAAGTCGGGTGCTTCTCTACCCCGAAGAAGTCGTCGGATTTCAGGTGGCCTACCAGCTTGGCGTTGTAGCCGGCGTCGGTGAGGTCGGTGTTGGCGAGCGTGGTCATGTCGGCCGTGAAGTTGCCGCCCACCAGTTTGCCGTCTTTTACCTGCAGGGTACCACCCGACAGTTTCACGGTGCCGCTGTGTTCGCCGGTCACTTTCTTGCCGTTCCAGGTAAGCGTACTTTGCTGGGTGTCAACCTTCAGCGTCTGTTCGGCTTTCTTGCCTTTGCCGTTGTCGTTGGCTTGCACGGTGGCAGCAACCAGCAGGGCTACCATCATCAGGAACATTCTTGCACTTTTCATAATTGTTGTTTTTAGATAGGGGAATTCGTTTTTTAAAAGGGCTTCTTCGCGTGAATATCGGATCGCTTTGCAAATATATGTATATACATTTAATGTACAAACAGCTAACAGAAATATTTCTGCGGAAAGTTCCGGCGGCCCGGGGAATCAGCCGAAGTGTTTGATCCAGCGCAAAGCTTCCTCGGCATCCGCAAAAAACCGGCCAACCAGTACCTGGTCGGCCACGGCGCACTGCACGGGCAGGCTGGGCAGGTGGGGCAAGGCCGCGCGGGGCACCACAATGGCGATTTTGCGCACGTCGGTCTGGAGAATTTGCGCAAACCAGCGGGTGGCCGTCCAGTCGGCGTCCCAGTTCTCCTCGTCGCGCACGGCCTGCACGTCCACGATCAGGGAGGTAGCCCCCGTTTTGCTCACCACTTCCAGGCCCTGCCGCATGGCCTCCTGGTACTCTTCCCGCAAAAAGTACCCCCCGCAGTGGTGGGTAGCGCAACGGAGCACGGGGTTGTATTGAACGGCAAAAAAGGGTTTGTCGAAGTAGATCATGCGGGTTTCAAGGTTCGAGGTGGGAAGTTCGACGTCCGGATACCGGTGCATTCTACGCATATTTTCGGGCAACTACGGCTCCCGGTACCCCGGTTGCCCCTCCGGGGGATCAGAGGCGCCGGGAATGGCGTCTCTACCGTTGCCCCTGCATCAATCCTGCCGCTACCCGTTGGGCCTGCTGCACGTGGCGTTGGTTGTGCACGATCACGAAGCGGAGGCAGTCGCCCAGGCGCAGTTGGATGAGGCTGGTGACGGATATGGGCACCCGGACGGCTTCCAGGTTGACGCGTCCGGCCGCTTCGAGCAGTTCGAGGGTGGTTTGCTGCTGGCGCAGGAAGACGGGCAACGCTTCGGCGGTGGTGGTGCCGGTGCGGTCCGGGTCGTAGGCTTTCGGGGCCGGGTACTTGAGGTTTGCCCGGGGACTGCCGGTGTGCATGGGCTGCACCGAACGCACCAGGAAGTTGCCCAGCCAGCCGGCGCGGAACGTGGATTCGGGACGGCTGGCCCGGCCCCGGGCCGCGCCGATGCGGCCTTGCATGGCGGGCAGGTAGTGCAATCCGTACCGGTTGAGGTGTTCGAGGCACTGCGCCACGCTCCACTTGTCGGGGGCAGGCTTCCGCAGGAGTTGTTCCGGGGACAGGGGCACGAATTCCCGGTTTGCCACTTCGATGAGTTCCTGGGTGTCGCGGCGCAGTCCGCGGAGCAGTTCGGGGCTGGGGAAGGAAGGCATGGAATAAATGGAAAATGGATAATTAGAAAATTGAAAATGGGGGCACGCGGAACCGGCGGGCACGGCCTTCTTCTCACTTCCCGCTCCCCGCTCCTCGCTTCTTCTTCCTCTCCTCATTCACCAGCAGGGCTTCCTGCACGAGTTGGCGCAGGGATTGCACCAGCGGACTGTCCAGTTGGGTGACTTTTACCTTGCGGATTTCCTTATTGTCGCCGTAGAGCAGGCCGGCCTCGTCGGAGAGCTGGACGCCCTGGCAAAAACCGAAGTCCACGTAGTCTTTTTTAGGGTTGAGGTAGCAGAGCAGGCCGTGGTACGTGTAGAACGGGATGCCGTACTTGATGCTCTCCCCCACGTGCGGCGCGGCGTCGAGGATGAGTTTGCGCAAGCCCCGGAGCCGGGACTGCGAACCGGCGGGCTGGCCGGCAATGAAGTCGTCAACGGTGGGCATGAAACTGTTACTCATTATTCATCCAAAAAATAGTCTTTCCTCTTTTATAAACCAGTTCCACCTGTACACTGTCCTTCGTTTGCCGGAGTACGTGTAAGGTTACCAAGTCCTGTATGTTTTGATAAGTATTATCCTCATGCCACATCTCACGGGCATTCATACTGGCGATCTGTTGCTCATAGATGCCCTTCTTCTCAACCACCTCAAGTGTGGGTAACCCTACAATGCTTTTACCGGTCTGCTGTATCCTGATCCGTCCATCAATGTCTTTCCAGTAAAAACGATCCAGTCCGAATCCCACCATCACGATGGTACTGAAAGGAATCATCATGGGTACCATGCTCAATACCAGCAATGCTCCCAGCAGCCCCGCGTAGATTTTGGTTACCCTGCGTTGCCAGCCCCTTCTGAATACAACGGCCGTGAGCAGGAGCCAAACCCAGAACAGCACCCGGTCGGTCCAGTAGCCGGCAAGGCTGATGCGCCAACCCAAATACAGGCTTACGTCCAGCACCAGCAGCAAGCTTACCAGTACGTAACCGTTGACCAGCTTTCTCATTTGTTTGCTTCTACTTCACCGGCACGGGAATCACCGCCAGGCTTTCGTGGTCGGCCGCATCCACCGACTGCACGCCGAACAGGTAGTTGTCCTTCGAGTAGGGCAGCGTCGCCTTGGGTTCAGAGGCATTGCCTTTTTGCCAAGCCGGTTGACAGTTAGCTTAGCTTGCAGAGTGGTGTATTCCTATTCCCCTGATTCAGGCAAACATCAACTTGCCCTTGGGCTGAGGAATCGGCCTGCCCTTCGATTGAGCCGTCTCAATCCATTCGTCAATCACTACTTCCACATTTGCCAGGGCCTGCTGGTACGTTTCCCCATCAGCGGCACAACCGGCCAGTTCAGGCACTTCGGCAATGTAGGCTTCATCCGGCTGGCTCCAGTAGATAATGATTTCATATTTATATTTACTCATCGTCTTTTTCCAGTTTAAGTTGGTATTTCACAATGACATTTCTTACTTGTTTTACCTGGTAAGGTTTGGTTTTTGCACCTTTCGCCTGAAGATTAAGAATTTCTTCCACTCCTTCCCTGGTAAGTATGTGATGACTGCCTTTTACTCTCTCCTCAAAGCCTAACCGGCTGAGCAGATTACGCAATTCATCAAAATCAATATTAGCATCCGAGGTTCCCCGCAGAATTTTAATGAGAAATTTTTCCAGTTTGCTCATTGGCTAAAAATAACAACTTACCGCTGGGTTCTTATCTCCACATTCAATTTATAAAATGCCATGGGTGAACTACCAATCCCTTCCCCTACTTCACCGGCACGGGAATCACCGCCAGGCTTTCGTGGCCGGCCGCATCCACCGACTGCACGCCGAACAGGTAGTTGTCCTTCGAGTACGGCAGCGTCGCCTTGGTTTCGGTGACGAATACCCGCTTCGTCCAGACGGGGCTGGTGGTTTCGCGCATGAGCACGTAGTAGCCCGCCGGCTTTTTGCCCTTTGCCGGGGCTTCCCACTGCAACGCGGTGCGGTTGGTCAGTTCACCCGTGAGTACGCCCACCTTGGCGGGAGCCGCCGGGGCCAGGGCCAGGTTGGCAAACGCCGCCAGGTTGAGGGCCGCGTTCTTGCGCAGGTATTCGTAGTCCACGAACTCGGGCAGGTCGCCGTACTGGATGCCGTTCTCCAGGCGCACGTTCTGGTGCTGCTGCGTGAAGTTCTCGTTGGTTTCGGTGACCCGCACCGCCGCGAAACCCGCCTGGCTGAAGGGCGTGTGGTCGCCGCCGCGCAGGAACCGGTCGGGGCGGTACACGAGCTGCACGGTGAGCTGGTCTACGTACCGCTCCCCTACTTCCTTGTAGTAGCGGGCCAGTTGCCGGGCCCCGCCGTCGTTTTCCGACGAGAGCCCCCGGCGCGTGGTTGCCATTTCGGGCGTTTCGGCGGCCGGTACGCCTTCGCTGAACACCCGCACGGTCGTGTTGTCGTGCAGGTTGGTTTCGTTGGAAAACGAGTTGCCCACGATGTCGTTGGTCGCCATGGCGACCAGGTTCCAGCCTTCGGTCTTGGCCCGTTGGGCCAGGTGCCGGGCGCCGAGCAGGCCCTGTTCTTCGCCCTGCACGGCCACGAAGATCACCGTGCCCGGAAATTCCCGCTTCGCCATGATCCGGGCCATTTCCATCACGATGGCCACGCCCGACGCGTCGTCGTTGGCGCCGGGGGCTTTGCCGGTGCTGTCCATGATGTCGGTGTTGCGCGAATCGAGGTGGCCGCTCACCACCAGCACCCGGTCGTCGGCGGGGTCGGTGCCCTTGAGGGTCGCCATCACGTTTTTCATCTCCACGCGCCGGTTGATCCGCTTGCCGTCCGGCTCCAGCACGTAGGCGTCCTGCGTCACGGTGAGGCGGCCTCCCGAGGCGGCGGCGTATTTTTTGAATTCCCCTTCCACCCAGTTGCGGGCCGCGCCGATGCCTTTTTTGTCGCCCTTGGTCGTGCTCAGCGAGTGGCGCGTTTCAAAGGCCGAAAGCCGGCGCACGATGGCCTCCAGGTTTTGCGCCGACACCTCGCCCACCATCTGGGCAATGGCCGGGTCGGGCGGGGTGGTAATGGGTTGCGCGGGCAGCCGGCCGGCGGCCAGGAGCAAGCAGGCAAGTAAGGTAGGTAAGGGTCTGGGCATGGGCGAATGAAAAATGTACATTTTGATTGTAAACAAGGGTGGGCTGACGGCCGCCGTGCGGAAGCAGCGCCCGGGTTGGTACGGGGTGTTAATCACTTTTGTCCATCAGTTTCAGGGCGAGTTCCAGGTCTTTGTCCACCCCATTGAACAAGTCGTTCATGGATGCGGCCGGTTGGTGATCGGGCGCCACGCAGCCGTCTTCGCCCGGCAGGTTCGGATCGGTCAGGTAGGACCGGTAGCGGGAAATGACGGTGAGCAGGCCGGAGTGGGGCAGCGCGAAGCGGGCATATTCCCTGCCCGACCCGCCCGCCAACGCCCCCGGCGCTTCTTCCCCGATCAGGGTACCCCTATTGTTGCGTTTGACCAGCGAGGCAAACTGCGCGGCGGCCGAGGTGGTGAGGCCATCCACCAACACGTATACCGCACCCGCGTAGGGGTTGGGCCGGGACGGCTGCGTGGCCAGTCCGAAAAACTGACGGGGGCTGGCCGTAGAATCCGCGGTCCGGTACGTGCCGGTGGCGGGGTGGAATGCGTACTGCACACCGGCCGCGGCGTCGGCCCGGTACGTGGCGGGGCTCGCCTCGATGCAGTGCACGAGCCGGAATGGTTTGCCGGCCAGGTACGCGTACAGGTAACTGGCATTGCCGCTTTCGCCGCCGCCGTTGTTTCTCACGTCAATCACCAGGTTGCGGACGCCCGCTTGGTGGATTGCGCCCAAAGCCGAATCCACGAAAGGTTTGAACCGCTGGCCGTTGCTTTCGAGCACGTCGTTCTGGAACCACCGGATGGTCAGAACCGCCCGTTGCTTTTCCGGGTGCAGCGCCAGGGCCAGGTAGGGCGGTTGCGGAAACAGCGGTTTGAGCTTAGGATACGCCTGCCGGTTTTTGGCCCGGTTCTCTTTGATGACTGCGAATGGCAGCGCCGCCACGGTTTTTGTCCGCGGCCGCTCCCCTGGCGGGGCGTAGGTTACCGCAAACTGCTTGGAGTAGCCGTACGTGAATTGGTACTGAAAGGCAAACCGTTGTTCCACCCGCCGTACCTTCAGCGTCCCGTTCGTGCCGTCGCTCGAAAAGTAGCTTTTCAGCTTTGCCAGCACGGCGGCGATGGGCACCCCGTTGATGTTCAGCAGCCGGCTTCCTACCGGGATGGAGGTGTCGGTGCTGTTGTTGCTGGCAATGAATACGGAATCCCCGGTGATGCGTACGTCGAAAGGCAACAGGTCACTCCGGGTAGCCAGGTAGTCGTGGTAGGGGTCCGGGAGTTCCACGGCGGTATGGATGTCGCCGGCCCGGCCGATGAGCGGCGCGGCAATGGCGTAAAATTCCGTCCCGGACAGGGGTTTGTTGATTTGCCGGCAGGCCGCCGCGAAAAGGGAATCCCAGGCCCGTTTCGGCGTGTACCGGTACAGGGCCGGGTGCACCGCCCGGAGGCTGTCCCGGAGCACGGTCAAGTCCTGTCGCAACGCGGCGGCGGCGAATTTCCGGCCCGCGTCAAAGGGGGCCTCGGCGGCCGGTTGCGCCGGCAACGTACCCCAGGCAACGATGAGAATGAGGGAGAAGCAGTACTTTGACATGGCAACGGGTGGGCCGTACGGGCCAGGGTCCAAATTGCCCAGAATTCCCCAAAATCGAAAACCCCGGCCTACTTCCGTCCCCGGCATTGGTATGTTTCGCGATCATCCCTAATTTCGTAGCCGGCCCGCACCCTTGCCGCCCGGCGCCGACCAACTCCCAACCGGATGAACGCATTCATAGAAACCATTACCAGTACCGACCCCGACAAACGCAACCGGTCCTTTTACGACCTGTGCCGCTCCCTCTCCCCCGCCGGGCTGCTCGAAGCCTTCCGGGAGCTGGACGGGTTCCGCAAAAGGAGCGACAACCTCTACGACCGCGTGCGGGCCATCCTGTTCCTCTACGCCGGCTACCGCTTTTTCCTCACCGAATCGCCCGGCACGCCGGCCACCGGCAAGATTCCCTACGAAGGCTTCGGGGACCTGCTGGCCCGGCGCTTCGAAACGGCCATCTCCCGCTTCCTCGAACAGGTCCAAAAGGACGGCCCCAACGCCAGCCTGTTCAGCGGCCTGGCCGAGGCGTACCACCACCTCTCGTTCCAGATCCTGGCCGACCAGGTGCGGCGCAGCGTGCGGTCGAGCCGGGGCAACCAGTGGATGTTCCGCGTGGGCCACCTCGAAGACCACCCCATCCGCATCCACCCCCGGCTCCTGCGGCGGGCCGGCGGCACGGCCTTTTACCCGGTGCTCGAAGAAAACACCTCCGTGCGCATGGACCTCACGCACAGCGGCTGGTCCGACATCTTTTTCCTGGGCATGGACTACCCCGAAGGAGCCCGCGTGATCAACGTGTCGGTGAACCTGGGCGTGTACGGCCGCGACCAGGACATCAAGCCGCCCATCCGGGCCTTCGTGCGGGCCATTCCCGAACCCGTGCTGCGCCTCACCAGCATTGACCTGAACGCCACCAAGGACGTAACCGACCTCACCGACCTGTTCAACTTCGGCAACGACTACCTGAGCCTGGTGAAAGCCGGCGTCATTGCCTCGGGGCTCATCCCGCCGTCCTTCGAAGGCACCAACCAGCCCCTCGACCAGCTCCTGGCCCGCATCGTGGCGCCGGGCATGGGACTGGAGCTGGTCACGCAGGTAAACGACATTCCCAAGGGGTCGCGGCTGGCCGTGTCCACCAACCTGCTCGGCTCGATCATTTCCCTGCTCATGCGGGCTACGGGGCAAACGCAATCCCTGGAGGGCGGCCTTTTGGAACCCGAACGGCGGCTGGTG
>CADCTQ010000248.1 GCA_902805615.1 uncultured Cytophagales bacterium
CGGCGCTTCCAACTGGTTGGCGGGTACCGACACCGACGGCTCGGCGTACAGGCCGCCACCGGCCAGGTAGTCTTTCCTGTCGGCGTTTTCGATCCACACGAGCACCGGCGACTGCACGCGGTCCACGAACGGGTCTTCTTCTTTCTGGCAGCCTGACAGCCCGCCGGCCACGCCGAGCACCAGCCATACGTATCGTAAAAGATGTCTTTTCATGTTGAGAAAGGGGGTGTTGAGTAGATTTTTGTCAATTTTTTATTAATTCTCCGTCCACCAGAGCCGGGTCTTCATGTTGTCGGGGCCCGCGTTCAGTTCAATGCCCCCCTGGAGGTTGGCGGCGTTGAGGGTTTCTTCGGAGGTGGGGTACTTGAGGCGGGTGGGCAGCACGGCGTCGTTCTCGAACACCGAACGGGGGTCGCGGGACGGCAGCACCGGCAGGCCCGTGCGGCGGTACTCGGTCCAGGCTTCCACGCCCTGCCCAAACAGGGCAATCCACTTCTGCTCCATCACGGTTTCTTTGCTGACGGTGGCAAACTGGTCCAGGTAACCGGCCGGCACTTCCAGGCCGTACTGTTTGAAGGAAGCTTTGATGCCTTCCTCGAAGTACGTCCGGGCGTTGCCGGCAATGTCGCCGTCCAGGGCGGCCTCGGCCAGGGTGAATTGCAACTCGGAATGTGTCATGAGCACGCTGGGCGTACTGGCCTGGGTGAAGTAAGTGCCCAGGCCGGCGGCCGTGCTCAGGTACGTGGTGGCAATGGCGTCGGGCAGGCCGTTGGGAATGCCTTCGTACCTGCCGGCCTTGGGCTGCGCGTACACCGTAATGCGGGTGTCTTTGAGGGCATTGAGCTTGTCGGCCAGCGTCTGGCTGATGTTCCAGTCCGTGCGGCCATCCTGGATCATTACCTGGTACCACTCGTTGTTGCTGGGCAGCGTGTTGGTGTGCTTCAGCGCGGCATTGTCTTCCACGCTCGTAAACACCGGGTAGGTAGCCGGGTCAGCCAGGATTTCGGCCATGACGGCCCGCGACTCGGCAGGTTTTTTGGCGGCTTGCCGGTTGGCGAGGCGCAGGCGCAGGGAGTTGGCAAACTTCTTCCACTTGAGGATGTCGTTGTTGTAGAGAATGTCGCCGCTCACGGCCGGGCCGCCGACGGCCAGCATCGCGTTGGCCCGCTTCAGGTCGTCGAGCAGGGACGCGTACACGGTTTCCTGTGAATCGTAGGTGGGTGAGTACACGGGCGTCCCCTCCGATCCTTTGAGGGCGTCGTTGTAGGGAATGGCCCCGAACGTGTCGGTGAGCAGCGAAAACACCCAGCTCCGCATCACCAGGGCGATGCCCTCGTAATTGGCGTTGGGCGCCTTGCCGCCCTCTCCCGACTGCACGATGATGCGCTGGAAGTTGAGCAGCCCTTCGTTGTAGAACGCCTTCCAGTTGTTGTTGTTGAGGGCCGGCGACACGCCGTAGTTGTCGCCCTCGTTGGAGTAGATGTTGCGCGAGAGGTACTGCATCCACAGCATCATGCCGTCGAGGTTGAGCCGCTCGAACCGGGTGCGGCCGCCCCAGTACCGGTCCACGGAGGTTTCGATGGCGTACGGCAGCAGGAACTGCGAGCCGATGGCCGTGGGGTTGTTGGGGTCGGCGTTCATTGCGTCGAACTCCTTCGTGCAGGAGCTGCCCAGCGCGAAGACCAGCAACAGGGAAAAGAGGTATTTTATCATGTCTGAACCTTGATTTACTTGTCTGAACCTTGATTTACTTTTCTGAGCCTTGATGCACTTGATGGAAAGATTGCATGATTGTCTGAACCTTGATTCGCTTGATGAAAGGATGGGTATGATGGTCTGAACCTTGATGTGCTTGATGAAATGATGAGCGTGATCTGACGGGCGCAATTCTTTTGATCCGGGTCCTGTTTTGATCAGGTTCATCTTTTCATCAAGTGCATCAAGGTTCAGACAGTCAGAAGCCGAAGTTGACGTTGAAGCCTACGCTGCGGGTGGCGGGCATTTCGCCGTAGCCGAAGCCCTGGCGGTTGCCCCCGTTGGCGTCAATCTCGGGGTCCTGGTGCGGGTGGTTCTTGAACAGGATCGCCAGGTTGCGCCCCACCACCGAAAGCTTGGCGCTCTTGATGAAGGTGTTGGCAAACAGGGCGGCCGGGAACGCGTAGCCCAGCGAAGCCTCGCGCAGCTTCACGAAGCTGGCGTCGAAAATGGCCGACTCGTGGAAGCGGCGCGGGTTGTTGAAGCCGTAGAACTGGCTGGCGTCCACAATCACGTCGTTAGGCACGTACGCGGGGGATTCGGCCGTGCCGACGTTCTTGACGCCCTGCCCGATCACGCCCTCTTCGCGACCCACGGCCGTTTCGGCGTACTGGCCGGTCCACCGGGCGTTGGCCGTGCCTTCGTCGTAGATGTCGCCGCCCATGCGGGCATCCACCAAGGCAAACAGCGAGAAGCCTTTGAACGATATTGTGTTGGACACGCCGCCGATCCAGTCGGGCTGCACGTTGCCCAGCACCCGCGAACCACTCGCCAGGATGGGCAGGCCGTTGCCGTTGTAGACGATCTGGCCGTCGGGAGACCGCTCGAAGGCCACGCCCACCAGGGCGCCGTAGGGCTGGCCCACGCTGGCCATCGAGTACAGGCCGCGCCGTTCGTTGAGCGGGTAGGCGGTCAGGCCCTCGGCCAGTTCGAGCACCTTGTTGCGGTTGCGGGCGTAGTTCACCGACACGTCCCAGGCCAGGCCGTTGGCCAGCTTCACGGGCGTGCCCGACAGCACGATTTCGATGCCGCGGTTGGTGATCTTGCCCGCGTTCAGCATGCGCCGGTCATAGCCCGACGACTGGGGGATTTCCACGTCCAGGATCTGGTCGCGGGTGGACTGGTTGTAATAGGTGACGTCGAGGCCGAGGCGGTTGTTGAGGAAACGCACGTCCAGGCCGTACTCCTGGCTGGTGGTGATTTCGGGCCGCAGGGTGCGGTTGGGAATGGTCGGGTTCTCGAAGAATTCGGGGATGCTGCCGTTCCAGGAGCCGGCGTACGTGGGCGTGCCCGTGGAGCCGTTGGCCGGCCGGTAGATTTGCATGAGCCGGTAGGGATCGGTGTCGCTGCCCACCCGGGCCCAACTGGCCCGCAGCTTGCCGAAGGAGAGCGTACCGCCCTGGATTCCCAGCAGTTCGGTCACCACGGCGCTGAGCGAGGCCGAGGGGTAGAAGTACGACCGGTTCTCGGCCGGCAGCGTACTCGACCAGTCGTTGCGGCCGGTGAGGTCGAGGAAGATGGCGTCGCGGAAGCCGAGTTGCACGGCGCCGAACAGGCTTTGTACTTCCTTCTTCTCAATGATGCTTTCGGCCCGGTTGAGGCTGGGCACCGAGTTGCCCAGGTTGTAGAGGCCGTCCACCACCAGTTGACCTACCTCGGTGAAGTTGCGCTTGTAGTAGTTGGTGCGGTTCACGCCGCCGGCCTGCGCCGTGAGGGCAAAGTCGGGGGTGATGTCTTTGTTGAACGACAGCATGAAGTCGTGGTTGGTCTCCTGGCGGCGCAGGACTTCTTCGGAGTACCGGCCCGGCGTGCGGTTGCCGTTGCGCACCCGTTCGAAGGCCAGCACGTTGACGCGGGTGTCGGACCAGTAGTCGGTGCCCGACCGGGCCAGCAGGCTCAGGAAGGGGAAGAGTTTGTACGTGACGGCGATGTTGCCCACCAGCCGGTCTTTTTCGTTGGAGAGCGGCAGCTTTTCCTGGAGGTAGAACGGGTTGGTGAAGAAGGTATGCTGCCAGTTGGGCGGGTCGGTGTCGGCCGGCCGGCCCGGCAGGGCCCGCTGAATGTGCGTGCCGGTGTAGTCCCGCCAGTTTTTGTGCCTTTCCCAGGAGATGTGCCGGTGCGACCAGATGAATTCCTGGCCGCCGGTGTAGCTCCGGTTGTCGGAGCCCGACTTGATGTATTCGCCCGAGAGGGTCACGCTCAGTTTGTCGGTGAAGTTGTAGCCCGTGTTGAGTTTCACATTGTTGCGCCGGAAGTCGTTGAAGGCCATGATGCCCTGCTGGTCGAGGCGGCCGATGGAGAGGCGGAAGTTGCCCTTTTCGTTGCCGCCCGAAACGGCCACGTTGTTGGTGACCGTGCGGCCCGTTTGCCAGAACTCCTGCCAGTTGTCGGGCTGGGGCGTGAGCGGGGCCACATCGGCGCCGCTGTACCAGTGGCGCACGAGCCGGCCGTCGAGCGGACCGCCCCAGCTTTCGTCGGTGCCGTCGGTGCCGAACGGGGGCGCCGTGGGGCCGTAGGCGGCGCGGTACTGGTCGAGGGCGTCGGGGGTGACGGCGCCGCTCCAGCCGTCGGAGTACCAGGTGCGGTAGCCGTTGCCGCCGCCGTAGGTGTTCTGGAAATTGGGTTCCACGTAGGGCCGCTCGAAGGTCACGTTGGAGTTGACTTCCACGCCGATGCCCTTGGTGCCGGCCCCGTTCTTGGTGGTGATGAGAATGACGCCGTTGGTGGCCCGGGAGCCGTAGAGGGCCGCCGCGTTGGGGCCTTTGAGCACCGACATTTCCTTGATGTTGTCGGGGTCAATTTCGGAGATGCCCGAGCCGAACTGTTTGTTGAAGCTCTGCTCGATGGGCACGCCGTCCACCACGATCAGGGGTTGGTTGTTGCCCGACACCGAAGACGAGCCGCGGATCTGGATGGTGGAGCCCGCGCCCGGCCCGGCGTTGGTGTTGACGCGCACCCCGGCCACGCGGCCGTTGAGGCTGTTGGCTACGTTGGCCGAACGGGTTTCGGTAAGCTGGCTGCCCTTGATTTCCTGCACGGTGTAGCCCAGCGCCTTTTTCTCCCGTTCAATGCCCAGGGCCGTGACCACCACCTCCGAAAGCTGCTTGGTGTCGGTGAGCATCCGGACCTCGACCACCTCGCGGGTGCCGATCTCGGCTTCCTGCGAAGTAAACCCGATGAACGAGAAAACCAGCGTACCGCCCCCGTCGGGAACGTTGAGCTTGTAGGCCCCCTCCGCGTCGGTGGTGGTGCCCGTGGTGGTGTTTTTCAGCATCACGTTTACGCCGGGCAGCGGCAGGCCATCTTCCTGCGAGAGCACTTTGCCCGAGACGGAACGGCCCTGTCCCCGGGCAAGGGGGGTGAAACTGGCAATGGCGAGTAGTACGAATAGTAGCTTTTTCAACATGCTGATGGAGTGAGCTAAGTGAAAGACCGGTAAGGGTTCGACAGGTGAATGGTTCGGTTGCAGGAACCGCGAGACAATAGCGTGCCGCGCCGTGGCAGCCGGTGGGGCCAAAGCGAATGGGAATGGGACGGGCCGGGCGATGCGAAAGGCAAAGGCGTAGCCAGCCCCCGGCCGCGGGGCCGGGGAAAGTACGGATGCGTAGAAGTATCTTTTTACGTTGCTGACGGGCAATACGCCCCGGTGCGGAAACACCCGGGCAAAAGCATAACCCCGGCCCGGAGGACCAGGTAAACGGTTAGAAGGGACATAAGCACGACCGGGGATAGGGACGGCTTATGCAATGATGTAAGGGAATGAGACCGCCCGGGCTGGTCGCGAGCCGTTCCGGGAGGTAGTGCTGGCAACTTGTATTAGTGCAGGAACTCCTGTGATTCGAATCTTCGACTAATTAAGGCACTAATGTTCGAAAGGCCAAATTTTATACCAAAAAAAATTACTTAGCCGGTATATAATTTCTATAAAGGCAGTAAATGCAGAATTATGTAAAAGCGCAATTGCGGAAAATTATAGTTTTTTACCGGAAAGTTTCAATTATCGGGAGATTGGCGGCTGGAGCTGCGTCTCGTCTGGTGATTGATCGTATTGACAGGGAAGGATGTATGAGAAAGATCTGCCACGGAGACCCGGAGGGCCCGGCGTAGAGACGCGATTTATCGCGTCTTTTCGGAGAAAAGGGAATTTGAGCGTTAGAACTGAACCGCAAGGATCGCAATGGAGACGCAAAGACCGCCAGGAGGATCAGGATTTACAGGAGAGAAGGATTAGCAGGATTGCGGCACGGACTGAGAGTACGCTTATCTCTTTTGCGGTCTTTGCGCTCCTCCTCTGCGCCTTTGCGTGAACCCTTTTCTCCGAAAAGACGCGTTCTCCGAAAAGACGCGATGAATCGCGTCTCTACGCCAGGTCCTCCGTGGTGAACCTCTTTTCCTACGTAACCTTCCTTCTCAGTATCTTGTCTCCCTTCTAATCGTATGAAACGCTTATTATTGGTATTCGTGAAAAACCCGGTGCTTGGCCGGGTAAAAACCCGCCTGGCCCGCACCATCGGCGACGGGAAGGCGTTATGGGTGTATGAACGGTTGCTCGAACACACGCGCCGCGCGGCCCGGGGCGTCGCGGCGCAAAAGTGGGTATGTTATTCCGATTTTGTGCCTGCTGCTGACGCTTGGCTTGAAGGGGGATTCACGCCCTGCCAGCAGGAAGGCGAAACCTTAGGGGACCGCATGGCCCGGGCATTCCGGCAGGGGTTTGCGGCCGGCTACGGCCCCATCGTCATCATCGGCAGCGACTGCCCCGCCGTGAGCCCGGACCTGCTGGAGGAGGCGTTCCGGCAACTGGCGTCCTGCCCGGTCGTACTCGGCCCGGCCACCGACGGCGGCTACTACCTGCTGGGCATGAACTGGATGGTCGAAAGCCTGTTCCTCGACAAGCCCTGGAGCACGCCGGCCGTGCTGGCCGAAACCGTGGCCGACCTGCAACGGGCGGACCTTCCCTACGCGCTGCTCCCCGTCCTCTCCGACGTGGACGAGGCCGCCGACCTGGACCGCCTGCCGCCGTCCTTCTGGCAGGACTGATCCCAAGCGACCTGCCGGGTTTCCGAAACCCGAAAGGTCTCCCTCCCCCTTTTCACCGGAAAAGTGCCACGCGGGCCGGTCATGATTACAATTGTACCCACCCCTTGCAGAAGCCTGTTTCTCCGCTTGACCGGCCCCGAACCGGACGGGAAACGGCGCTTGTGCCCCGCCGGGCCACGACCGCAACAAGGCCGGGAAAGCCAGGTATGTCTAAACGGAGGGTGAAATGCGCAGAAAAGGCGCAAACCTTACATGATTTTTTGACCCCGGACCGTCATTCGGAAGAAAAAAGTGACCTTCAAATTGTGCAATGTTTATTACTTGGGTTTAAATCGAAAAATGGTACTTAAGTCATGCGATTTTCGAAAATGGATTATACGAAAAGTGATACCCATTCGGCGGGAAAATATAAAGTGGATAGGCCAATTTGAATTATCCTGAGGTACTCCTTGCACTTAAATGTGAATTTTTCCGCCTATGATTGCGCAAGTTCCAGCGCTAAACCCTTATTTTTTCGATCATTTTACCAGTTAAGGCACACTCATTCCGGCGGCGACTATTCTAATCGTGCAATTAATTTTGCACTTAATCAATATGAGGGTTGGATAAAATTATACGGAATTTTACCTCATGCCTGTTTTTGTACGCGTACAGCAATTGGCAGTTTTTATACTTTTTCTTTGGGCCTGGTGCCGGTAGTTTTGCAGCGTTCAGTAAAAAAGCTAACAAAACGAACTCTGATAAGCTATGAAAAAGGTATTGATCTCCGCCGCGCTCCTCACTGTATTGGGCGCCAATGTTTGGGCAAATCCGGGTGACGAAGTAAAAGGAGCCGTGAAGGCATCCGTTACGACGGCCACCAAAAATGGGGTGTATAACCTGGTGTACCAGGGCACCGGCATGGTAAAGGTAGTCATTACCAACGCCGTCGGCGAAGTTGTGATGGTGGACCAGATCAATGCGGAAGGCGGCTTCAAGCGGCCCTACAACTTCACTACCCAACCGTCCGGCTCGTACACGCTGACCGTGATGGACCGCAACGGCAAAGCTTCCCTGCCCCTCGTGCACGGGAATGCATTCGCACAGACCCGCCCGAAAGTGCAGATCAGCCCGGTGCAGGACAAGAAGTTCCAACTCACCATGTTAGGTAGCAATTCCGAGCAGGTGTCCGTGAACATCTACGACGCCGCCGCGAACCTGGTGTTCACCGACAACATTGAGAAGCAGGGCAGCTTCAGCCGGGTGTACGACCTGACCAAAATCCCCGCCGGCAGCTTCACGTTCGAAGTGGTAAGCGAGGACGGCGTAGTCACCAAGAAGCAGTTCTAATTCCGCGACCAGGCTCCTGGTCCATTCGCAGCCATTCTAATTGATTAGGTTAAAGCGCACAACGAGCCCCGTATCTCCGGATACGGGGCTTCTGTGTTTCCGGGGGGTGCGCAAAGGAGGACAACGCAACAAAAACCTGCCTATCCAGTAAACAGAATAAACCAACTTACCGACGCACATGAAATCCTATCGTCGAATCATAACCGTACTGGCGCTGGCCGGCGGCCTGGCAAGTACGGAGGCAGTAGGCCAAACGGGCGGCAATCCTACCGGACGCGCCGGTGCCACCACGCGGCAACCGGACACCAGTCCCGGTACGACGCCCGCCAGCGGGGCGACGGGCACGCAGGCCGGCCGCAACATCGTGAACATCACCAATTCGGAGGGGCAGTTCAGCACGCTGGCCGCCGCCCTCAAGCAGGCCGACCTGGTGGCAACCCTGGGCAACCCGGGGCCTTTCACGGTGTTTGCGCCCGACAACGAAGCCTTCAAGGCCCTGCCCGCCGGCACCCTCGACAACCTGATGAAGGACAACAGCAAGGAGACGCTGGCCTCCATTCTCAAATTCCACGTGGTGCCCGGCCGCATCCGGATGGCCGACCTGGAAGACGGGCAAAAGCTGAAAACGGTGAACGGGGAAGAACTGTCGGTGACCAAGCTGAACGGCAAGGTGGCCGTCAACGGCGTTGAACTCGACCAGCCCGACCTGGAAGCTTCCAACGGCATCATCCACGTGGTGAGCAAGGTGCTGCTGCCCCCCAAACAGGGAATGGTCGGCAACAAACAATAGCGGTTGGTGCGTATCCGCCCGACGACGAACCACAAACAACTACTTGCCTTCTTATGCATAAGACTTTAAAGATGATTGCGCTGGCGGGCCTGCTGCTGGCTTCGGCCCCGCTGGCTTTCGCCCAGAATGCGGGCACGGCGGGCAGCAACGGGCAACGCACGACGGCCCGCAGTGGCCGCACGCTGGCGCAGCTGGTGGCCGCTGACCCCCGCTTTTCGAAACTCAAAGCCGCCCTGGCGGCCGCCGACATGACGGCCGTGCTGGAAACGCCCGGTCCGTTCACGGTATTTGCGCCCACTGATTCGGCATTCAACCGGTTGCAGGGGGAGAACACGATGGAAAACCTGTCGAAAATAGAGAACAAGGACCGGCTGTTGTCCATCCTCCGCTACCACATTGTGCCGGGCCGCGTGAGTGCGGCGCAGTTGGGGAGCACCAAGGTGCTGAAGACGGTGGAAACGCAGGAACTGGCGGTGCGGCGTGCCAATGACCAGGTAACGGTTAACGGCGCCCGGGTCAGCCAGCCCGCCCTCCCGGCTACCAACGGCGTGATCTACGTAGTGGACCAGGTGCTGGTGCCCGACGAAGGGCAGATGGGCAACAGCGGCGGTTCAAAAAATGATGAGTAAAAGAGCTATAAAATTTTAGAGCGGCTTACGTTTTGATAATCAGAGTCTTGCGTTAAACATTGAGGAGTCGCTTCCGTATTTTTTACAAAGGATACGTGTTTTTTCTACGTACGGTCACAACAAAATGGCTTTGGGGGTGTTCTTATAGAGAACAAACAAAATCCTTCAACCATGTTAAAGAACAAAATTGTAGTAGCAGGATGCCTGGTGGGCTGCCTGGCATTTACCAACGCGTTTGGCCAGGCGACCACCACTGACAATGCTTCGGGCAATGCCGCCACCGCGCCGTCGTCGCAGAACATTGTGCAGACTGCCGCGGGCAATTCCAGCTTCAGTACCCTCGTATCGGCCGTGAAAGCCGCCGACCTGGCTACGACGCTGAGCGGGCCCGGCCCGTTCACGGTATTTGCGCCCACCAACGAGGCTTTCGAAGCTTTGCCCAGTGGCGCCGTGGACAACCTGATGAAGCCGGCCGGCAAGGAACAACTGGCATCGGTACTCAAATTCCACGTAGTACCGGGCAAACTGATGGCTGCCGACTTGAAGGACGGCCAGACGCTCAAAACTGTGGCCGGCGAAGAGCTGACCGTGAAGGTAATGGGCGACAAGGTAACGGTGAACGGTGCTGAAGTAAGCCAGGCCGACCTGGCCGCTTCCAACGGCGTGATTCACGTAATTGACACGGTATTGATGCCCGGCGCCAGCAAAGGCAGCTCATCCAAAAATTAGTAAGCCGGAAGAGAAAAAGCCGGGGACCGGAGAAAAGGAAACCGGAGGCGCGTGACTGTCATTGCCCGTGATCCGATGCGGAGCAGTCACGGGGCGGGAGAAGGGATGAATAAAATGCCCCTTTTTTTGCCGATATGAATGAACACAAAGAGGAAGGCCGGCGTGATTGCCGGCCTTCCTTGTTTTGTGGCGATAGGGTTGATTGGGATAGGGTTTAAACCCTATCCTATGGATATTGCTGCCGCTTTGGGGATATTGCTTCTTCCTTATAGTCTCATTCCGAACGGGTTATTGAACTTGACGCTACTCTCCGTAGGATAGGGTTTAAACCCTATCCCAACCCAACCCCACACGCAGCACCTTCACGCATCATTCCCAACGCGTCTCAATCCTGATCATCCTTTAATCCCGTACATCCTGATCCCGGATGACTTTGCCCAGCACTTCGATGTACGTGCGGATGCCGTGTTCAATCTCAGCGAGGTGGATGTACTCATTGGCGGTGTGGGAACGGGCCGAGTCGCCGGGACCCATCTTGAGGGAGGGGCAGCGCAGCAGCGCCTGGTCGGAGGTGGTGGGCGAACCGTAGGTCGGCAGGCCCAGGGCCACGCCGGCCCGCACCACCGGGTGGTCGGGGGCAATGCTGGAGGGCGTGAGCCGCACGGAGCGGGGTTTTGCTTCCGATTGCAAATGCTGTTGCAGCACGGCCAGCACTTCCTCGTTGCTGTACTTGTCGGTGGTGCGCACGTCAATGGTGAAGGTGCAGGTGTCGGGCACCACGTTGTGCTGGCTGCCCGCCCCGATGATGGTCACCGTCATTTTCACCGGCCCCAGCGTCGGCGACACTTCCGGGAACTGGTGCCCGCTGATCCACTGGATGTCACGCAGGGCTTTGTAGATGGCATTGTCGCCTTCCTCGCGGGCGGCGTGGCCGGCTTTGCCCCGGGCCGTGCAATCCACCACCATCAACCCTTTTTCGGCAATGGCCAGGTGCATCTGCGTGGGTTCGCCCACAATGGCGAAACTGACCGGGGGCAGGTGCGGAAGCAGTAGTTCCAGCCCGTCGGTACCCGAAACCTCTTCTTCGGCGGTAGCCGCCAGCACCAGGTTGTAGGTCAGTCCCGGCTGGTCGTAGAAGTGGCAGAAGGTGGCAATGAGCGACACCAGGCAGCCGCCGGCATCGTTGCTGCCCAGGCCGTACAGCTTGCCCTCCCGCACCAGGGGCTCGAACGGGTCCAGCGTCCACGACGGGTTGGGCTTCACCGTGTCGTGATGGGAATTGAGCAGCACGGTGGGCTTGGCGGGGTCAAAAAAGCGGTTCTTCGCCCACACGTTGTGCTTCAGGCGTTGGTACGGAACGTCCTTGTCGCGGAAAAAAGCCTCGATGCAGGCGGCCGTTCCGTCTTCCTGCCGCGAGAAAGAAGGAATGGCGATCAGGGCTTTGAGCAGGGCAACGGCCCCGTCGGTCAGGTGTTGGGTGTCGGTACTCATGCAAACGTCAGTCTGGTTCCGGAGAGGTCGTGCCCGTCGGCCAGGCTCCGGAGGGCTTCGGCCTGGCAAATGAATACTTCAGCCACGCCACCGCGGAGGGCGGCGAAAGCATTGTCCAGTTTGGGAATCATTCCCTTCGAAACTACTCCTTCGGCCTTCAAGGAGCCGTACTGTTCGAAGGAAATGTGGGGAATGGCGGAGTTGTCGTCGGCGGGGTCGGCCAGCACGCCTTTTTTCTCGAAGCAGTACACCAGCGACACCCGGTAGGCGGAAGCCAGGGCCAGGGCCAGTTCGGCAGCCATCGTGTCGGCGTTGGTGTTGAGCAGTTGGCCGGCGGCATCGGCCGTGAGCGGGGCAAACACCGGGACGAACTGCCCTTCGAGCAGGCGTTGCAGCACTTCCGCGTTTACCCGCACGATGTCGCCGGCGTAGCCGTAGTCCACGGCCCAGCCCTCCCGTTTCCGGGCCAGGATGCTGCCGGCGTCGGCGCCGGTAAGGCCCACCGCGTTGCAGCCGTTCGCCTGGAGGCGGGCCACGAGGGTTTTGTTGACCAGTCCGCCGTACACCATCGTCACCACTTCGAGCATGGCCGCGTCGGTGATGCGGCGGCCCTCCACCATCTGCGTCTGCACGCCCAGCCGGGCCGCCATCTGCGTAGCCACCTTGCCGCCGCCGTGCACGAGGATTTTCCGGCCGGGCAACCCGGCAAACAGGGCCAGGAACCGCCCCGTCGCTTCGGCATCGTCAATCACGTTGCCCCCGATCTTCACCACGAATAGTCTTTCCATAGGTTTCTTCGAAACAGTCGTAAGTCGCCAGTCGTAAGTGGATCGGGAAGGGATTTTTTCCAGTTGCGACTTACTACTCCTGCTTGCAGGCAGGAATTGCCAATCCAATACGCCTACGATTCCTTCCCGATCCACTTACGACTTACGACTGGCGACTTACGACTTATTTTCTAACATCCTTTTGAGCACCGCCTGGGCGGCCCAAACGCGGTTACCGGCTTGTTTGATGACGATGGAGTTCGGGCTGTCAATCACTTCGTCCATCACCACCACGTTGCGGCGCACGGGCAGGCAGTGCATGAATTTGGCGTTGTGGGTCAGTTGCATCTTGGCCGCGTCCACCGACCAGTCGCGGTCCTTGGAAAGAATCTGCCCGTAGTGGGTGTACGACGACCAGTTTTTGGCGTAGATGAAGTCGGCCCCGGCGAACGCTTCCCGCTGGTTGTGCGTCACGACCGCGTTGCCGGCAAACTGCTCGTGCAGTTCGTAGCCTTCGGGGTGGGCGATCACGAAATCCACGTCGGCGCGGTTCATCCACTCGGCGAAGGAGTTGGGCACGGCCTGCGGCAGGGCTTTGGGGTGCGGCGCCCACGTAAGCACCACTTTGGGGCGGGATTTGGTTTTGTGTTCCTCAATGGTGATCAGATCAGTCAGCGACTGCAACGGGTGGCGAATTGCCGATTCGAGGCTGACCACCGGCACGCCGGCGTATTTGACGAATTGCCCGATCACCTCGTCGCGGTAATCGAGGTCGCGGTCGGCCAGGCCCGGGAACGACCGTACGCCGATGATCTCACAGTACTGGGCAATGACGGCGGCGGCTTCCTTCACGTGTTCGGCTTTGTCGCCGTCCATCACCGCGCCGTCCTTCATTTCGAGGCCCCAACTGTCCTGCGTCACGTTCATCACCATCACGTCGAGGCCCAGGTTCTGGGCGGCCCGCTGCGTGCTGAGCCGGGTGCGCAGGCTGGCGTTGAAAAACAGCAGGCCCAGGGTTTTGTTGCGGCCCAGGTGCTTGTGGGCAAGCGGGTTCTTTTTGCAGTCCAGCGCCTCAGCCACCAGGGCCGGCAAGTCGGGCACGTCGTGTACGGAGAGAAACTGTTTCAAGGGTCAGGCGGGGTTGGCGTGGGGAGATGCGGGCAAAAATAGCACGAGATTTCGAAAACGCAGCAAGAAAAGGAGACGGGAGACCGGAGGATGAACACGGCCTTTGGCGGGGATGCCAAAGAAAGAGGCGCATGGGGAACGACGATGCGTGGTGCGGCGCGTGGGGCCGGGTTCTCAAACCCGACCCGTCCGGAAGGAGGCTTATGCAAAACCGCACTGTGTTGTGAAAGCGGCAGCCGTATCAGTAGGATAGGGTTTCAACCCTATCCCCACGGGTCGGGTTCTCAAACCCGACCTCACGCGCAGCCCCTTCACAAGTCGTTCCCCATGCGCCTCCATCCTGATCCGTCTCCTCCCCGCATCCCCGCCCAGATCCTGTTGATCCCTTAATCCTGTGAATCCTGATCCCGCCTTTGAAATAACTTCACTAAGCCGCTGGTGCGTAGTGCGGAAGGGGCCGCCTGCTCAAACTTTTTTGCCGCGAATGAGTATTACATAGTATACCGTTTGCAATCGAAGTAACATTATGAAATCATCATTTTCTTTGGGAAGAATTGCCGGCATCCGGCTGTTGGTGCACTGGACGTTCCTGCTGCTGATCGGCTGGATCGTGCTGACGCAATTGGGAAGGGGCGGCGATACGAACGACATCCTGTTGAACGTGGGCCTGGTACTGGCTATTTTCGCGTGCGTGGTACTGCACGAACTGGGGCACGCCCTCATGGCCCGGCGGTTCGGCATCCAGACCAAAAAAATCACCCTGCTCCCCATCGGCGGGCTGGCCAGCCTCGAACGCATTCCCGACGAACCGAAACAGGAACTGTGGGTGGCCCTGGCGGGACCGGCCGTCAACGTGGTGATTGCCTTGCTGCTGCTTGCCATCACGCCGGTGTTCGCCATGCTGCCCAGTGAGTCGTCCCTGAGCGTCTCCACGTTCGGCGGCTTCCTGGCTTCTTTGCTCCAGGCCAACATCATGCTGGTGCTCTTCAACCTGATCCCGGCGTTCCCCATGGACGGGGGCCGCGTGCTGCGGGCTTTGCTGGCCCTGCGCCTGGGACGGATACGGGCTACGCAGATTGCCTCTTCGCTGGGCCAGTTCCTGGCGGTGGGGTTCGTGCTGTGGGGCCTGTTCAACGGCCAGCCGATCCTCGTGCTGATCGGGATATTCATTTTCTTCGGCGCGCAATCCGAAAGCGTGGTGGTGCAGCAACTGGAATTCCTCAAGGGACATACCGTGCGGGAGGCCATGATGACCAAGTTCATCACGCTGTCGCCCTACGAAACCGTCCGCGACGCGGCCGACAAGCTGCTGGCCGGCTCGGACCAGGACCTGATCGTGGTCGAAAACGACGAAGCCGTGGGCATCATGACGCGGGCCCTGATCATCAACTCCCTCAAGGAGGGCCTGGCCAATACGCCCGTGCACGAGATAATGCTCCGCGAGTTCGGCCGCCTCGACATCAACG
>CADCTQ010000249.1 GCA_902805615.1 uncultured Cytophagales bacterium
TCCAGCAAAGGCACGCCCCTCCGGGGCTTTCGACAACGCTTCCACCCATGGCATTTCTCTTTTCTCAAAACGTACCCCTTCTTCACACGTCCAAATGCCAAACCGGCAATTGCTGGCGTTTGGGAAGTGGCTAGTGGTAAGTGATTAGTGGTAAGTAAATTGGGAAGGGACTTTTACCGTTAAGGCTCATCATGCTTACGTTGTGCCCGGGGCTGTTCATTGCAAACGAAAACGCTCCCTTCCCGATCCACTAACCACTGATCACTTACCACTAACGACTCTGAAAATTTTTCCCAAAAAACCCTCACCTTTTGGCTGTAGGGCCGTTTAGGGCCAATATGATAGATTACTACAGAGACAGCATCAACACCGAGGGTCACGGTGACCCGGCGGGCCGGAAAGAGCCTTTCAAAAAGTTCTACACCCTCTTCCAGGGTTCCCTTCAACAGATGCAGGCCCACGGCGGCAATGAGTACGTGGTGTACGTGCTCGCCCGGGAAGCCGTCGCCAAGGGCGTCATTCCCGAACCCTTCCGGGATGCCTTCAGGCAGGCCATCGCCAAGCGCAACGCCGCCACCCTGCAATCGCTCCTCTACCACGTCAAAGATTACTACGCGGCGCTGCCGGCCCTGCCGTAACCGCCTCCGGGCCCCGGCCCAACAAAAAGGACCAAATGGGGATTTGGTCCTTTTTTGCGTTTCCCGTCCAGTGAAAACGTTTCATTAGGTGCAGCGGCCGGTCTAGGTGCGGCTGTTGATCATAGCCCCGCCGCGGGTGGGTCCGGTCTCGTAGGCCGGCAACGTTTTGGTGACCAGGGCCGCCCCGATTTCGGCAATGCCCAGCACCAGGTGGGGCAGGTACACGTAACCGGCAAAGCCCAGTATCCAGGGCGAAGCGGCCAGGAAGGCGCCCGAGAGCAGGTCAATCAGCAGGTGCGCCTTTACCGGCAGTATCTTCAAAGCGCCGTACTCGTAGTCGGTAAACAAGCTGTAGATCAGCATGGTGGCGCCCAGGATCACGGGAATCCAGGTTTCGCCTCCCGCCCGGGCAAAGCCCAGCAACCAGGGAGATCCCATCAAAACAATACTCATCAGGTAATCCATCACGCCGTGGATCTTGGTTGACAAAAATCGCATAACACAATATAGTTGGTTAAGCCTCTAGAACTCTCCCGGGGCGGAATGGTTACGCGCAGCCCGGAAATAGGCCCTGCGGCGGCGAAAACCCGTTTTTTCCACTACCCCTTCCTTCCGGCTTTTCCGTACAAATGCGGCCCGTGAATTCCGTATTTACCGGGCTGCCGGACGGGCCGTTCCTGCGTATGTAAGCCTGAAAGCCATTTTTTAACCGCAACAAACCGTATCACGATGGAAACGAATCAGCAGCATTCGCAGGAAAACCCTTCCGGCCCCGCGGCCGGGCACGCCGGCAAGGGCGACAACGAGATGGCCGACAAGATTGCCGCCAACCCCCGGGCGGCGCACTTGGAGGGGGCCGACGAAAACGCGGGGGCGCCGTCGCCCGACCCGTCCGGCAAGCTGGCCCTCAACCCCGACATTACGCACGACGAGATCGTACCGCCCGACGCCCTGCCCTCTGAAAAGAAGGTGACCAGCGACATTGTGGGGGCCGAGTCGGAAGGCGACATTGGCACGCCCGCCGCCGGAGCCGGGTTCGTGGGCGGCACGGGCGGCGGCAGCAACGCCAGCGAAGGCCGCGTGGGCAACCCCGACAACTACGGCGCCAACCAGTTCGGTCCCGGCCTCGCCACCGGCCCCATGAGCAACGACCTCTCCAACGGCACGGCAGACCAGTAACGCTCAAACTCAACTCCCATGTTCAAATACCTGAAAGAACACGCCGGCGACGTGGCGGCCGTAAAGCTGGTGGGCCAGGCGGGCCGGGCCGATTACGACAGCCTGATCCCGGAACTGGAAGAAAAGATCCGGCGCTTCGGCAAGATCAACCTCTACTGGGAAATGGAATTCGACGGCTGGCAGCCCGTAGCCGCCTGGCAGGACCTCAGGTTTGACTTCAAACACGTCAACGACTTCAAACGGGTGGCCCTGGTCGGCGACCGCAAGTGGGAGGAGTGGCTGGCCCGCGTGATCCGCCCCTTCACCCCCGCCGAAGTCCGCTACTACGACCTCTCCCGCCGGGAAGAAGCATTGGCGTGGGTGACGGGGAGTGCGGAAGTCAGGGAGGCTGAACGTTAAGAAGTCGAAGACGGTCCGGTAAACCGGCAGACAAATCAACGGAGGGGTGGTCATCCATAAACGGTCAGAAAATCATCCCCCTGCCCCCTTCGGCCATCGCGCCGATCTTCCCGCAAGGGGGACACCGTACCTGGCGGCTGCTCGGCAAGACAACGATCCGTGCCCATCGGACGCGCATTCCCGTCTCCTCGACACCGATGAGTACGGGGTTCCCCTTGCGGGCTGGTTTGTGCGATAGCCGAAGGGGGCAGGGGGATGATTTTCCTATCGTTCAGGGATCAATGCCCCTCCTGTAAATCAACGTCCCAACGTTCCCATTCCCTCCCTCCTCTTCGCCGGCGCCCAGATGCCCAACCCTACGCCGGCGGCGGCGAGGTAAGTAAGCACCGGGCGTTTCTGGGCCTGTACTTTCCGGTTGGTCGGACCACGGGCAAACCGGCCGCGTCCCTTCCCCGGCAATACGTAAACCGGGTACTACTCCCCACCCTCACTGAAATGATTTCACTGCTCCGCCGGCCGGTACCCGATGCGCAATACTTAATCCCCAATACTCAGTACACAACGTGATACGTAACGTCGGCGGGCAGGGCCGGCTGGCTGCCGGTGCGGAGGTGGTCCCGGAGGGCGGCCTTCAGCTTGGTTTTGGCTTCGGGCACGTTCTTGCCGGTCACCACCACGTCGGGCAGCGCCGTGGCGTAGGCCTGGAAGCCGCAGAAAGTAGACTGGATGATTACCGTTTTGGGTGTTGTGTGCATGAGTGGGACGTTATGCAGCCGCCCGTTGCCGGCAAGCCGGCGGATGCATGGGTACGGGAAAAATGCGGCTGGATGCGTGTACCAAAGTTGCTGCATCCCCAAATCCCCGGCAATACAAAGAAATACGCAATTTTTTCTTTGCGTATTTATACCCTAAGGAATACAGTAAATATTTCCTCACGTGCACCGAAACTTATTGGCCGGAAAATGTATTATTGCATTATCTAACTAAGTTAGATTTTCTTAAAGCATTAGTAAATGAGCAGTACCGAACGGAAAGCCCGGCAGAAAGAGGCCCTGCGGACCGGCATTTTACAGGCGGCCCGCAAGATCGCCCTCAAGGAAGGATGGCAGGCCGTCACCATCCGCAAGATCGCCGACGAGGTAGAATACACGCCGCCCATCGTATACGAACATTTCGCCAACAAGGAAGCGGTGTTTTACGAACTGGCCATGGAAGGCTTCGACGCCATCCGGGGCCTGCTTGAAGCGGAGGCCGACGCCGACCCGGCCCGGCGCCTGGTGCGGTACGCGCTGGTCCACTGGCAGTACGCCATTGCCAACACGGAGCTGTACAAACTCATGTTCGGCATCGAAACACTGCCTTCCCTGGCAACCGAACGGCCCCAGGTGGTGATGGCCATCGGGGGCATGATCAAACGCACCATCCTGGAAATCGCCCCCGCCCTCGGGGAACAGGAGGTCCGGGAGTTGTTTTTCCAGTGGTCGTGCATCGTGCACGGGTTCATCACCATGGCCCTGATCCTGCAGGGCAAATCAACGCCCGGGGAGGGCGAGTGGCAACCGGAGCAGTTCCTGGAAAGGGCGACCCTCCGGTTCATCAAAAGCTTACAGTAATTGCCCATTCCGACACCCATTCCATACAAAACCATCATGAACAGGTTACCTCACTTGATCCGGGCGGGCCGCCGGTACGTGGGCGGGCTGGCCCTCCTGCTTTCGGGGCTGCCCGCCTCTGCCCAATCCGCAAACGATGTCCGGGCATTCTCAATCAAAGACTGCATTGACTACGCCGGCCAGAACAACAGCAACGTAAAGATTTCGCGGCTCGACGAGCAGATTTCCCGGCAGGACGTGAACGAGATCCGGGGCCGCGGCCTGCCGCAGATCAACGTCTCGGGTAGTTTTACCAACAATCTGAAACTGCCCGTTTCGCTGCTGCCCGCCGAAATCTTCGGCGGTGAACCCGGCACGTTTACGCCCGTCACCTTCGGGACCCGGTACATTACCACGGCCACCGGCGAAGTAACGCAAATGATTCTGAACCCTTCTTTCTGGATCGGTTTAAAGGCAGCCCGGTACAGCAGCCAGTTGTCGCAGCAAAATACGCAGGCGACCAGCGAGCAGGAAGTCTTTGAAATTGCCAGTACGTACTACCAGGTGATCGTACAGCAGAAGCAGTTGGATTTGCTGCGGTCGAACCTGGTCAGTACGGAGAAAACCCTGGCCACTACCGAACTGCAATTCAAAAACGGCGTGGCCAAGCGGGTTGACGTAAACCGCTTGCAGGTGAACTACAACAACTTGCAGTCGCAGGTAAAGCAGGCCGAACTCAACCTGGTACAGGTATTCAACCGGTTGAAGTTTGAGATGGGCATGCCGATTGAGCGGCAGATCGTCCTCAGTGACACGGCCATCAACTTCCGGGAGGAAGACGCCGTATTGAATGAGCCCGCCGGCAACTACTTCGAGAACCGGATTGACTACAAGCGCCTGGAAACCAGCCTGACTTTGCAGAAATTGAACCGCAAGAACGAAATAGCGGGCTATTTACCCCAGCTTAACGCCTTTGCCAATTACCAGTACCAGGCCCAGCGCAACGAGTTCAACTTTACCCATTCCGGCAAACCCTGGTTCCAGTCCGCGGCGGCCGGCTTGCGGCTGAACATTCCCATTTTTGACGGCTTGCAGCGAAACGCGCGGATTCAGAAGAGCAGAATGAGCATCGAACAGGTGGAGGAAAACATCAACCTCACCAAACAAAGCATCAACCTGGAGGTGTCGAATGCCCTCACGCAGTACCGCAACACGCTGCAACGAATTGAAAATGAACAGCAGAACGTGCAACTGGCCGAGGAAGTGTACCGGGTGACCCAACTCGAATTCCGGGAGGGCGTGGGCACCTCTACCGACGTGGTGAACGCTGAAACGGCCCTGCGCCAGGCCCAGACGACCTACATCACCACCCTGCTCGACCTGTACACGGCCCGGCTGGGCCTCGAACGGGCCAAGGGCAACATCATCCCGTACCTCACCAACCGATAATTCCATTCATACCCTATTCCATGAAACGCATCCTTAGCATTGTCGCCATTCTGGCCGTCGTGGCCCTGGTCGCTTTCCGGCTGGTGAGCAACAAAAAGGCAATTGACGAGAAAAACCAACTGCCCGACAATTCGGGCGTGGCCGTAGCCGTGAACGCGGCCCCCGTGCAGAGCCGGGTCAGCCAGCGCAACCTGAGCCTGGTGGGCACGGTGGCCGCCAACCAGGTGATTGACGTAAAAGCCGAAGTGCAGGGCAAACTCCTGAGCCTCAGGGCCGAACTGGGCGACCCCGTACGCAGGGGGCAGGTGATCGGCCGCATTGACAACCAGTTGCAGCAACTGGCCGTGCGCAACGCCGAGCAGCAGCTGGCCGACGCCCGGCAGAACGTGGAGCGGTACAAAAACCTCTTCGAAGGCGGTGCGGCCACCCAGGCCCAACTGGACCAGTACCGGCTGGCCTTCGAAAACGCCACCAACCAGCTCGCGCAGGCCCGCAAGCAACTCGCCAACGCCGTAGTGACCGCCCCCATCAACGGGCAGGTCACCCGGAAAGCCGTGGAGGCCGGCGCCTTCCTCAGCCCCGGCGCGGCCATCGTGACCATCGTGGACGTGTCGCGGCTGAAGGTGCAGCTCAACGTGGCCGAAAACGACGTGTACGCCCTCAAGCCCGGCGACCCGGTACACATCACCACCACGGTGTTTCCCGGCGTCTCCTACCCCGGCAAGATCACCTTCATCAGCCCGGCCGGCGACGAAGCCCACAACTACCCGGTGGAAGTGTCGTTTGCCAACCAGGCCAAACACCCGCTGAAGGCCGGCACGTACGTGGACGTGGCCTTTAACCGCCAGAGCCAGACGCCCAGCCTGCAAATTCCGCGCGAAGCCCTGGTGGGCAGCGTGAAGAACGCCCGGGTGTACGTGGTGGGTGACGACAGCCTCACCCGGCTGCGCAAGGTTACGGTCGGCGCCGACTACGGCGACCACCTCGAAGTACTCGAAGGGCTCCGGGAAGGCGAACGCGTCGTGACCACCGGCCAGATCAACCTGACCGACAGCACCCGCGTGAACGTCATCGGCAGCCCCGCCCAAAACGGGGCCACGCCCCAGGGCACCGGCAACGCCCCCGCCTCCGGCGGCACCTCCTCCATGAGCCAGTAAACCTTGATGTTCGATGTTCGCATCGCTTAGTCCCAACGTCGAACATCCATCATCGAGCATCGAACATCGCTCAACCAACAACGAACAACGAATTCATGTCCATTACCGAAATATCCATCAAACGCCCCGCCCTGGTGATCGTGATCTTCACCGTGCTGGGCATTCTCGGGCTGATCAGTTACGCCAAGCTGAACTACAACCTGCTTCCCGAATTCGAAGCGCCGGTGCTGTCGGTGGTGACGGTCTACCCCGGCGCGGCGGCGGGCGAAGTAGAAACGTCCGTCACCAAGCGGGTTGAAGATGCGCTTTCCTCGCTCGAAAACCTGGACAAGATCCAGTCCACCTCCCGGGAAGGCGTGTCGCTGGTGGTGATCCAGCTCCTGCAATCGGCCGACGTGGACGAGGCCGTGCAGGACGCCCAGCGCAAGGTCAACGCCATCCTGGCCCGCCTCCCCGACGAGGTGGAGTCGCCCACGATCAACAAGTTCTCGACGGGTGATTTCCCGGTGCTGCAACTGGGCGTGTCGGGCAACCTGACGCCCACGCAGTTTTACAAACTGGTCGAAGACCGCGTCCAGCCGCAACTCGCCAAGGTGCCCGGCGTGGGCCAGATCACGCTGGTGGGCGGCGAAGAACGCGAAATCCAGGTGAACGTGGACCCCGAAAAACTGCGGGCCTACGGCTTGTCGCTCAACCAGGTGACCCAGGCCATTGCCGGGGCCAACCAGGACTTTCCCACGGGCAAGGTGCAAACCCCCGACCAGCAGTACAGCCTGCGCGTGGCGGCCAAATTCGCGTCGCTGGCCGACATCCGCAACCAGGCCATCACCTACCGGCCGGGCGGCAGCCGCGTGACGGTGGGCGACGTGGCCGAAGTGGTGGACGGCGTGGCCGAGATCGGTACGCTCAACCGCATCAACGGCCGGTCCTCCATCGGCATCATCATCCAGAAGCAGGCCGACGCCAACGCCGTGGAGGTCAGCCGGCAGGTCCGGGGCCAGATTGAAGGCCTCGAAAAAACGTACGCGGCCGAAGGCGTGAAGTTCAGCGTGGCCAACGACACGTCTACCTACACGCTGGCCTCGGCCGACGCGGTGAAGTTTGACCTGCTGCTGGCCGTGGTGATCGTGGCCGGCGTGATGCTGGTGTTCCTCCACAGCCTGCGCTCTTCGCTGATCGTGATGGTGGCCCTGCCCACCTCGATGATCTCCACGTTCATCCTCATGTACGTGATGGGCTTTTCGCTCAACCTGATGACGCTCATGGCCCTCTCGCTGGTGGTGGGCATCCTGGTGGACGACTCCATCGTGGTGCTCGAAAACATCTACCGCCACCTGGAGATGGGCAAGGACAAACGCACCGCCGCCCTCGACGGCCGCAACGAGATCGGCTTTACGGCCCTCGCCATTACGCTCGTGGACGTGGTGGTGTTCCTGCCCATGTCGCTGGTGTCGGGCCTGATCGGCAACATCGTGCGGGAGTTTTCGCTGGTGGTGGTGTTCTCCACGCTGATGAGCCTGTTCGTGTCCTTCACGATCACGCCCATGCTGGCCTCCCGCTTCGGCAAGATTGACCACTTCACCGACAAGACGCTCTGGGGCCGCATTTCGCTGGGCTTCGAACGCCTGTTCACGGGCCTGCAAAACGCCTACGCGCGCATCCTGGGCTGGTCGCTGGGCCACCGCTGGGTGATCTACGTGGTGTCGCTGGCGCTCCTCGCGGGCACGATTGCGCTGGTGCCGGCGGGCTTCATCGGCAGCGAATTCACGGCGCAGGGCGACCGGGGCGAACTGGTGGTGTCGCTCAGGCTCGACCCGCAGGTGACCCTCTACCAGAACAACCAGGTGACGCGGCAGGTGGAAACGCTCATCAAGGCGCGGCCGGAGGTGAAGATGGTGCTCAGCCAGATCGGCCGTTCGAGCGGCTCGGTAGGCTCGGGCACGGGCACCAACAACCGGTCGGAAATCACGGTGATCCTGGTGGACAAAAAAGACCGCTCCGTCAGCACCGAACAGTTCGGGGCGGAGATCAAGGAGGAAATCCGCAAGATTCCCGGCGTGCGGGTAAAGGCCGCGCCGACGGGCATCACCGGCAACGCCAACCAGGCCCCCATCCAGATCGTGCTCAAGGGTACGGAGCTCAACAAGGTGCAGCAGGCGGCCAACACGGTGCTGGGCGTGGTGCGGACCGTGCCCGGCGCCACCGACGTGGAGTTTTCGGTGGAAGACCCCAACCCCGAATTGCAGGTGCACATTGACCGCGAACGGCTCGCCGCCCTCGGGCTTTCGGTGGCCGACGTGGGCGCCACGCTGCAAACGGCCTTCAACGGCAACGACAATTCGCAGTACCGCGAAGGCGGCTTCGAATACGACATCCTGGTGTCGCTGGACCGCTTCAACCGCAAGAACAAGGAAGACGTGAGCAACCTGTCGTTCGTCAACAACCAGGGCCAGCTCGTGCAGCTCAAGCAGTTTGCCACCGTGGACCAGGAACTGGGCGCCAGCGTGCTCGAACGCCGCGACCGCCTCACGGCCATTACGGTGAACGCGCAGGTGGTGGGCCGCCCGGTGGGTACGGTGGGCGAAGACATCCAGGAAAAGATGAAAAGCAACCCGTTGCCCGACGGCATCGTGATCGAGTACGCCGGTTCGCTGCAACAGCAGTCGGACGCTTTCGGCAGCCTGGGCCTGGCGCTGGCCGTCGCCATCCTGTTCGTGTACCTGATCATGGTGGCCCTCTACGACTCGTTCGTCTACCCGTTCATCGTGCTGTTCTCGCTGCCGGTGGCCCTCATCGGGGCGCTGCTGGCCCTGGCGCTGGCCCGCGAAAACCTGAGCATCTTCTCGATCATCGGGATGATCATGCTGATGGGCCTGGTGGCCAAGAACGCCATCCTGCTGGTGGACTTTACCAACCACCTGCGCGAGCAGGGCCTGTCGGTGCGCGACGCCCTCATTGAAGCGGGCCGCGAACGCCTCCGCCCGATCCTGATGACGACGCTGGCGATGGTGTTCGGCATGCTGCCGATTGCCCTGGCGAAGGGCGCCGGCGCCGAAGCCAAGAACGGCCTGGCCTGGGTGATCATCGGGGGCCTCACCAGTTCGCTGCTCCTGACGCTGGTGCTGGTGCCCTCGGCGTACATGACCTTCGAGCGGATCATCGCCAAAGTGCGGGGCTGGTTCGGCAAAAAGCCCGAACTGCCCACCTCCGCCCCGAATCCCGCCTGGGACGTGCAGCGGTAGGGATTGCATGATTACATGATTGAAGGATTGAATGGCAGCATGACCGGCGCGTCCGGTTACGCGGTCGTTCAATCCTTCTGTCGTTCCGACATTTTCCTGCTGCTGCCAGGGCCGGTAAGTGTTGGCGCAAGCCGACACTTTATGCTGTTACATGCTTATTCCGGGACGTGATTGGAAATGCAGTTCCAAGCAAGCGGACGCTTGGGCGGAGAAGGCACAGGCAGCGGGCCGGGTTACTCAGCAATGCCTGTTACGACAAACGCCTTCATGCGACGGGGCGTGTAGGTTACGCCACCATTTCAAAATAGCTCCCAAACGCCTGATTGCCCTCCTCCCGCGCACTGGCGCAGGCGTCCGCCTGTGCCTCTCCGGACGGGAAGCGTCCGCTGCCGGCCGGCAGGCTTACTCGTTTTGACAAGCGGCACGGCAACGAGAACCAGCACGAATGGAGAAGACTGCCGGCCAAAGAAACCGGGAAATTCGACGGAAACCGGTACGTACTAGCCGTTAGCCTGCCGGCTGGAAGCGGACGCTTCCGGTCCGGAGAGGCACAGGCGGACGCCTGCGCCAGTGCGCGGGAGGAGGGCGAACGCGTATGGTAGGATTGAGAGGGTTTGTCCCCGTGTACAGCGGGGCATGAAGACACACCCTTTCCCGTTTCCCCGCCAAACGATGAGCCCTGTCATGCTGACGAAGGAAGCATCTGTCACTAATCCGGGAAGCATCCCCGACAAAAGCCCGTATTTCAGGCATCCTCCTATCTGTATGGTACTTCATCGCTGTACTTCTATTGAGGTGTTAGATGCTTCCTTCGTCAGCATGACAGGGCTCATCGTTTGGCGGGGATGGGTGGAGAATCCCTACCTATCGGGCTATACGTACCCACCAGGCTATCATCAGGCTTTTCCAAATACACTTTTTCAACCTTTTACCCGACGGGATTAGCCGTGAACGCTCCAACCAGTCGCCTTCAGGTTTGAACGCTAATCACGTACGAAACCGTGGGCTAAGGAAACCTCGCTGCTTCCAGGCCAGGCGATCATGGGCGAACAAACATCTTCACTAAACCCGCCCTGCTGCCACAAAATATCCCCCCATGCGTGCAACCCTGCCGGGGCAAATGAGTAGAAATAGAACTGTCGCTATTTTTTAATCTGCTACCCCCGTTTTTTATGTACGGCAAAGGCACCCGGCGCTGGCCGCTCACCGGCGCACTCCTGGCACTGGGACTGTTTTCCTTCGGGAACGGCCCCCAACCCCAAACGCACCTTCCCCCATCCCCGGCCGCCGTGGCGACCACCACCGCCCCGCCCGCCGGGCCGCGGGACGACGACAAGCCGGTCCGCCTGAACATCCCCAACCACCCGCTGCGCAACGAAGCCGACCTCGACGTGCTGCTGCGCGAGATCGGCGACGCCCGCGTGGTGCTGCTGGGTGAGGCTTCGCACGGCACGGCCGAATACTACGCCTGGCGGGCCGCCCTCTCGCGGCGCCTCATCCGGGAGAAAGGCTTCAGCTTCATTGCCGTGGAGGGCGAATGGGCCGATTCGTACCGGGTAAACCAGTTCGTGCGCGGCGAAAAGAAAGACAGTGCGGCGGCCGTGGCCCTGCTGCGGCAGTACAACCGCTGGCCCACCTGGATGTGGGGCAACTACGAGGTGGCCTCGCTGGTGACGTGGCTCAACGCCCACAACCAGGGCCGCCCCGCCGCCGCCCGGGCCGGCTTCTACGGCCTCGACGTGTATTGCCTCTGGGAATCCATGACCGAACTGATGCCGCTGCTGCCGCCGTCGGAGACGGGCCTGCGGTCGGCCGCCCAGAAGGTGCACCGGTGCTTCCAGCCCTACAGCGCCGACGCCCAGCAGTACGCCGAGGCGGTCGCCAACGCCGAAGCCAACTGCCAGGGCGAAACCAACCGCCTGTGGAACGCCGTGCGCAAGCTGTCCGACGGCCGCCCGCCCGACGAAACCCGCTTCCTGCTCGAACAGAACGCCCTGGTGGCCCTCAACGCCGAACGGTACTACCGCTCGATGGTGGGCTTTACCGAGTCGTCGTGGAACATCCGCGACCGCCACATGGCCCAGACGCTCGGGCGGCTGCTCAACTTCCACGGCCCGCAGTCGAAGGCCATCGTGTGGGAACACAATACCCACGTGGGCGACGCCCGCTACACCGACATGGCCGCCTCCGGCGAGGTCAACGTGGGGCAGCTCGTGCGCAAGGAGTACGGCGAGGAAAACGTGTTCATCGTGGGCTTCGGCTCGTACGGGGGCTCGGTGATCGCGTCGCGGGCCTGGGGAGCGCCCATGCAGAAGATGACCGTACCGCCGGCCGTGGCGGGCAGCTGGGAACACATCCTCCACCAACTGGGTCCGACCGACAAGATCATCCTGTCGAAGGACATCCGCGAGGAGAAGGGCCTCAAAAAGCCGGTCGGGCACCGGGCCATCGGCGTGGTGTACGACCCCAAGTCGGAGCACCGGGGCAACTACGTGCCCTCGGTGATTCCCAAACGCTACGACGCCTTCGTGTACCTCGAGCAGACGGAGGCCCTGCACCCCATTCCCATTCCGCTCAGCGCCAACGAACCGCCCGACCTCTACCCCTCGGGGTCTTAATGGTACACTGATTTATTATGATCGTTATGATCTGTTATGATGATTAAATGATTGCAGGACTACATGATTAGGTGGCTGCATTTATGAATTACCGAATCAAGTCATGCAATCATTTAATCATGTAGTCATTTAATCAGTCCCAATCATAATAATCATAATAAATCAGTGTACCCTATGTTCACTTTTCAAGTGTCGTTTTTTTTTAGCATCTTCATCAACCTGCTACCCCCTCCCATGTCCCCTTCCCGCGACCGGCTCTACCACGACGTAGAGGTGCTTACGTCCATCCAACCCGCCCGCAACCACGCCAACGTGGCTTCGCTGGACCGCGCCGCCGACTACATCGCCGGTGAATTCAAAAAGCTGGATTGCCGGGTCTCCGTGCAGCCCTTCCGGGTGGAACGCAAGGAGTACAAAAACGTCATCGCTTCGTTTGGCCCGGAAGACGCCGAACGGGTGATCGTGGGGGCGCACTACGACGTGTGCGGCGACCAGCCCGGCGCCGACGACAATGCCAGCGCCGTGGCCGGCCTGCTCGAAACGGCCCGCCTGCTGAACGCCAACCGGCCGGACCTGCCCTACCGCGTGGACTTCGTGGCCTACTCGCTGGAAGAACCGCCGTACTTCGCCTCCGACCGGATGGGCAGCGCCGTGCACGCCAAATCGCTGCGCAATGCCAAGGTGCGGGTGCGGGGCATGATCTGCTACGAGATGATCGGCTACTTCTCCGACGCCCCGGGCTCCCAGGGGTTTCCCGACCCGGCCCTGGCGAAAAGCTACCCCAGCACCGGCAACTTCATCATTGTGGTGGGCAAGAACGGGCAGGAGGCGTTCTCCTCCAAGATCAAGGCGCACATGAAAGCCCATTCGAAGATTGACGTGCAGTCCATCAGCTTCGGCTCCACGGCGGGCCTGGGCGGGCTGTCCGACCACCGCAACTACTGGCAGTACGACTACCCGGCCGTGATGATCAACGACACCGCTTTCCTGCGCAACCCCAACTACCACCGCGCCTCCGACACCATTGACACGCTGGACTTCGACAAAATGACCGAAGTCGTCCGCGGCGTGTACGCGGCGCTGGTCCGGCTGTGAGGTTAGATGTTGGATGCTCGATGTTCGATGTTCGCAGGAACCACCCCCGGCCCCTCCTTGATGGAGGAGGGGAACTCTACGGATGCGGCTGCACGGCAAGAAGAAACGCACGTCACATCCAACCATCAGCGGGACGCATGGGTACGGCTCCCCTCCTCCATCAAGGAGGGGCCGGGGGTGGTTCCTGCGAACATCGAACATCGAGCATCCAACATCGAACCAGCGTCCGTAGTTATCCCGCGAATTTGCGGAAGTTACGGATGCGTAAATTCAGTATATCCCTGATTATGAATGTGTTTACCGATGGGATATATTTGCCCTAGTACGCTATTTGTGCTATGTACAGGTGGGCCGCTATCCGGCCCCGACGCGCAGCCGCGGCACTTCCGGACCGGCTATTCCCCCGGAGGTTGCCTTACTTGATCCCGTTACCAGCTTCAGGCCGACTAACCCCGTACGTTTTACCCACCCCGATCCAACGGCATTCCCCGGTTTCTCCTTTCCCTATCGGATCGCAGTCCGGGTTGCTCATGACTTCCTCCAGTCAGCCGTGCCTGCTGATTTTTCCGTGCGTGTACCCGACCCTGCGCCACCCGCAGCGCCCGGCGCACTGCGGCGGTAACGCTCAACCCCGTTCCTATGACAACATTTTCTACCGCAAGGCTCCCGACCCGTACCGTACTCGTACTACCCTTTTTTGCCGCCAACCCGACCGGGAAACCGTCGCCAGCCGGCTGCACGGCCGGCTCCCTCACCGGGGAGCAGGCCGCCACCCTGCTCGGGCGCCTGCCGCAAATCATCTGGACGGCCGGGCCCGAAGGCGAACTCGATTACCTGTCCCCCTGGTTCTACACCTTCACGGGCACCGACCCCGGGGCCGCCCTCGGCTGGCAGTGGATGCAGGTGATACACCCCGACGACGTAACGCCCACCCTCGACCAGTGGCGGCTATGCCTGCAAACGGGTGAGCCGTACCGGACCGAACACCGCATCCGGCGCAGTGCCGACGGCCAGTACGTGTGGCACCTGGCCCGGGCCGAGGCGGTCCGGGATGCGGTGGGGCACATTGCCCAATGGGTCGGGGCCAGCGTTGACATTCACGAACAGAAACTCCGCGAGGCCGCCTCCCGCGACGCGGAAGCCCTCGAAGCCCGGGTGCTCGAACGGACCCGCGACCTGCTGTTCAAAAATACCGAACTGGCCAAGGCCAACCAGACCCTCGACTCCATCGTCCACATCGCCGGCCACGACCTGCGTTCACCCATCAACAACCTGAAGGCCCTCCTGTCCATCCACGACCACACCGACAACGAGGCCGAAAAGGCGCAACTGATGCGCTACGTGCGGGAATCCGTGCGCCGCCTCGACCAGACGGTGGGCGGGCTGCTGCGCATCCTGGAGACGAACTACTCGACCGACACCCTCGTGCAGCACCTCTCCTTTGCCGACACCCTCGAAGTCGTGCTGGCCGACTACGGCGAAGAAGCCCGGCGGCTGGGCGCCCGGCTCCTCCCCGACTTTTACGACTGCCCCCGCCTCCGCTACAACGAGACGTACCTGCTGAGCATCCTGCGCAACCTGGTGAGCAACGCCATCAAGTACCGCAGCCCCAAACGGCCCCTGCAACTG
>CADCTQ010000250.1 GCA_902805615.1 uncultured Cytophagales bacterium
AGTGGGGTTTGTTCTTTTTGGCATTGCCCCAAAAAGAACCAAAAAGGTCTAGGCCCAATGATGCTTCCCCCCGCCAGGCAACCCGCCCCTCGCCATTGGGCCGGGCCCACGCGCCGCGACACCACCGCTGCCCGGGATACGATACGGGCTCGTACCCAACGGCGCCTGTTCACTGCGTATCCACTCACTGCGTAGGCAGGGCGCTAATCACACACTTCAAGGAGAGGAACCGTGACAATCGGCTGCGTGGCGAGGAGAAATGCACGTCACGGACGCCTATGGTTGTCAGTGCAGTGCATGGGCAAGGCTCCCCTCCTCCATCAAGGCTACGATTAGGACACTTTTGCAGAAGGGTCATAAAAGACCATCCCGAGCCATCAGTGAGACACTGACGGCGGCGGACACTGACGGCGGCGTGCGGATCTTTATGGAGGTTGTTCCGTGCCGTTTTTGGCGTCTTTTGCTGCCGTGGTCAGTGTCTTCACTGACCACTTTTGGCGCAATTTCACTAAAGTGTCCTAATCGTAGCCTCCATCAAGGAGGGGCCGGGGGTGGTTTTTCTGATAACCCACTGTCTTTTAAGAATAGAACAAGGCAAATAAGAACAGGACGCACCTACGGAGCTTCCGACAATATTTCCACCAAGGGCATCCCTGCTTTTCTCGAAACCCACCCCTCTTCCCGCTTATTATGACCAACCTGGAATTGCTGACTCCGGCCCGTTCCGTCGGCTCGGTCCGTTCCTGCTTCCGGGTTGCCGTCTTTCAATTTGCGTAACCCGCCCCGGTGCGGGCCTTTCCCATTCCACCGGCAACCATTTTGCGGGTACGCATTAAGTGGGTAAGTTGTCGCAAATGGAATAACGAGATGGCAAACCAGGAAGAAATAGACCGGGAAAAGGAGATGGTCTACGCGGCGGCCACGCAACTGATCCACATCAGGGGCCTCGATACGTTTATTGAATACTTGCAGGAAGTGCAGGAAACGGGAGCCGTGCCCAAGTCGTCGCCCCTCGACGTTGACGCGTACGTGCAAGTGCTCCGCCAGGCCGTAAACGACTACCGCAAGCGCATGATGGAAAGCGGGCAGGATCGGGAGGACTACTAATCACTTACAACTATCCTATGGACAATCTGCATTACCGGACGATGCGCGCAGGGGACCAGGAAGTGGTGAAAGGGATGATCCTGGCTTTTTACGAGGAGGCCGGGGGCGGCGAATTCATGAACGCGGGGATGGTCGAACGGACCTTCGAACAGTTGGCCCGGCACCCGGATTACGGATCGGTGGTGGTATTCGAGGCCGCCGGACGCATCATCGGCTACGCCCTGCTGATCAACTTCTGGAGCAACGAGTACGGCGGCATCGTCCTCAACATTGACGAACTGTACGTAGTGCCCGACCGACGCGGCGGGGGCGTCGGCACGGCGTTCATCGGACACCTGGCGGCGGGCCACCTGGGCGACTTTGCGGCCCTCAAACTGGAAGTGCTGCCCTACAACCGCCGGGCGTTGCGCCTCTACCAAAAGCTGGGGTTCGAAAAGTCCGACCGCGACTTCCTGATGCGGGTAAAGCCCTGGGAGGGGAGACCGCAGCCGTAAGATGCCAGCCCGCACTTGTATCCATCCCGGTCCTCCCCCGGTCTCCTTTCCTCCGGTCTCCCGTCTCCCTTTTTTTACTATCTTGGCCCAAACAGACCTCTTCATGAAAAAAGCTTTTTTGGCCGTGATGCTACTTGCTACCCTATCCGAACTGGCGGCCCAGGAACCCGTCATTCCGCTGTACCGCGACAAGATACCCAACGCCAAAGCGAACACGCTGCAGGAAAAGACCGAAACGGGCGACGGCATCGTGCGCGTATCCAACGTAACCCTCCCCACGCTTACCGTGTACCGGCCGGCCCAGGCCAACGGCACGGCCGTCATCATCTGCCCGGGCGGCGGCTACGGCATTCTCGCCATTGACCACGAAGGGTACCAGGTCGCCCGGCGGTTCAACGAGATGGGTGTCACGGCGTTCGTGCTCAAATACCGGCTGCCCAACGACGCTTCGCAGCTGGACAAGACCATCGTTCCCTTGCAGGACACCCAGCAGGCGTTCCGGCTGGTGCGGCAGCGGGCCAAAGAGTTCGGCGTGAACCCCGAACGGGTGGGCATCATGGGCTTTTCGGCGGGCGGCCACCTGGCTTCCACGGCCGGCACGCACTTCGAAAAACCCGTGGGCGAAGGGGCCGACGGCACCAACGTCCGGCCCGACTTCCAGATCCTGATCTACCCCGTCATCAGCTTTACCGACAGCCTCACGCACGGCGGGTCGCGCAACAACCTGCTGGGCAAGAACATGACGCCCGAGCGGAAGAAGTTGTACTCCAACGAATTGCAGGTGACGCCCCGCACGCCGCCCGCGTTCCTGGTGCACAGCGGCGACGACGAGACCGTGAAGGTGCAGAACAGCGTGCAGTTCTACCTGGCGTGCCTCCGCAACGGCGTACCGGCCGAAATGCACCTCTACCCAAAGGGCGGCCACGGCTACGGCATGAACAACAAAACCACGCCCGACGCCTGGATGGACCGGCTCCAAAACTGGATGCAGGCGAACGGGTGGATATGAAATGGGTGGATGTAACGCATGACGAAACGCAAAAGGGCAACGGCCCGCCGGCAGATGTGCCGGCGGGCCGTTGCCCTTTTGTGGTCCAGGTGAGAGATTATAGGCTGCTTCTGTTCTGGTTGTTGCGGCCCATGTAAATGCTGTAAACGATCATCAGCGCGAAGAACAGGATGACGCCGCCCATGCAGTACCAGTACACTGGTTCGATCTGGGTAAGTAAGTTTTTAATCATAAGATTGCCGTAGGTCAGGTGATTGAATGGAATCTGAAGCGCAGCTTGCATTGTTGTTTGGTGCGTTTCATGCCCATACATACCCGGTCCGGCCTTTTCGTAACCAACATTTGGTAAAAAATATCAACTTTCCCACCGATGTAAGAAATAAGCCCCGTCCGTACGCAGTGGCACCCCGCCCCCGGCCTGCGGGAACGGGCAAAAAAAGGGTCGGCCCGGTGGCATGGATGCCACCGGGCCGACCCGCGTATCAGAAAACGGTTTCCCCGGTTGCGGGGCGAGCCGTTCGCTGTCAGCTTTTTTGACGTTACTGGATCACGAAGATTCCACCGCTCAGTACGCCAACCACAACCTGTGCGTCGTTCAGGATGTCGGCATCGCGCAGCAGGTTGGTCAGGATTTCACTGTTGTTGCTGGCAATGGGGCTATTGTTGAGCACGTTGTTGAGCACCTCAACGTTGTTGTTGTTGAGCACGTTGTCAACGTCCACCAGGTCTTCAAGGGTAATGTCGCCAATGTTTACGGCAACGGCGCCAACGTTAACGTTGATCAGGCCGGAAACGAGTTGACCTACGTTGGTCCGCTGCTGGGCCTGGGCATCGTTGGTACCTACGGCAAACAGCATGAGTGCGGCCAGGGCAAAAGTTGCAAATAATTTTTTCATAAATCTGGTTGAAGTTGATTGGTTAAACATGTCGGTTCATACGCCGCCACCTCCCAAAAGGTTTCAAATGAATAATAAAAAAATCACATTTGTCGCACGGTTCGGACGGGCTGTGGCCCAAAAGCTTCACCAAGCAAAAAGCATAAACCTAAATAGATTTTTAGTCTGAATTAATTACATTACAGACTACCAGACCTGCTTTTTTTTAATTTCACAAAATTAGCTTCTGTTATGACTGTTACCAGATGCGAAATGAGTTGCCTCGCCGCCGCCGGGCGATGCACGCTCCGGACCGCTCCCGAGGGGCGTAAACGATGCGCAAAGCACCGGCGTAACGGGTATGGTCCGGGTTCAATTTACCGCCACTCAAAAGGAGGCCTGTCACATTTAAAAGTCCTGTCCTTTATACAAAAAGTGACACTTTACGGCCTTTTCCGGGCGGATTTACGCTTCCCGGATTCGATTTTGGATTATTTCAACCCCGGCTTACCAACTTGCCCGCAGACTTTTACCGTTGCTTATTAATATTATAAGTAAAGCTGAGCAGGTAAAAACCGCCCAGGGCGTTCTGCGTGGACTGCTCCACGTAATTGATGTTGGCGGTTTGCGATACGCCTACATTGCGATTCAGCACGTTGAAGGCCGATAACCGCGCCTCGGCCCGGTTGCCCTTGAGCAGAAAGGCAGATATATAAAAATTACAAATCGGGATCGCTTGTCCAAAGCCGGCCTGGCTGTACACGAACTTGGTATAGTTCAATTCTCCCGTCGCACTGAAGCGTTTGAGGAAGTGGAACGTGGCCTCGCCCGTGTAACCGGTATTGAACAGCAGCTGGTTGCGGGTCGCATGCAGCGCGTAGCGGGAAGCGGTCACGGCAAGGTTGGCGCGTACGCCCACGTCCACGTACTGTTTGTACCGGTACGTATAGCCGGCCTGGCCCCCCGCCGTCCGCTGGTTGACCGTACCGGCCTCGCCGTTGAGCAGGTTCACGCCCTGCGTCTCCTGCCAGTAGGGGTTGAGGTTGAAACGGCCGTTGAGCTTCTTCAGCGGCAGGCTCACGGTCACGAAGGCCGACAGCGACCGCCGCTCCTTCACGTTCACGTACTGGGTGGTCCGCACCTGCAATTCATCAATGGTCACCGATGCCGTGATGGGGTGGGTGGCGTAGGCCAGGTTGAGCGTGCCCGCCAGCAGCAGGCCCGACTTCTTGCGCAGCGTTTGAAAAGTAAGCCCGCCCTGGTGCACGTATTCGGGCCGCAGCGCGGGGTTGCCTACGTACTGGTTGAGCGGGTCGTAGCGCGAGATCACGGGTTGCAGCTGGTTGATGGACGGCTCCCGGATGGACGTCTGGTACGAGAACCCGATCCGGGTGGATTTGTCGAGCTGCCCGTTGAGGGTCAGTTTGGGCAGTACGTTCCGGAAGTCGCGCCGGATGCCCTCGGCCGCCGCCCCGAAGGACCCGGTCAGCATTGAGAACTGCGCCTCGGCCCCCGCCGACGCGCTGAATTTACCCCGGGCCAGCCGGTACGTGAGGCCGGCCTGCTGGTAGCCGAAACGGGAGCCGAAGTTGCTGCTTTGTTCGGGGTTGAACGCGGGTCCCTCGTCGAACACGTCGTACACCTCCAGGTCCGACCGCGTGACCTGGCTTGCCACCCGGTAGCTCACCTCCAGGTACTGTTTGCGGCCCACCGGCTCGGTATAGGCCAACTTCGCCGACACGTTGAGGCCCTCGTTGTCCTGCGTGTTCTGCTGCCGCAGGTCTTCCTGCGTGCCTTCGGTAAACCGGGTAAAGGACGTTGACTCCCCGTGGGCATCATCCCGGTCGCCCGACAACTGGGCGTTGGCCGTGAACAGCCGGCCCTTGCGGCCGAATCGGTGTCCGTAGAAGGCGTTGGCGTTCAGGTTGCCGCCCCGGTTGCGGGCCATCGCACTGCGTTCCCCTTCGTTGACCAGCGTATCGGCCACCGCGTAAGACTGGCGGCTGCTGAAGCCGTCCGCGCGGGTGTCGTTGAGGTTGAAATTGGCGCTCAGCCGGAACGTACGGAGGGAGTCGCGGCGTTCCAGCCCGGCAAACCCGTTTTGCTGGCTGCTGCGGTTGCGCTCCCGGCCCTGTTCGTAGTAAAAAGCCGTGCCTTCGGGCTGGAAGTTCTGCCGCGTGAGGTTGTTCTCCACGTCCGCGTCGGACTGGTTGAACAGGTAGTTGGCGTTCAGGCTGGTTTTGGGGGAGCGCTGGTAGAAAGCCGTGGCGCCGCCCGAGTGGGTGGTAAGCAGGCCCGCCGGTCCCGGCCGGCCGCGGAAACCGCCCCCCCGTTCGTTGCCGGCCGCATTGCCGGTGAGGTCCAGGTTGTTGACGTTGTTGCTCGATCCCGTCACCGACAGCAGGTTGCCCCCGTTGAGGCGGTTGTAGTTGCCCTGGGCGGCGTACCGGCGGTCGGTGCCCGCCCCGGCGGTGACTTTCCCGAAGCCCATGTTGCGGCGGTCCTCCTTGAGGGTTACGTTGATCACCTTCTCGCGGCGGCCGTCGTCAATGCCCGAAAACCGCGATTCTTCCGACCGGCCCTCCACCACCTGCACCTTGTCAATGGCGTCGGCGGGCAGGTTTTTGGTGGCCATTTGCAGGTTGCCGCCGAACACCTCCTTGCCGTCCACGAAGATGCGCGTGAGGTTTTCGCCCTGCACGGTCACGTTGCCGTCCGCCCCCACCTCCATGCCGGGCAATCTTTTGAGGAGTTGTTCGAGGTTGGCGTTGGGCTGGGTGCCGAACGAGCCGGCGTTGTACTCCAGGGTGTCGCCCCGGATCACCACGGGTTCGCGGTCACCGGTGATGGTCACCTCGTCGAGCTGAATGGCTACCGGCCGCAGTTCCACCGTGCCCAGGTCGAGGGTGTCGGTGCCGGCCGGGACCGCTACCGGGCGCAGGTGCGGGGCGTATCCCACGAAAGTCACTTTGAGCAGGTATTGCCCCTCCCCCACGGCGGCAAAGCCGAACCCTCCCTGCGCATCGGTGAGGGTGGAAAGCACCGCCGACGAGTCGCGGGGTTGCAGCAGTTGGACCGACGCCGCCGGAAGACCGCCGGCCGTAGGGTCGGCCACGCGGCCCCGCAAAAGAGGGCCTTGCGCAAAAGCAGCCGGCCCGGCCAGCAACCACAGGAATATCAAAAGCTGTTTCATGGACGAAGAAAGCGGACGCACCGGGGGCGCAGGATGGGCAGTGCGCCAACCCGTACCGGTGATGTCCCTTGCCGGGCATACGCATAAGTCCCGCAATGGTTATGCCGCGCGGTGTGCCACCGGGTTGCCGGCCGGCCGGCCTTCCGGGGGCTCCCTGCCTAAACTTTTCGGGGCAAAAATCGCTTAGGCATAGTAATTGATCCACTTTTTCGTCAATCGCCATTACCCAGCTTTGCCCATGAGAATCTTTTTTGCCGCGTTTTTTTTGCTTTTGCCGGCCCTGCTGCTGGGCCAGGAGCGTGCCCCGCTGTACTACCGCATGGCCCGCACCGAATTTTTCAAGCTGCCCGACCTGCACCAACCCATGAGCCTGACCGCGCCGGACTACGAGCTGCTCGACGCGGCGCTGTTCCACGCCACCAACGAGGTGCGCGCCACGCACGGCCTGCCGTCCTTCCGCTACGACCCGGTGCTGTTTGAGGCGGCCTCGTACCACGCCACCACGATGATCAGCCGCAACTTCTACGACCACCAAAACAAGACCGGCGCCGCCTACCGCACGCCCGACCAGCGCATCCGCACGTTCGGCGGCGACTACCACGCGACGGCCGAAAACATTGCCCAGTTTCCGACCATTGACATGCCGCGCCAGTACTGCCCCCGGCAGCAGTCCGACCGCACGTACCGGTACTTCGACTGCCGCACGGGCAAGGCGTTCCGGCCGTTCACGTACGCGGCGTTTGCCCGCATGTCGGTGCAGAAGTGGATGGCCTCGCCGGGCCACCGCGCCAACATCCTCAACGACGACCTCACGTTCCTGGCCTGCGCCGCCCGCCTGAGCCGCAATCCCTACGGCAGCCGCAACGCTCCGTTTGCCCGCCCCGTGCAAAACTTCGGCGGCTACCTGTTCCGCCACGAGCCCCGGGCCTCGGCCCGGGACAGGAATTAGCCACTGGATGAATGGATGGTTGTCGTGAGGAAAAGTTTTACCACGGAGACACGGAGGGCACGGAGTTACGCGGAGAGACACTGGACGCACAAACCGTCAAAACCCACCTTCCGGCGAAACCGTTTTTCGTATATTCAACCCATACGCGAACCGCGTCCCCGCAGAGATGCGATTTGTCGCGTCTGCCGCGGATTCATTGCGTCCGTCCCACCGGTCACCGGAAGCGGCGGGTACGCCCCATTTTCAATTGTCCATTGTCCATTTTCAACTTATCCCATGAAAGCCATCTGGAAAGACCAGGTCATTGCCGAAAGTGACCGCACCGTGGTGGTGGAAGGCAACCACTACTTCCCCAAAGAAGCCGTCAAGGCGGAGTTCCTGCGCGACAGCGCCACGCACACCACTTGCCCCTGGAAGGGCGTGGCCTCCTACTACAGCCTCCAGGTGGGCAGCGAAACCAACCGCGACGCCGCCTGGTACTATCCCCAAACCAAAGACGCCGCCAAGCACATCGAAGGCTACGTGGCGTTTTGGAAGGGCGTGAAGATAACGGAATAAAAAAGGAAACTACGCCATCATTTGTAGAAGAAATGACGCTTTGAACCTTGAGAGCAGCACTCCGCCTGCGCAAGACGGTATAAAAAGGTGTTTTATGCCATTCAATCTTGTATAGTACGGTATAAAACCTTTGTTGACTCCGTCTTGCGCAGGCAAAGCGCCACTTTTTCTTTTCGAAATGCCTTTGCCCTTTGGATGGGGGTGATGTAAACGCTTTTACGTACCATTCCATCTGTCAGCCTCAATGCATACACCCATAAAAGATTTCTGCCATTTCTTCTTCCACGGCCTCGCTGCTCTTTTACCAATTTAAAGCTTCGGGTAATTGGTCAAAGATTGTTTTCCATTTTGGGCTCGTCCTACTGGCTACTACTTTAATTGCATGCCAGACTGAAGGGTGCTGATAAGTGGTAATGTCTTTTTTAAAACTGGTCTTCAACTCCTCTTTCAATTCATTGAGGGATTTTTGATGGTCCAGCAACTCATCGTAAGGGGTAAGCAATTGAAAAACTTGGTTCTTCGTTGTGGAGACCAGAATGTCGACCAGTAGTTGCATGCGCTGATAATAGTACCGGGCGACGCTTTTGCGGGCAGCGAGTAGCGTATCACGTATATTAAGCTGTAATACATCCAATGTCTTGGTGGCCTTATTGATATCCCTCTTGCTTAGATCAGGCAACAGGTCGAACCTAAAGGTGAGCGTATTCAAGATCATCCAGTCGTTGGGATTTTCCGTTCGGGGATTGATGAAGGCAAACGTTTGGTGGGGCGGTTGAACCCCTCGCTCTAATTTGACTGCATCATCCTGTGCGTCCAGTACAAAGAAGGTGTCCAGTTTGTAAGCCGGATTGCACGGCTTGCAGGCAAGCAAATAATTGTTCCAATCAAAGGCGTATTCCGGGAAGAATGATTTGGGGTAGATGTGCTCTACGTCGTTGGCTTCACTTTGCTCACACATCAACTTTTTGTTGCAAACCCGTTAGTTGCGCCTGCACATCCGGAGGTAAATCTTTAGAAACCAGTCGGATCATCAGTAGACAAAATGCTTTGGAGCGTTAATCGTTCATCTTCCTCTTTGCTGGAAAGCTTACCTAGTGCCGACAACATATTCAGTTTTCCGAGGCGCTCCAACTTCTCATTTGATTGCACAGAGCGGACGGGCGTAGAACCAAACAGTTCCGTTCCGTACGCATCCAGTATGTTTCCATAAACTAGGCGGTCCCGATCCGTTCCGGTTACCAGGCTGGATTTTCTTTCGCCTCCCGGTGCCGCCAGTCGCCAGATCGCCCCATTTTCGGCGGCACGGCACACCAGCGGGCTATGGGTGGTCACAATGAATTGAATGTTGGGAAAGTATTTGGTAAACCATTGCCCGATACGGGTCTGCCAGGTCGGATGCAGATGAGCATCTATTTCATCAATCAGTACCACGCCCGGAAGGTCAATCACCATATTGCCTTTCAGAATTTTTCCGAATACGCTTTTCTCATCGTACACTCGGACCAACTGACGATGCAACTCAAAAGTGAGGCTTAGAATGGAACGATACCCGTCACTCATCTGCGTAGCGGGTATGTCTATGCCATTTCCATCGGTGAATACCACTCCACTCGAACTTATCCTGGATAATTTGGCACCGTGTGGCAAAAAGTCAGGAGAGTTCACCAATGCCGTTACTGCTTCAATGGTGGTATTTGGCTTACTTTCCTCCAATTGTTGGTAGTTCAACTTTACCAGCCATTCGGTTGCTTCAGTCAAGGCAACGTCTTCACCAAATGCCGATAAATGGGCGCCTAATCTGGGTTGGGAATAAAATACTTTGGCCCATTCCTGAGTTCCCCCGGCGAAGCGCCGGTAGGGTCCGTACCCCACTGAGAACCAGCCAGCCCCCAGGCCCCAATTGAATCTTGTTGGATTCGGGGCTTTAGACTTTTTGTCTGCATTGCTTGAAAGACCCACAAGCTCTTTATTACGTTTGAACATCAGCACACTAGGAATGAGCTTATGTTCCAGGGCCGCACCACCAGTTTGTTTATCTACCTGGTGCTTCTCAATGCAAAGCAGAATCCTTCCTTCTTCGGATTGGTTATTCAGCCAGTCGTTCCAATCGGCGCGGAGGCCCAAAGCTTGTTCCGGCCCTACCAATGCCAGGGCAATCGAACGAATGATACTGGATTTGCCGGCACCGTTATCCCCAATTAATACATGCCAGCCTTGAGGACGTTCGAACTCCATTTCGAAGTGCCTAATGGACCGAATGTTCTCCAGTTCTACTTTTTGGATGTACATATTTCCCGCTTATGGTGACTATAAGTGCAACGTCAATTTAGCGCATTTCGCCTACATAATTATAAAGTGCAGCGCCGTAAGTTGTAACCGGGAAAGCCCCCTTCCCGATCCCACTTACGACTGTTCAACGACTTGCGACTCTACTGCGACCACTCCGTCGGTTCGCGGTCCCAGCGGTGGGCTTTGAGTTCGCCGACCAGTGGGCCGGGCAGCCCTTTGCCGTCGCTGGCGGCGATGTTGGACCGCACGTGCTTTTCCTGGCGCATCCCGGGAATGGTGGTGTGCACCTGCGGGTGGCTGAGGATAAAGCGCAGGGCCATTTCGGGCATGTTCATGCCGGGCGGCACCAGCGGCTTGAGGCGGTCGGCGTGTTCCACGCTCGAATGCAGGTTTTCGGGCACGAAGTACGTGCTGCGCCAGTCGTCGGGCGGAAAGGTCGTGTCCTTGGTCAGCGTGCCGGTGAGGGTGCCTTCGTCGAAGGGCACGCGGGCAATCACGCCGATGTTCAGCTTTTCGCACAGCGGGAGCAGCGCGTCGTCGGGGTTCTGGTCGAAGATGTTGTAGATCACCTGCACGGCGTCAACCAGGCCCGTCCGCAGCGTGTCGAGGGCGTTCCAGGGTTCCCAGCGGTTGATGCTCACGCCCATTGCCCGGATCTTGCCTTCCTTTTTGAGGTCTTCCACGACCCGTTGCCAGCGTTCATCGGCGGCCCAGGCGTCTTCCCACACGTGGAACTGCTGGAGGTCAATGGTCTCCACGCCCAGGTTCCTGAGGCTCTTCTCGGTGTATTCGCGGATATGGTCGGGCGGAAAACACTCGTCGAGGGAAAAGCCGCGCCGGGAGGGCCACGTAAAGTTTTTGGGCGGAATCTTGGTGGCCGTGTACAGTTTTTTGCCGGCGTGTTTCCGGAGCAGGCTGCCCAGGATCTGTTCGCTTTTGCCCGCGCCGTAGCCCCAGGCCGTGTCGAAGAAGTTGCAGCCCAGTTCCACCGACAGGTCGAGGGACCGCTGGATGGCGTTGTCGTCGTTGCCGGTCCAGCCGGCCAGGCCCCACATGCCGTAGCCAATTTCGCTGACCAGCCAGCCGGTACGCCCAAAGGTTCGGTATTGCATAAGAGAGTGGTAAGTAGTGAGTGATTAGTCGTAAGACGGAGTTAGGGCCGGAAGGTTGGGACATTTGCCTTCCTCCCGGTAAGCCCGTAATTGGGTAACAATTTCTGGTTTCAATGTTCAGAAAATGTACGTTGTTAATATTCCAACTCCACAACCGGCGTCTGGCCGGAGGGGACAAAGACGGAATCCCGGGCGAAAGTATGCTTGCCGTCCTTGAATTTATAGATTTCCAGGTAATTCCACTGGTTGTCGGCCGCGGTAATGGTAGCCTGGTCGCTGCGTGCTGCGTCCAACCCACCCGACTCGTATAAGCCCTTTTCACTCAAATATCCTTCCTGGTAGAGTACTCTGACAACCAGGCTGTTGGGTTCGGTAACCTGGTCCCGGTTTTTAAGGCGCAGCGTCAGCCGGCCGGCTTTGGGAATGAGAAAGTTAACCTGTACCGTGGTATCCCGCTTGAGGTTATACAAGGTAAAATACTTGTAGATCAGGTCTACGTACGTCTCCCGGGGGTAGTGTGAATTAAACGATACGCTGAAACGGCCACTGTTCAGTTCGCCATCCTTCGCAAAGAAACGGAATGTGTAATTACCGTCGGCATCCGTTTTAGTGGTGGCAATCTGCCTCCTCGTCCCCCCGAGCATGCCCGTATTACTCCATTTGAGTTCCAGCGGCAAGTCCGGGATGCCCCTGGTGCCCGCCTCGGTGATGAACCGGCCCGTGACCGTAATGCAGCCCTGGGTGCATTGCTGGTTAATGTCCTTGTCATCCGTCAGCACGCAGGCGGCGGGCATTGTCAACAGGCCAATGCCGGCCAGGAAGTACAACAATGTCTTTTTCATCGGTTTGGATGGATTGAATGGATCAGGCAGATGGAGGATGGTACCGGGAAGCAGGACACCGGAAATGCCCCGCAGGTTTGGTGCTTGCCAACAAAAATTTCACGATCCGTTCCAGCCGCGGGGCCGTTGTTGCACCATTCGGGAAATCAGCCCCGGGACAATGCGGCGGGAAGCAAATGCCGCGCAGGCGTACACTGCGTTCGCCCTGCGATGCTCCGCTCCGGTCATTTTGAGCGCAGTGCGTCCGTATCGGGCGGGAGGTAGCCCAGGTGCCGGCTCATGGAAGCAATCTGACCCTTGTGGTGAAATTCGTGCGTGATCACGTGCGTAAACAACGTGGTGGGGGTAGCCGTCACGGTCTGTCCCCGGAGCTGGCCGGTGATGGGCGTGTCGTACGCCTCCCGGAAGTGCCGGATGAACGACTCCACGGCGGCGTCCGCCTGGGCAAACAGGCGCCGGGCTTCCGCCGCATCCCGTACCGCCCCGGGCTCCGTGAACACAACGGGCTGGTTCCGGGCAAACACTTCCAGCCACTGCCGGTACGTGCTTACCGTGTGCACGAGCAGGTTGCGGATGCTGCCCCGGCCGAAGTCCTTCAGTTCGCGGGTAAAGTCTTCCGGCGCCAGCGTTTCGCAGTAGTCGAGCAGTACGCCCCGGGCGCCTTGCAGCAAGTCGTACTGACGGGTAAATAGCTTTTCCATGTTGTCGTGCCTGATGTGGTCGTGCCTGATATTGTCATGCCTGCAAACCCAGGTCCGTGGGCAGGCCGTCGAGACTTTTGAGGTTCTTCTGGCGGATGTATTCGGCCAGGCCCTCCTCCCCTTTCTTTTCGGCCCAGTCGAAATGAATGTCCCGTTCGCCCGCGTACCCGAACAGCGGCACGCCGAAGCCGCAGGAGGTTTGCACCAGGTCAATGTCGGCCACGATGAGCTGGCGGGTACTCGGGTAGAGGGTAAAGTGCGGGGCGTAGGTGGGCCACGCCTCCGTGCCGGGCAGTACCGCGAAGCCCTTGCCGTACAGCCGGAGGATGAGGGGCGACCCTTCGAAGGAACAGAACATAAAGGTGATGCGGCCGTTTTCCAGGGTGTGCGCCGAGGTTTCGTTGCCGCTGCTCACCAGGTCCATGTACCCGACGCGGCCGTCGGGCAGCACCCGGAAGCAATCGAGGCCCTTGGGCGACAGGTTGATGCGGCCGTCGGGACCCAGCGGGGCGGTAGCCACGAAAAAGACGTGCTGCTTTTCGATGAACGCCCGGTGCGCCGGCCCGATGGAATCGTAAAACTTGCCCATGCTGATGATTTTTGGTGTTATGAACGAACGCCCCGGCCGCCGCGTTGGCCCGGATGGCGCTACTGCACGCGTTCAAAGGTAAATTCCCGGCAATCCAGGGCCCAGCCGTTGTTTTGATTTTGCACCTCCACCCGCAGGCTGCCGGCATCGAGGTGCCGGATCGTCCAGTGGGCCGGGTGGTAAGGCACCAGCGAATCGCGGAACTGCACGGCGCCGGTCGGACCTCGCCCTACCAACTTGACTTTCTGCCGGTTGTCCATCCGGATCACGCCGTCCCGGACCTGGTACGTACCGGTCAGTTCCTGCCCGAGGTCCAGGCTGTCTGGCGGCAGTGAATCCCCGGCCGGGCGCCACCGGTTCAAGATGTGGTTGTACGGGTAGACGGTAAGCTTCGTGCGGATGCGGTGCTTGCCGTCGGCGTCGAACGCCACTTCTCTTTCGTTCGTAGCCGGGCAGTCGGGGGAGACGGACGTTTGCCGCCAAGTTCCCACGAGCAGGGCTTGCCGTTGCGGATCACTGGGCGGTTGGTCTTCCGCCTGACAAGCCGCCAGCAGGATGGCGCCGAGGCCGGCGGCACCCAATTGTTTGGTCAGGTGTTTGGTCCAGGTTTTCATGTTCTGTTTCGGGCACCATTCCTCCCTCGCCCGGGGCCGCCGGCCGGACAGGCGTGGGGCGTGGGTGCAAAAAAAGGTTGCGTTATAGTTCGAGTTTCAGTTCGTATGGCGGATGTTTGTAGATGGCACGCACGTGCACAACGTGGAACGGGAATGCCCCCGGTGTTTACTTCGAGGGCGCCGGTTGTTCGGCGGAAAAAACGACAACCACGCCCAGGTCTTCGGTGATGTCGTAGAACTTGTGAGGCTTATAGGCTTCCACGAACACCAGCGAACCTTCTTTGACGTCGTACGACTCCTTGCCGATGAGGATTTTGGCCTTCCCTTTCACCACGTAGTAGATTTCGTCTTTGGTGTGCGGGCTCTGGCCGTCGGTTGCACCCTTTTTCAGGGTGTACACGCCCGAACTGATGGAAGGGATGCGCATGAAAACGCCGTAGTTGGTGTTCTGGGCCGCGTTGCGCTGCATGATGTCAAACGCGTTGACCACGGGCTGGGCGGGCGCCTTTTCCTCGGGTTTGGCCTGCGCCATTGCCAGTGAACTCGCCAGCAGGAATGAAATTACGCCAATCAATTTTTTCATGGGTAGGATGGAACGGTAG
>CADCTQ010000251.1:0-311 GCA_902805615.1 uncultured Cytophagales bacterium
TCGTCTGCCGGCCGTAGCCCCGGCTCAGCGTGGCGACCCGGTACTGCGCCCCCAGCAGGCGGACGAGGTACTCGACGTGGGGCGTTTTGCCGGTACCGCCCACGGAAAGGTTGCCCACGCCCAGCACGGGCACCGGGAAGCGGTGCGTCTTTTTGAGGTTCAGGTCGTAGAGTTTGTTCCGCACGGCCATCACCAGGGCGTAGAGCCAGGCGAAGGGAAACAGGAGTACGCGGAGGAGGGGTGGCACGGGCGGGAGGAGTAGGCAGTGGGCAATAAGCAGTAAGCAATAACAATAAGCAGTGGGTAATGGG
>CADCTQ010000251.1:321-3200 GCA_902805615.1 uncultured Cytophagales bacterium
TCAAAACTAGCCAAAATGCCCAAAAGCTGCGCCGGAATCCATAGATTTGCCACCCATCCCAATTCCTTTTCGAGCATGGCCAGAATCTTAACGGGCATTCAGAGTTCAGGGGGAGGAGCCCCCCACCTGGGCAACATCCTCGGCGCCATTGTCCCGGCAATCCGCCTGTCGCAGGAGCCCGGCAACGAATCGTTCTTCTTCATTGCCGACCTGCATTCGCTTACCACCGTCAAAGACGCCCAAACGCGGGTCCAGAACGTAAATGCCGTGGCGGCCACGTGGCTGGCGTTCGGCTTCGATACCGACAAAAACCTGTTGTACCGGCAGTCGCGCATTCCCGAAGTGTGCGAACTGACCTGGTACCTGAGCTGCTTCACGCCGTTCCCGATGCTGGCAAATGCCACGTCCTTCAAGGACAAAGCCGACCGGCTGGCGGACGTAAACGCCGGGCTGTTTACGTATCCCGTCCTGATGGCCGCCGACATCATCCTGTACGACGCCCACCTCGTGCCCGTGGGCAAAGACCAGTTGCAGCACCTGGAGATTGCCCGCGACATTGCCAGCACCGTGAACAACCGGTACGGCGAGGTATTCGTGCTGCCCGAGGCGCGGATTGACGAGCAAGTGATGACGATTCCGGGTACCGACGGGCAGAAGATGAGCAAGTCGTACGGCAACACCATTGACATTTTCCTGCCCGAGAAGGAGTTGAAGAAAGCCGTGATGTCCATCAAAACCGACAGCACGCCCCTGGAAGCGCCCAAGAACCCGGATGCGGATACGGTGTTCAAACTGTATTCGCTGCTGGCCGACCCGTCCCAGGTCGAGCAGATGCGGCAGCACTACCTGGGGGGCAACTACGGCTACGGCCACGCCAAAACGGCCCTGTACGAACTGATGCTGCAAAAATTCGCCGGTCCGCGCGAAGTGTTCAACCGGTACATGAACAACCCGGCGGAGCTGGATGCCCGCCTGGCCGAGGGCGAAGCCAGAGTCCGCGCCATTGCCCGCAGCACGCTGGACCGCGTCCGCAAGGTGCTCGGCTTTTCGTAGGTAAGACGGGAGACTGTGCGTGCCCCGGCATCCCGGGTGCCCCGTGTTGTGTCTTCCGCCTGAATTCTAATGACTCTTTCCTTACATTTGCGGAGATTTATACATTGAACAACCGATTCACTATGAAAAAAGGATTCCTCCTGGCATTGTTTGCCGTTTCCCTGTTTGTTACCCCCGGGGCGTTTGCCCAGATCGCCATGCCGCAGCCCAGCCCGTCGGCCACCGTTACCCAGAAAGTAGGCCTGGCCGACGTGAGCGTCTCCTACTCCCGGCCCAGTGCCCGGGGACGCCAGATTTTCGGCGGCCTGCGGCCCTACGGCAAGCTGTGGCGTACCGGCGCCAATGCCGCCACCAAACTGACCTTCAGCGAAGAAGTAACCGTGAACGGCACCAAGGTGCCCGCTGGTGAGTATTCGCTGTTCACCATTCCCGGCAAGGACGAATGGACTGTGATGCTCAACAAGAACGCCAAGGCGGGTGAAAACGACTACAAGGAGGCCGAAGACGTTGCCCGCTTCAAGGTGAAGCCCGCCAAGACGGCCGCTCCCTACGAAACGTTCACCATTGACTTTTCGGACCTGACCACCAACACGGCGAACCTGAACATCAAGTGGGAAAACACGAAGGCGACCCTTAAACTGGAAACCGACGTGGACAGCAAGGTGATGGCCCAGATCAAGGAGAAAGTGATTGACAATCCCAATGCCAACCCCAACGATTTGTTTGCCGCTTCCGTGTATTACATGGACAACAACAAGGACCTGAACCAGGCCCTGACCTGGATGAACAAGGCCACTCAAACGGACCCTAAGTTCTGGCAACTGCACCAGAAGGCCCGCTTGCAGGCCAAGCTGAAGGATTACAAAAACGCCGAAGCCACGGCCCGCAAATCCATCGAACTGGCGAAAACGGCCAAGAACGACGACTACGTGCAGTTGAACGAGAAGCTGCTGGCGGAAATGCCGAAGGCGAAGTAGGGGGATTGGGTACTTGGTATTGAGTATTGAGAGGCGGCGCACGGGATGCGCCGCTTTTTTTGTTGCGGTCGGGGGCCGTCAGTGAGACACTGACGGCAGCAACGACCCTAAGGGTGGTCGGCACCCCTTCACGGGTTAGTCCCGGGCCGCGGCCAGCGTCGGCTTTGCCGCGGTCAATGAGACACTGACCGCTTCCGGTTGGTGGACCATCCGCACGCCCACTGCGCTGCTCATCTGCTTATTTCCCAATATTTTCCCGAATGGTGTATATTAGCGCCCAGTGGTATTTCCGATGCCTTATCCTTTCACCAAACCCCCTACTCCTCTTTTCTTTATGCGCGCAACGTTCCCTTTTTTGTTTGTGCTGACGGCCACGGCCGCGTTTGCCCAGCAGCCCGCCGAGCCCCCCAAGATGACACCCCAGATGACCGAATTCTGGGAACCGGTGCCCAAAGTGGTCACGGCCGGTAAAACCAACGACCTCCCTCCCTCCGACGCCCTCATCCTGTTCGACGGCAAAAACCTGGACCAGTGGACGTCCTCCAAAAACCCGCAGTCGCCGGCGGGGTGGACGGTAGCCAGCGGGGTGTTTACGGTTAAAAAGGGCACCGGCAACATCCAGACGAAGCAGTCGTTCGGGGACTACCAGTTGCACATTGAATGGCAGATTCCCGAAAAGATCACGGGCGAAGGACAGGGCCGGGGCAACAGCGGCTTGTTCCTGGCCTCCACCGGGGAAGGCGACGCCGGCTACGAGCTGCAAGTGCTCGACTCCTACAACAACAAGACCTACACCAACGGGCAGGCGGGCAGCATCTACAAGCAGTTCCGGCCGCTGGTGAACTCCAT
>CADCTQ010000252.1 GCA_902805615.1 uncultured Cytophagales bacterium
GCCGCGCCAGGGCTTCCCGCCACGCCGCCAGGATTGCCGGCAGCTGGTGCGCCGCCACGGCTTTTTCAAGGGTCCGTTCAATGGACGCTTCGAAGGAAAGTCCCGTGTACTGGTACCACCGCTGGTTGAAGAAGCGGGCCGTGCCGTCGGCCAGGTTGGTCCACACCAGTTGGGGCAGCGTTTCGGTGAGGGATTCAAATTCGCGGAACGCCTCGATGGTGCGGTCTTTCTCCTGCAAGGCCAGCAACTGGGCCCGCAGTTCCTGGTTGACCCGCACCCACTGCTCGGCCGTGGGAATGGCGACGATGTTGGGCGTGAGTTTGACCAGCACCGCCGCCGTGCCGATGGAAGCCAGCGCCGTCACGATGCGGGCCACCGAGTCGAGCCGGTAGATGGGGTTCCAGATGGTGACCACGTCGAACACGTGGGTGATGCCGCAGCCGAAGATGAACACCGCAAACAGCACCATCACCCAGACGAACTTAAAGTCTTTCCGCTTGCGGAAGATGTAGAGCAGCGTGAGCGGAATGGCGCAGTAGGCCAGGGCAATGATGCCGTCGGAGATGGCGTGCGACCACAGGATGTAAGGCTCCCAGTAGTAACAATGCCCGTGCGGCATGAATTCGGGGCTGCTGACCCGGTGAAAAATCGTTTCCATGCTGGGAGAGGCTTTGGGGGTACAAGTGAGCAAGCCGTCAAGGCAAGTGTAAAGAGTACGGCGAAAAGAGTCACCTTACCCCGCGGGCAACCAACCCGCTTGATGCTTTGCCGCCCAAATTACGCAACGATCAGGAAACCGGCTTAATGTTCCGCACGATCCACACGCAACTGAGGGCCGTGACGGCCGCAAATACGCCCACCCAGCCGAAGTGGAGGATGCGTCCGCCTTCGCCCTGCGCAATGATCATCCCGCCCACGAACGAAGCGCAGCCCGAGGTAACGTCGCGCAGGGCCGCGTTGATGCTCATGAACCCCGCCCGGGTCTGCGGCGCCACGCTGGACGTCACCAGGGCCGTAGCCGGCACCATGCGGGCGTTGTTGAAAATGAAAAAGAAAGCAAACACGGCCAGGGCCGCCGGGATGGGCGTGGTCCCCAGGTTGGTGATGATGAGCATGGGAATGACCGCCAGCACGCACGACACCGAAAATACCCGGATGCTGCCGTAGCGGTCGGACAGGCGGCCCGCCACCATCGAGGCGAAGAAGCCGAAGATGCCGCCGGTGAGGTACACGTAGAACAGTTCCGACTGCTTGAAGCCCACGTTGGAGATGACGAACATGGCCAGGTACGGGATGATCGAAAAGGCCGACAGCATGAGCACGGCCATCAGGGCCAGCGACCACTGCTGGCTCGGGGTGCTCACGATGGTCTTGATGGCCGCCAGGGGGTCTTTGCGCTGCCCGTTGACCAGGTGGCCCCGCAGGCTCGGAATGCTCCAGATGCCCACGCCCAGGAACACCAAGCTGAGCGCCGCCAGGATGAAAAAGGGCCCGTGCCAGTTGAAGCGGCCGGGGTCGGCCACGTACAGCGCCAGCGGCACGCCCACGCTGGAGGCAAACGAAAACGCCGACATGACCGCGCCGGTGGCCCGGCCCCGCCGCTCGAACGGGATGGCGTCGCCGATGATGACCAGCACCAGGGCGCCGAGCATGCCGCCGAAAGCCCCCGTCAGGATGCGGGCCGTCATCAGGATGCCGTACGTGGGGGCAATGGCGCAGGAAAACGTGCCGACGATAAAGCCGCCGTACAGGGTCAGCAGGGCGGTTTTGCGGTCGAACCGGTCAATGAAGAAGGAGCCCGCGAAGCCGAAGATGCCGGCGCTGAACGTGTAGGCCGATACCAGCAGGCCAAACTGGCGGGCGTCAATGGCGAAGGCCTTGCGGAGCTGGTCGCCCAGCGGCATCATCACCACGAAATCCATGATGTGGGTAAACTGGATGACGGCCAGGATGAGCAACAGGAGCCGCTCCCGCATGGGCGATAGCCCGACGGGCGTTTTTTCGGCAAGGCTTGGAATGGGAATCATACAATAGGTTTGTTTCTCTCAACTGATTTCGAGCCGGACGCGCTGCACGCCTGCTTTCACTTCGATCTCCACAATGCGGGGCTCCCTTTTTTTGGTCACGAAACTGATGCTCCCGTTTCTTTCCAGCGTGGCCGACTCCACCTGCGCGATGTCCTCCGAATTGAGTTTGAGCCGCATGGCTTCCTTGAGGTCCTCCTCGGTGATGTCGTGCACGCGCATGGCGTCCGGGTCAATCTGCCCGTCTCTGGCCAGTTGCCGCGGGTGCCCCTTCACCACGCTGCCGAAGCCTTTGCGGCGCATGGCGATAAAGGCGAACATCCCGTGCAGGCCCACCAGCAACAGGGCGGCCACGATGCTGCCCAGGAACGGCACGGCGCTGTGGATCGTGCGGCTGAACATGGAACCGATCACCACGCCCAGGATCACGTCGAGGGCCGAACTGCCGCCGAGCAGGCGCTTTTTGCCGAGCCGGATGATGACCAGGGCCACCAGGTAGACGATCAGGGCCCTGAGCAAAACCTGCCAGATTTCCAGTTCGGCGCCGCCCTTGCCGACGACCTGCTGTACGACCGATTCAATTTCTTTCATCTCCGTTGGGGTTTGGTGTGCGCCTGCGTATACGCATCTTCCCCGGAGACGAAGCCCCGTAAACCCGCTTTTTCACCTGCTAATGAACGGGGTTCACCAAAAGGGATGCGTGGCAAGTGGGTCGGGACGGCAACCGCCCAGTCGGGACGCCCCCCTCCTTCCTCACATCCCCCATCAACCCTGACCCCGTACGCCCCCTTCCCGATCCCCTTACGACTGACCACTAACTACTTACTACTACCCCTTATTCTGAAAGACAAAGCCGCTTTCCTCGCCGCTCTGGTAGTCGAGTTCGAGGCCCAGCACGTACATCAGGTGCTTCTTTTCGATAAAAACCGGGATTTCCTCCACCTGGTAAGTTTGGTCGGTAGATTTGGGCGTATCGAAGCCCAGCAGGAACGAGGCCCCGGCGCAACCCCCGCCCTTGGTGCCGATGCGCAGGCCGTACGTGCCCGTGGCGATGCCTTTCTGGTAAATGATCTGCCGGATCTGCGACAGGGCTTCCGGTGTAATAACCACCGGGCATTGCGTGTCCTTGGTAACTGGCATGGGATGGGGAAGCCTTTCTGGAGTTTGTAAGTTTACCGGATTTTAAGGAGTGCGTGAATTTTAATTAGCTTTGAAACAAGCATTAACGCCAATTAATTCACTGCCTCCTACGTACCGCATGGAAGTACTACCCGATCTCGTAAAAGTCCTGTTGCCCGCTGCCCTGGTGCTGTACGGAATGTACCTGACCGTAAACGCCTTTCTCAAGAAGGACTTCGAGCGGCGGCTAGTGGACATCAAGCTGAAGAACACCGACATCACCCTGCCCCTGCGGTTACAGGCTTACGAACGGATGTGCCTGTTCCTCGAACGCATCACGCCCAACAACCTGATCCTGCGTGCCAACAACGGCGACTTCTCGGCCCCCGAGCTGCACGGGCTGCTGCTGTCGGAAATTCGCGAGGAGTTCGGCCACAACCTTTCGCAGCAGGTGTACATGAGCGACGACGCGTGGTACCAGGTAAAAGGGGCGATGGAAGAAGTGATCGTGCTCATCAACAACGCCGCCGGCCAGGTGGGCCCCGACGCCCGCGGCATGGACCTGGCCCGCCGGGTGTTCGAAACCATCATCGCCGAAGAAGTAGACCCCACCGGCCGCGCCCTGAAGTTCCTCAAAAACGAGGTGCGGGAGAATTTTTAGGGCGTATCCGTACGCCGGGAATCCGTTTGTCCGGTTCGTTGTCATGATCGCATCCGTCTTCTTCTTGCTTTTGCATCAACCCGTGCGGGACTGTAAACCCGAAAGGTAAGCCGGCGGCCCTTTCACGGAAAGCCGTACTGAATGCGTCCCTTAAAAAATGAAACCGGTTCCTGCCATACTCTCCTTTACGCTGCTGCTGATCAGCGGCTACCTGGTGGCGACGTACGTTGACTTTTCCCGCGTTTATTTTGGATTAGCCAGGGCTGCCGTATTAGGTGGGGTCTTCATCTATTTCTACAAGCTTCTGCCCATTGACGTTGATGATGATGCGGTAAAGCCCCCCAAATCCAGGCGCAAGGGCCAGAAAGTGAATAAGTATAAGTACATTTTACGGCAGTGGTGGCTGTACCCGATCCCGGCGCTTGTTGTCATTTTTGAAGGTTCCGGGGTAATAAACAATTACCTTATGGAACAGCGCAACGCCACCACGACCGCAGTTATCCGGAGCTATCGTGACGCGAAGGGCCGCAAATACCTTGTGTACAGTTATCACATCAACGGACGGTATTATGAGCACCGGCTCGATCATTCCTACAAGCTCCATCCGGCCGATACGGTACAAATCAGGTACTACGTAAACAACCCGGCGATCAGCGAAATGGCCGTGCTGTCCGAGTAATATGGGTGGCGCATTGGGGCCGGTGCGGGTAAAAGCATTTTTGAACACTCTAAACACCATGCGCTTCATACATTGGCTCCGCCAAATCCTGCTGGCCGGGTTTTTTGGCTTGTTGTTTTTTCTCCTCCTCGACGTGGTCATGTGGTTTTTCCCGCCCAACCGGGGCTGGTCCTTCTGGCAGTGGGATTCTTCCGGGCCGGTCGCCGTGGGCAACGGTTACTCCCTCGCATTGCAGACGCGGCCGGCACACCCGCTGGGCATGGCCGAGTACGACCAGCGGGTGGTCGTGTTTGGCGGGACGGCCAGAAGCGGCAAAGAACTGGCCACCCTGGACCTGCCCATGAACACCGGCGGCAGGACGCGGGTCTTGCTGTACCGCTCCGTGGCGGATACGAACAAAGTGATCTTGCGTGACCGATACGGGGATTGCGTGCTGGATTTAGCCGCTCTGCGGGTAGCACCCGCCGTTGCGGGAGACCCCGAACACCCGTTGTTTGCGGGAACGCTCTCTTTTTTAGGAACGCTCTCCGCGGAAGCCTTCCCCCTGAAATTCATTCCCGCCGGCGTGGTCAGTGAACGGGAAGCGATAAAACATTCCGCTACGGATTAAACAATGACAAAGAAGGTCAACCCCCTGCTGCTGCTGATCCTGGCAACCGGCCTGCCGATTGCGTTGGGCCTGGTTTTCCCGGAAGAAGTAGAGCCGCTTACCACGCTGCCGTTGTTGGGGCTGCTGGGCTTGGTTTTCGTTGCGGGCGTTGTAGTAGCCATTGACAGAGAAAATTACAAAGCGGCCAAAACCGGCGGGGGGCTCTTCGCATTGATCGTCATGTTGAGCCTCGCCAACACGGAATACTTCAAAAGCTCTACCGTGCTGGAGGCCGGGCTGAAAGATGACCTTTCCGGCCTGCATTTATCCCTGCGGGAAAACGGCCGGTTTGAAATGGTTGCCCAGACCCTGTACTCCCAGGAGCACTTCAAGGGCAAGTACACACGCCAAGACGACCGGATCATCTTCCTGGACCCGCCCTACGCCAATGACTACATCCCGGACACCCTCACCATCTGGCAGGACAAACTGGTGCTGGCATTTGACGCGGACGGCCAGCCGGACCTTGGTTACGGCCGCTATTTTCAAATTCATAAAAATACGATTCATCGGCCCATGGCGCACGGCGCAACGGCGCCCGAAAAAGGGGGCTGGGTCACGTTCAGCCCCATCGGGGAACGGGACCGCATCAACTGGCAGCAGTACGAAGCAGACCTGGACACGGCCGAACGAACCGCCATCGTGCAAAAGCTCAAAAAGCACTTCGCGTACATCTTTACGAACGCCTACTACACGGGTTCTCCTTTCGAACAGACGGTCCACCTGATGAATTTGAATGGCGACGGGCGGCTGGATGCCATCGTGGAGGGGTACAGCGGCGGCGAGTCAACGAATGCCCAGGTATTCCTGGAGCGGAACGGAGCGTACGAGAAGGTGCTGGAGAAATACCAGTACGTAAAAGCCATCGAAATCGAAAAGGGGCGGCTGAAAGCCCTCACCATGCTCGATCTGGGCTGCTGCGCCGATTACGTCGAATACGAGACCCGGTACCAGATCAGCGCGGCTTTCTCGGCTTCCCCGGTGTACCAGAAGGCCAAAGCCAGCTTTGGGCAAATGCCCCGCAACCGCGTGTTAAGCACGCCGCGCCGGGTGGTTACCGGCCCTGATTTTACCCCCCTGCGGTCGGCGCCGGCGGTGGAAGATACAACTACGGTCATTTACGACGCGGTGGGTTGCGGAAATGCGCTGGCAACGTACCTGGCTGGCGCCGAAGGGTACGCCTGGAGCACCGAAACCGACCGTACGGGCACCCGGTGGTGTTACGTGGAAATGATGCCCGGCCGGGAACTCGACGAAACCCTGCTCTACCCGAAGGATGACATTCCGACCCGGAAAATGGGCTGGATCAGGGAAATAGACTTACGGGTAATTCCCTCCCCTACCCCGTAATGCCCGTGTAGTTGAACGGTGTCACCGCCCGCAGTTCCGCCCTTACCGCTTCCGATACGGCCAGGCCGTCAATGAACGAGCCGATGGCCGCCGCGGTGATCTTTTCGTTTTTGCGGGTGAGTTCCTTGAGGGCCTCGTAGGGCTTGGGGAACCCTTCGCGGCGCAGGATCGTCTGGAGGGCTTCGGCCACCACGGCCCAGTTGTCTTCCAGGTCCTGGTGAATGGCGGCCTGGTTCAGTTCGAGCTTGCCGAGCCCCTTGAGCAGCGACCCGTAGGCAATCAGGGCGTGGGCCAGCGGCACGCCGAGGTTGCGCAGCACCGTCGAGTCGGTCAGGTCGCGTTGCAGGCGCGAGACGGGCAGTTTGGCCGCCAGGAACTCCAGCAGGGCGTTGGCCACTCCCAGGTTGCCCTCCGAATTTTCAAAATCAATCGGGTTTACCTTGTGCGGCATGGCCGACGAACCCACCTCGCCGGCCTTGATCTTCTGCTTGAAGTAGTTGAGCGAAACGTACTGCCACACGTCGCGGTTGAGGTCGGTGAGGATGGTATGGATGCGCTTGAGGGCGTCGCAGAAGGCGGCCAGTTGGTCGTAGTGCTCGACTTGGGTGGTATACTGGCTCCGGGTCAGGTCCAGCGTGTCGTTCACGAACCGGTTGGCGAAGCCCGTCCAATCCACCGCCGGGTAAGCCACGTGGTGGGCGTTGAAGTTGCCCGTGGCCCCGCCGAACTTGGCCGCGAAGGGCACCGCCGCCAGGGCTTCCAGTTGCCGTTCCAGCCGTTCCACGAACACTTTCAGCTCCTTGCCCAGCCGGGTGGGCGAGGCGGGCTGGCCGTGCGTGCGGGCCAGCATCGGCACGCCGGCCCAGGCTGTAGCCAGGCCGTCGAGTTTTTCCACCACCTGCCGCAGCACGGGCCAGATTTCGTGTTGCATCGCCTCCTTGAGCAGCAGCGGAATGGCCGTGTTGTTGACGTCCTGCGAGGTGAGGCCGAAGTGGATGAATTCGCCGAAAGCCCCCAGCCCCAGCGCCTCCATCTTCGATTTGATGAAGTATTCGACCGCCTTCACGTCGTGGTTGGTGGTGCGTTCGATCTCCTTTACCGCCCGGGCGTCGGGTTCGTCGAACACCTCGTACACGTGGCGCAGGGCGGCGAACCCTTCGGGCGGAAAGCCCGCCAGTTGCGGCAGCGGCAGTTCGCAGAGGGCGATGAAGTACTCGATTTCCACCCGTACCCGGTAGCGGATGAGCCCGGCTTCGGAAAAATACGGCTGGAGGGGAGCGGTCTGGCGTTGGTAACGGCCGTCAACCGGCGAGATGGCGTAGAGCGACATGGTGGTGCGTCAAACCGTAAATCTGCCGGTTTTCTCCCACATCTGCGCGGGCAGCGGCCGGTTGCGGCGGGCGGACCGGCGATTTTCCGGCAAATTCCGCGATCCGGCGCATTTTGCCCGCGTAATTATTACCGGTCCGGGGGCACGGGGGGCCTTTTTGGTCCGAATGTTGAGGCCAGAAAGACTGGAAATTCTACACCAAAACCACATTCAGCCATGCTATTTGTAGCAATTGGGGGCGACCACGCCGGGTTCGCTTACAAGCAAGAACTGCGCCGCCTGTTAAAGGAGCAAAGCATTCCCTGCAAGGACTTTGGTCCGTTCAGCGAGGATTCGGTGGATTACCCCGATTTCACCCACCCGTTGGCCAAGGCCATCCAGAAGGGTACGTTTGATTTCGGCATTCTCCTGTGCGGCAGTGGCAACGGCGTAGCCATTACGGCCAACAAGCACCCCGGCGTACGGGCGGCCTTGTGCTGGAATGCCGAACTGGCGGCCCTGGCCCGCCGGCACAACAACGCCAACGTGCTGTGCCTGCCCACCCGGTTCATTTCCCTCGACGAAGCCCGGGAATGCGTTTCCGTCTTCCTGCGCACCCCCTTCGAAGGCGGCCGTCACGTCCAACGGGTCGAGAAGATCGGTGTCTGAAGGCAATTGACAGTAGGCAGTAAGCAGTAGGCAGTAGGCAATGAGCAGTCGGTAACGTTCACGTACTGCTTATTGCCGACTGCCGATTGCCGACTGCCTATTGTTCACTGCTCACTTCTTATTCCCCGCGGCGGCCTGGCGGCTGCTGCCGGGTCCCTGGCGTACGTACACGTTGGTGTTGCCCTGCTGCCGGTAGGCGTTGCCCAGGGCCGGAATGCGGTCGAAAAGCTTGGGCACGATGCCCCGCTTGTCAATAATCACCTCGGGGGGGTCTTGGCGGAAGTTTTCGTACAGGCGCGTGACGCTCACGAAGTTGTCCAGGTCGTCGAAGTGCCGGCGGGCCAGCGTCCAGTTGAGGTACGGCGTGGCCGGCGTGTTGTGCTGGTACTCGGCAATCTCATCGCCCAGGATGAGCACCTTTTCGCCCTGGAAGTTGTCCTTGACGGGGTTTTCGCCCACCACCAGGCTCTGGTAGTGCACCAGCGGCTGGAACAGGGGCGCCTGGTACACGCCGCCGTAGCTGATCATGAGCACCAATCCCAGGAACACCACGAAGATCACCTCGGCCAGCCACCGCTGCCGCAGGAGCAGGAAGTAGTGCGTGCCGAAAAACACCACCGACGGCACCAGCACGATGAACTGGGAAGGCGTAAGGTCGTTGACGAAAAACAGCGTCCAGGCCGACACCAGCACCCACAGCACCATGAGCTGCTGGCAGCGGATCTGGTAGTTGATGAAGCGGGCCTCGCCGCTGAACAGCCGCCAGCCGGCCACCACCAGCAGCGCCGCGAAGGGCAGCAGGATCAGGATGTAGCCGCCCAGGGTGGCGTAGTACTGCGTGCCCAGGCTGAAGGTGGCGTTGATCCAGTTGAAGTACAGGGCCCGCTGGCCGTTCATCAGGTAGAACAGCAGCCAGGCAATGCCCGTGGGAAAGCCGAAGCCGAACAGCAGCAGGAAAAACTTGCGGAAGCGCACGGCCGACAAGAGCAGCAGCGCCACGAACATGAGGCCGGCAAACCAGGCCAGCGGCAGGTAGAACAGGGTGGCGACGCCGATGTAAAACCCGATGGCAAACGCTTCGTCGGTGTCGGTATCGCGGCTCAGGTGGGCAAAGGCCGAGTCCATCGCAAACAAGAGGAAAAACGTGCCCATCAGCACCGGCGACAGGGTGAAAAAGTCGAAGAACAGGCTCATGCACACCACGTACAGCAGGCCGGGCACGCTGGTTTTTTCGGAGAAGAGCTGCCGCCGCTGGGCCGAAGCGTTGAAGTAGGCGGCCTGCCCCATCACCAGCAGCAGGGCGATCACCTGGTACACCCCGGGCGAACGGCCGAACACCAGGTCAATGAGCCAGTACACGCACGCCGACAGCGGGGCCGTGTTGTCCCAGATGCTCGTGTAGAGCATGAAACCCTGGTCCATGCGTTCGCCCACCAGCATCCACTTGAGTTCCGGCGACAGCACGGGTACGCCGTTCAGCAGGGCCGGCAGCCGGAGCACGAGCAAAAAGGCCAGCACGCTGAGAATCCGAAGGGGTGATCCGTTGCGAAAAAGGGTGATCAATGGAAAGAGGGATTAAGGGTAGCCGATGCATTCCGGTGACGCGCCCATGCGCAACTTTCACCGAAATATTTCCACAAAAATACCGTAGTTATTGGTTTATTTGCCGTTTTAATTTATGCATCCTTGGCCGGAACCTTACCTGTACCGCCCCCGTTTGCAATAAAACCATGGACAACAAAAGACAACAGAAGTTTTCCCGGCTCATCCAGAAGGAGTTGGGTGATATTTTTCAGCGGGAAGGCAAAGCCCACTTCGGCAGCGCATTCATTACCGTGACCCGCGTGGAGGTGAGCCCCGACCTGGGCGTGGCCCGCATCTACCTGAGCTTTATGCTGGCCCCCAGCAAGCAGATGCTCCTCGAAGACATCCGGGAAAAGACCAAGCTCATCCGCCAGTCCCTCGGCAACCGCATCCGCCACCAGGCCCGGGTGATTCCCGAACTGGTGTTCTTCCTCGACGAAACGGCCGAGTACGCCGCCAAGATGGATACCCTGATCTCGGGCCTCAACATTCCGCCCGCCCCGGAGGAGGACCCCAACGACGACACCTACGCGAAAAAATAAGGGCCGGGCGTGCAATCCCCGGCTTTTCTTACATGCGGCGCCCCAACCGGGGCCCCGGCGCCGGTTACTTCTTGGATTTGTGCGCAATCTCCGCCATTTTTATTCCCGGTAGTCTCTCCCACGCCCCTAACCCGTACCTGCGCTTGAACCTCCCGTACTTTATCGCCCGGCGGTACTTCTTCTCCCGCAAGAAGCAGAACTTCATCAACGTGATCTCCATCATCTCCATGATCGGGGTGGCGGTGGGCACGATGGCCCTGGTGATCGTGCTGTCGGTGTTCAATGGCCTCGAAGACCTGTTCCGCAGCCTGCACAGCACGTTCAACTCGGAGATCCAGATCAAGCCGGCCCGGGGCAAGACGTTCGTGGTGGACGGCGCCCTGCGCCAGAAGATCGAAGGCATCCGGGGCGTGGACCAGGTGTTTGAGATCGTGGAGGACAATGCGCTGCTCTCGTACCGCAAGGCGCAGCACCTGGTGAAGATGCGGGGCGTGCCCGAAGCCTTCCTGCACCAGAACGGCATGGATTCGATGATGGTGGCCGGCAAGCTCCGCCTCCGCAACGGCGACACGGAGTACGCCATCGTGGGCAGCGGGGTGCAGTACATGCTCTCGGTCTCCCTCATGGACGACGTGAACCCGCTCCAGGTCATGTACCCCAACAACACGGGCCGTACCATCAACATCAACTCGCCCAACGCGCTGCGCCGGGCGTCGCTGCGGGCCGGCGGGGTGTTTGCCATCGAACAGCGGTACGACAACAACTACATCTTCGTGCCGCTCGAATTTGCCCGCGACCTGCTCCAGCTCGGCAACCGGCGCACGTACCTGGAGGTAAGCCTGACCGAAGACGCCTCGGTGGGGCGGGTGCAAAAAAACCTCCAGCAGGAACTCGGCGACACGTTCCTGGTGCAGAACCGCGACGAACAACACGCCAGCCTGCTGCGGGCCATCCGGCTCGAAAAGCTGTTCGTGTACATTACGTTTTCGTTCATCCTGGCCATTGCCTCCTTCAACATCTTCTTTTCGCTCACCATGCTGGCGATTGACAAGCAGAAAGACGTGGCGATCCTGTCGGCCATGGGGGCTTCGGCGGGCTTCATCCGCAAGATTTTCCTGGCCGAAGGCGCCATCATTGCCTTTGCGGGCACGGCGGCCGGCATCGTCCTGGGCGTGCTCATCTGCTGGCTCCAGCAGGAATACGGCTTCGTGCGCATGGGCATGCAAACGTCCATCGTGGAAGCGTACCCGGTGAAAATGCGCTTCAGCGACTTTGCCCTGACGGGCCTTACCATTGTGCTTATCACGTTCGGGGCCTCTTACTTCCCGGCTATGAAAGCGGCAAGAGAGATTAATACCACGTCCATCGCGTAGCTTTTCGTGGTTGGCGAGGTTTCACGGGGATTGCTCGGGAGAGGAAGGAGGGTTTGGCGGTAATCTGGGCAGAAGGGTTTCTCGCGGATGACGCAGGGGAGTTGGGGAAGGAAAAGGAAGGGGTTCTCGCAGATTGACGCGGATAAGGGCGCAGATGAACGCAGATTTTTTTGATCGAAGGGGAGCTTGGCGGGTGGCATTGCAAGTTCGGAAGGATTCGATCCCGCAGATTGGGTGCGATGCGGTTTTGCTCGAATGATTTTCGGCAAGTGTCATAAGATTCGATTCCCGCAGATTTGGGTGGAGCGTTTTTGCTCGAATAATCTTTGGCAATTGCCGCGGCATTCGATCCCGCAGATAAGGAGGATGATTTGCTCCATCCGCGCCATACACCGGATTTCAGCCTGAAAACAAGACGCGTCCCAATCTGCGAAAATCCATCTACGACACCTACCAGAAATCATTCGAGCAAAAACGCCCCTAAATCTGCGGTATCTGACTCTCAGCACCAATCTTAAATCATTCGAGCAAAACCGCATCGCACACCATCTGCGGGATCGAATGGCACGACACCTATTGAATGTCCTTCGAACAAAACCGCATCGCACCCAATCTGCGGGATCGAATCCTTCCGAACTTGCAATGCCACCCACCAAACTCCCCTTCGATCAAAAAAATCTGCGTTCATCTGCGCCCTTATCCGCGTCAATCTGCGAGAACCTCTTCCTTTTCCTTCCCCAACTCCCCTGCGTCCTCCGCGTGAAACCCTTTTGCCCAGATCACCGCCAAACCCTCCTTCCGCGTAATCACCGGGAAATCCCTTCAATCCCACCAACCCCGAAAAGCCCCTACGCTTCCTCCGTATAATTCAAATCCTGGTGGAACGTTTCTTTCAGGCCGCGCACCGACAACATCGAGGTGGCAATGACGAACACCCCCACGGCCGTTGCCGCCCCAATCCGGCCGAGCGGCTCCAGGAAAAAGTTGAACAGGATGACGAGCAGCGGCAGGGCGCCGCGCACGAAGTTGGGCACCGTGGTGGTCACCGTGGCCCGCAGGTTGGTACCAAACTGCTCGGCGGCAATCGTAACGAAGATCACCCAGAAGCCCGTAGCGAATCCGAGCAGGCCGCAAATCAGGTACAGCGTACCCGCCGAGGCCCCGTCCAGGTTGAGGTACACGGCAATCACCACGGCGCTCAGGGCCAGGAACGTGTACATCACCTTGAGGCGGCTCTTGAGCAACTGGCTGAGGGCGCCGGTGGCCAGGTCGCCCAGCACGATGCCGATGTAGGCGTACATGATGGCGTCGCCGCCCCGCACCTCGCCCTGGATGTTGAGCACTTTGGCAAATTCGGGCGAAAAGGTCACCAGGATGCCGATCACGTACCAGGTGGGCAGGCCGATGAGGATGCAGCAGAGGTACTTGAAGAGCCGCTGCCGGTTGGTGAACAGGGCGAAGAAGTTGCCCCGGCTCACCCCTTCGTGCTTGGCGTGCCGGAACATGCCCGACTCACTCACGCCCACCCGGAGCAGCAGCAGGGCCAGGCCCAGCCCGCCCCCGATGAAGTAACACATGCGCCAGTCGCCCGAGAACCGGTAGATCAGGTTGGCGACCACGGCCCCCGTAAGCCCTACCGACGCCACGATCATGGTGCCGATGCCCCGCTTTTCCTTGGGCAGCACCTCGCTCACCAGCGTAATGCCCGCCCCCAGCTCCCCGGCCAGGCCGATGCCCGCGATGAAGCGCCAGAAGGCGTAACCCGGAATGCCCTGCACGAAGCCGTTGGCGATGTTGGCGACCGAGTACAGGAAGATCGAGCCGAACAGCACCGACAGGCGGCCTTTCTTGTCGCCCAGCACGCCCCACAGGACGCCCCCGATGAGCATCCCGACCATCTGCGTGTTGAGCAGGAACTCCCCTTGCCGGGTGAGGTTCTCGCCGGTAAGGCCCAGGGATCGCAGGCTGGGTACCCGCACGATGCCGAACAGGAGCAGGTCGTAAATGTCCACGAAGTAGCCCAGCGCGGCCACCACTACGGCGGCGTTGAGCAGTCGGGGCGATTGGGCAGTAGAAAGAGGCATCTGCATGGCAGTTCGCAAGGGGGGCTTTTGTAAAAAAACGGCCGCTTACCCCAACAAGAACCCCCTTTGCAGGAGGCACCCGGGATAGCTCCCCAATCTATTCCAAAAAAAACGAGCCTGCAAGTTTCCCGGGGGATTTGCAGGCGCCGGAGGGATGGCGCTTTGCGAAGAGAGGGATGACGGTTTTAAATAAAACGAGCCATATCTCCCGGATATGGCTCGTTTTATTCCAACGAATGCACAAATGGTACGCGCCGGGACCGTTCCCCCGCGGCCCGGAGGCGGTTACCGCACGCCGGCGCGGCGCGGGGCGGCCGGGAATTTCATGCGGTAATCGGCTTTCACCTGGCCCTTGCTGATGTCGGCGAGGCGGTTTTTGAGCAGGCGCTTTTTCATGGCCGACAGGTAGTCGGTAAACAACACGCCTTCCAGGTGGTCGTATTCGTGCTGGATCACGCGGGCCCCCATGCCGTCGTAGTCCTCCACGTGTTCGTTCCAGTCGGCGTCGAAGTAGCGGATGCGGAGCTTGGCCGGCCGGTACACGTCGGCCCGTACGCCGGGAATGCTCAGGCAGCCCTCCTCGAAGGGCCACTTGTCGCCGGTTTCCTCCAGGATGGTGGGGTTGATGAAAGCTTTCTTGAGGTGTTGCAGGGATTCGTCCTCCTCGTCCATCGGCTTGGCGTCCACCACGAACAGGCGGATGCCCTTGCCGATCTGGGGGGCGGCCAGGCCCACGCCGCTGGCGGCGTACATGGTGGCGAACATGTCTTCTACCAGTTGCTTCACGTCGGTACCGGGTTCTACGTCTTCAGCCCGTTTTTTGAGCACCGGGTCACCGAAGGCTACAATGGGGTATATCATCAGGGAAATGCGTTA
>CADCTQ010000253.1 GCA_902805615.1 uncultured Cytophagales bacterium
TAATGGTAGTCTTTTTCCCCAAGTAAAAGCGCATTCCGGGCGAAATAATGCGAAAAAAGCCCCTTTTTTTTGCGCCAGCCGCCTTTTCGGACGCCCGGCGGCCCCAACCGGCCGGTGGCGGGGACATTCGGGCCGCAATTAAATGCGGGCCGCGAGTCGTTTCCCGCGGCCCGAATGGGTATCTTTCCCGCACTTCAACCCCAGAAGGAAACGCACATGCAACGGAAATTGACGGAATTGATGAACGAGGTCTACAACACGAAAGACGAGACCTACACCTTTGGCCACAAGGCCGGCTTTTGCCTGGTCGTGGCGCTTGCCATCCTCAACCTGGTGTATTACCTGCAAGGCACGTAAGCTTTTTCCAACCCTGCCCCCTGACGCAGGCGCGCAGGCAAGCCCCCTGCACCAATCAAGTACCGGCCGCCAGGCTGCGCGTCGCCCCCGGCATCATTTTCAGCGGCATCGGCAAGTCACCCCACACACGTAGTAAAGATTATCCATGACCCGGCGGTACGTGCTGCCCGGCGGAAAAGCGTCGCATGGCGGGCAAGAATCGCATGGCGGCAGGCGGCGCATCGCGGGAAAGGGTCGCGTTGCGGCTCCCCTCCTCGGAGGGGCCGGGGGTGGGTTTACCGCAATGCTACGGGTGATCGAAGGATCATTGCAGTACAATCCACTGCGAGAAGGAATCAGCGAAAGGTTTAGAAACCAAGTGTTTACCCGGGCGGTGATCCCCGGGCAACTTGTCTCACGGAGGTAAACCCACCCCCGGCCCCTCCGAGGAGGGGAGCCGCGACGCGACCCTTTCCCGCGATGCGCCGCCTGCCGCTATGCGATTCTTGCCCGCCATGCGACCCTTTCCCGCGAGGCGCTGCCTGCCGCCACGGCTCTCTCCGTGTGACCCCGAGCCTTGCGTGTCTCCGTGATGAGTGGGTGATTTTATTTTACGAAGTACCCGGCGGTGCGCCACTGCTTGTCCGTATCCAGTACCATCGTGACGGTTTCGGTGGCAGACACCGTGGCGAAGGCAGTCTGGTATTGCAGCACGACGTACTCCCCGGCCGGGGCATTGGGCAGCGACTGGGTGTATTTGGCCGACTTGAGGGTACGGCCGGCGGGCTTGCCCAAAGGCTTGCGCACCGAACGGGCCATGTTTTCCCACTGCGGCTGCTGGACGGCCTGTTTGAAAGAAGAGGCCGCTTCCGTCCAGGTATTCCCGTATTTTTCGTCGTCCATCAGCACCAGCCACTGCTCGGCGAGGGGCTGGGCGGTTTTTTCGGGCGACTCCTGCCCGTGGGCGGGAATGAGCAGGCAGAGCAGGCATCCGATCAGGAAGAGGGTTTTTTGCATGGTGTGCAGAGTTGCAAGGGTGAAAGGGATTGCCAAGAAGGGGAAAAGATTTTGAATACCAATCAAATGCCCCCGATAAAACTTCCGGCCGTACGATACGCCCGCCCAGCCCCGGTGCACCGGGCCAAAACGAAAAAGCATCCTTCCTTTCGAAAATCCGGCTCCGCCCGTGACGATCCCACCGTTTTTCATTCCAAACGGGACTTACGCACGGGCAGTGATGGGCGATCCAACGACCGCGTTCGGTTGGGGAACCGGCTGGCGCAGCATATGCCATATCTCAAGTATGTGCTTCGCGCCTTCCCTTGTGGATACGCAGTGAGTAGCCAGGCAGTGAGTAGCCAGGCAGTGAGCAGCCAGGCAGTGAGCAGCCAGGCAGTGAGCAGCCAGGCAGTGAGCAGGCACGGTTCGTTACGCGCTGATATCGTTGTTTCGGAACCGGTGGTATCGCGGCGGGCAGGCCCGGCCCAATGGCGAGGGGCGGGTTGCCTGGCGGGGGGAAGCATCATTGGGCCTAGACCTTTTTGGTTCTTTTTGGGGCAATGCCAAAAAGAACAAACCCCACTTACGCATCTATAAACCATTCACCATCCTATCTCCACCCATCACATTACCACCCACCACAACCCACCCCTCACAACCTACCCATCACAACCAACCCATCACAACCAATCTATCACAACCAATCCGTCACTAACCCCAAGCCCCTCAAATACGCCCATACGCTAATCACATACTATCTCAAAGATATGGCATATGTTGCACCAAACCGCTGCCCCTGAGCAAGTTCTCTCCTGAAAGCCTGCCGGTAAGCGCCGGGCAATTGCGCAACTACTACCAAAAAAAGCTGCCGCTGAACCGGCTGAGCACCTGCATTTGCCTTCTTTCCGGTGGCTGGTACGCCAATTGGCCGGTATGATCGTTCAATGGGAGTATTGAGACGAAAGAACCGCCGCCATGAAACGGAACATGACAAAACGACTTGCGGCCCTGCTGCTGCTCTGGGTGGGTCACTGCGCCCCGGCGCAAACGGCAGATACCACCGGTACGGAGGCACCCAAACTAACCTTCGGCGCTTTTGCCGACGTGTACTACGTGTACGACCTGGCCGAACCCGCCGGCCACGAAAGGCCCCCATTCCTCTATGCCCACAGCCGCCACAACGAATTTGCCCTCAACAACGCCGTGCTGTCGGCGGCCTACGCGGCCAACCGGGTGCGGGCCAACCTGGGCCTGCACGCGGGAACGTACGTGCAGCGCAACTACGCCGCCGAGGAACTGAACGGTTCGGAAATGCTCAAATTCATTTACCAGGCCAACGCCGGCGTCCGGTTGGGAAAGGGCTTATGGCTGGATGCGGGCATCATGCCTTCGCACATCGGGTACGAGTCGGCGCTGTCCATTGACAACCCCACGCTGACGCGGAGCCTGATGGCCGAAAACACGCCCTACTACGAAGCCGGCGCCAAACTCACCTGGGACGTGTCGGGAAAGCTCACCGTGTCGGGGCTGGTGCTCAACGGCTGGCAGCGCATCGTGGAGACGGACCGCAACAAGGCCGTCGGCACGCAAATCCAGTACAAACCCGCCGCCGGGGTGCTGCTCAATTCGAGCACCTTCCTGGGCCGCGAAGGCACGCAGCGCTATTTCCACAACTTCTACGGCGCGTTTGAGCTGACCCAAAAAATAACCCTCGTCGCCGCCTTCGACGTCGGCTGGCAGGCGCAACCGGGCGGGGGTGGCAGCTACCGGACCTGGTACAACCCCAACCTGATGGTGCGTTACCGGCCGGTTGCGCAGTTTGCCGTGGCGGGCCGCGTGGAGTACTACCACGACCCGGGCAACCTCATCATTGCCCCCACCGACCGGGGGAACGGGATGCGGGTCACGGGCTTTCAGACCGTCAGCCCTTCCCTCAACGTGGATTATCTTCCCGCGGAAGGCGTGGCCCTGCGGCTGGAAGGCCGGTACTTTTCGTCCCGCAATGCCGTTTTCCCCGAAGGTGCCGGGACCACCCGCAGCACGGGGGCGCTGGCGGCCTCCATTGCGTTCAAACTGGACCATCAGCGTTGAGCACATGATACATGACCCGGAACGGGTACGCACCGGGGCAGCGCCGGGCGAACCGGGGAGGACACCGGGGCGCACCCGGGGCCGGGACCGAAAATTGGTGCCGCCGCACCCGGGAATGTTCCGCGTTATGGTTTTATCTTGGGGCCGCTCAACCACCAACCACCCCTTACACCCGGTACGCATGCACCACCGCCACCCCCTGTTGCTCGTCCTGTTCACCCTTGCCGCGTGGGCGTCCGCGTCCGCCCAGGCCGACCTGAAACTCTCGTACACGGAACCGGCCAAGGGCTGGACCGAAGCCCTGCCCGTGGGCAACGGCCGGCTGGGCGCCATGGTGTTCGGCCGGGTAGCCGAAGAACTGATCCAGCTCAACGAGGAAACGCTCTGGTCGGGCGGACCAGCGAACCTCAACCCCAACCCCGAAGCCCCCAAGTACCTGCCCCGCATCCGGGAGGCGCTTTTCCGGGGCGACTACAAAACCGCCGGGGAACTGTGCCGCAAGGTGCAGGGCCTCTACACCGAGTCGTACCTGCCCCTGGGTGACCTGATCCTCCGGCACCGCTTCGCCGGGAACGCCACCGGCTATTCCCGCGACCTGGATCTGCGCAACGCCACGGCCACCACCCGCTTCCAGATTGGCGACACCCGCTACTCCCGGGAGGTACTCGCTTCGGCGCCCGACCAGGTGATCGTCATCCGGCTGAAGGCCGAGGGGCAGGGGCGGCTCAATTTCGACGCCGCCACGGCCAGTCCCCTGCGGTTTACCCGGCCGGCCGGCGGCCCCGGCGAAATCGTGCTGAGCGGCAAGGCGCCGGCGCACGCCGACCCCAACTACGTGGATTACAACCCCCAACCGGTGGTGTACGAAGACCCGGCGGGCTGCCGGGGCATGCGCTACCAGTTGCGGGTAAAAGCCAAACACCGCGACGGCACCGTGACGGCCGATACGGCGGGCCTGCACGTGCGCGGGGCGCGGGAAGTCGTGCTGTACGTGTCGGCGGCCACCAGCTTCAACGGCTTCGACAAATGCCCCGACCGGGACGGCCGGGACGAAGTTGCCCTGGCCCGGGGATACCTGGATGCGGCGTTCGCGAAGGAGTTTGAGGCGATCAAAAAAGCCCACGCGCAGGAGTACGGCGGGTACTTCAACCGGGTGACCCTCACCCTGGCCGGGGCGGGAAGTGACACGGCAAAGCAGTCCACCACGCAACGCCTGATGCGCTACGCCGACGGGGCCGCCGACCCGGCGCTGGAAGCCCTCTACTTCGCCTACGGCCGCTACCTGCTCATCGCCAGTTCGCGGCCGGGCGGCGTGCCGGCCAACCTGCAAGGCATCTGGAACCCCCACGTGCGGGCCCCCTGGAGCAGTAATTTTACCACCAACATCAACGTGCAGATGAACTACTGGCCCGCGGAAGTGGCCAACCTCTCCGAGCTGCACCTGCCGCTGATCGAACTCATCAAAAATACCGCCGTGACGGGGCGCGAGACGGCCCGGAACTTCTACGGGGCCCGGGGCTGGGCCGTCCACCACAACGCCGACCTCTGGGCGACGTCAAACCCCGTGGGCGACCTGGGCAAGGGCGACCCCATGTGGGCCAACTGGAGCCTGGGCAGCCCCTGGCTGAGCCAGCACCTGTGGGAACACTACCAGTTCACCGGCGACCGGGAATACCTCCGCAACACGGCGTACCCGCTGATGAAGGAAGCCGCCCTCTTCTGCCTCGACTGGCTGGTACCCGGCCCCGGCGGCTACCTGGTGACGGCGCCGTCCTCGTCGCCCGAAAACGTGTTCATCACTGAAAAGGGCGAAAAAGGGAGCATCTCCGTGGCCTCCACGATGGACATGTCCATCATCTGGGACCTGTTCACCAACGTGATCGAGGCGTCGCAGGCGCTGGACGCCGACGCCGGGTTCCGCAGCCTGCTCACTGAAAAGCGGGGCAAACTGTACCCGTTGCAGGTCGGCAAAAAGGGCGACCTCCAGGAGTGGTTCAAAGACTGGGAAGACAATGACCCCAAGCACCGGCACGTGTCCCACCTGTTCGGGCTGCACCCCGGCCGCCAGATTTCGCCGCTCACCACGCCGGCACTGGCCGAGGCGGCCCGCAAAACCCTCGCCATGCGCGGCGACGAAGGCACCGGCTGGAGCATTGCCTGGAAGATCAACTTCTGGGCCCGCCTGCACGACGGCAACCACGCTCACAAACTATTGCGCAACCTGCTGCACCTCACGGGGATGGAAGGCACCAACTATGCGCAGGGCGGCGGCTCTTACCCCAACCTGCTGTGCGCCCACCCGCCGTTCCAGATTGACGGCAACTTCGGCGGGACGGCGGGCATCGCCGAAATGCTGCTGCAAAGCCACGCCGGGGCGATTCACCTGCTGCCGGCCCTGCCCGACGCCTGGAAGGACGGCAAAGTAACGGGGTTGCGGGCCCGGGGCGGTTTCGAAGTGGACCTGGAATGGAAGGCCGGCAAGCTCGTTGCCGCCACCGTCCGCAGTACCACCGGCACCAACCCGCAGATGCGGTACGGCGACCGGGTGGTGGAACTCCCCCTCAAGCCCGGGGAAAGTCGCAAACTGGGCGGCGACCTGCGGTAACGCCCCGGCGGGAGGCTTCCTCCCGTCCGCGGGAAATGCAAATACAACACTACCAACGCAAGGAAGTAGCAGCAGCGGTAATAGCATCGGGGTAAGTCCCGTAGGGACGAAACATCGGTAAGGCCTTTACCACCCGGGTAATCACCGGATGGACAACCGCCTCACCCGTTTGGCCCCTGCCAGCTACCCGGATTTCGTCCCTACGGGACTCGCTGTCAGGAAAGTGGTGCGTGTTCTACCCATATTCCGTCCCTACGGGACTCACCCCAGTGCCGTCATCACGCGTCATCGCATATGGATGCCCTAATGGGTGCGTAACTCCTGCACGAAATATAAGCGGAAACATTTGCGCAAGTACTTGCTTGCGCAAATGTTTCCGCTTATATTTGCAAGCAAGTACTTGCATATTGAAGGATGGAATCCAGAAGAGACGTATTTCAGGCGATAGCCGACCCGACCCGGCGGGAGATCATCGGCCTCTTGGCCGGGAAGCCGCAAAACCTCAATGCCATTGCGGACCGGTTTGACGTGAGCCGGCAGGCCATTTCGCTGCACGTAAAAATTCTGGAGGAATGCGGCGTGCTGGCCGTCACCAGGGAAGGGCGGGAACGCCTCTGTTCCATCCAACCCCAGAAACTCGCCGAGGTATCGCAGTGGCTGGAACCCTTCCGCCAACTGTGGGAAGACCGCTTTGCGCAGCTTGACAAATTACTGACCCATGTAAACCCCGACAAAAATGAGCGCTAATCTTTTGATGGACTTTTCGGTTGACCAGGAAAACGCAACCATCCACGTAAGCCGCGAATTTGCCGCCCCCCTGCCGAAAGTATGGGCGGCCTGGACCGAAAGCGGGCTGCTTGACCAGTGGTGGGCCCCCAAACCCTGGCGCGCCCAAACGAAAACGCTGGACTTCCGGGAAGGCGGCCACTGGCTGTACGCCATGATCGGGCCGGACGGGGAAACCCACTGGAGCCGGGCCGACTTTCACGCCATTACGCCTTTGGAAAGTTTTACGAGTTCGGACGCTTTTTGCGATGAACAGGGCAACGTCAACCCCGCCTTTCCCCGGTCCCACTGGACGAACGCGTTCCGGCAAACCGCCAACGCCACCCGGGTCACCATCCGGATCAGGTACGAGACGCTGGACCAGTTGCAGAAGATCATCGAAATGGGCTTTAAAGAAGGGTTCACGGCCGGCCTGGAAAACCTCGACGACCTGCTGGACGCCGCCTCAAAGTAGCCGCTCCCCGGCCAGGGTACAATCCGTAAGGCGTAAATGAGTACACGGTAAAGAAAGCAGATAGGTATTGCGGCACATCCCCCCGCTGTCATTCCCGAAGGGAATCTTTGTAGTGTACAGCACTAATGGACTTACACCAAAAAGATTCCTTTCGGGAATGACAGCCAAAGGGAGCTAACTGGAAATACCCTTTTGTTTGGTTTAGAATGTAATGGGGGTGGATATTGTTTATAATCAGGGAAAATGGCCCCAATTTGCAGCAGTCATCCCCTCCCCCCTGCCCTTACCCGCTACCAGCCGCACCAGGGGGACCGCGTACCTCACCACTTCCGGGCAAAGGGACTGTCCACGCGTGCGGTGGTCACGGGTTCCCCTTGTGGGTTTGCCCGTACGTGCGGGAAGGAGGCAGGGGGATGACTTGCTTGCTTGCTTTTGAGGGACCCGTTACCGGACCACCAGCTTCCGGGTAACGGCCGCATTGCCGCCCAGCACCCGGACAAGGTAAATTCCCGGCGGCAACGGCTGCCGGACCGTCAGGACGCTTTCGCCCCCGAAGCGCTGCGCGTGCACCACCTTCCCGGTTAGCGACACGACCTCCAGCACGCCGCGGTCCTGCGCAAAATCCGCCAGCGAAACCTGGAAGGCCCCGCGGGAAACCGGGTTGGGATACACCCGTACAGCCTCTTCACCGGCGGCTTCCTCCGCACTGGTCACCTGCCGGGCACCGCCGCCGGGAACACTGTCGAATTTCCACTGCTGGAAGGCGGCACCCGCGTAGGCCGTTTGCCCGATGGACGCCGTGTCTTCGGCGTGGCCTTTGAAAACGGTCAGGGCCAGGCCGCTGTGCGTGGCCGTGAGGGTGTAGTACCCATCCCCCGTTTCGCCGATCTGCCAGTGCTGGTGCGCCCCGCCCGCGTAGGTGAGCTGGGCCGCTTTGGCCCCGGCCTTGGGGTCGGCCTTGTCAATAGACAAACTCTTGCCGCTGTGCAGGGCCAGCAGCCGGTAGCTGCCGTTGCCGGCCTCCTCCAGCTTCCACTGCTGGTGGGCGGCCTCCGTGTAGGGGTATTGCTTCACGTCGAGGCCGTCTTTGGCCTGGCCGCTGCGCACCGACAACGCCTTGCCGCTGTGGCGGGCCGATACCACGAACACCCGCCCGGGAATGATGTCGGTAATTCTGACCGCCAGTTCGCCGGACACGGCGGGTGTGTATTGGGACGTGGCCCGCACGGTGACGGTGCCGTTGGCCGTGGCCGTCAGCAGCCCGTCGGAGGAGACCGTGGCTTTGCCGGTGCCTTCGGTGACCGTCCAGGTGACGGCTGGGTAGGTGGTGTTTTCGGGGAGCACGCCGGCCCGCAGTTGCAGCGTGGTTCCCGGGGAGAGCCGGGCGGGTACGTTCCCGGCGGTCGTCACGGCGATGCTTTGCGCATTCACGATGATCTTCTTGCCCGAGAGGCCCAGGTCGTCGAGCCGGTAGTTGGCCCCGTTGGCGGCGGCCGACAGGCGGATGCTCAGCTTCCGGCCGGTGAGGGCCTTGCCGTCGGCGTCCACCAGCGGCATTTCAATCAGCTTAAACTGCCCGTCGAGCGCCGGGTAGTCACTGGCCGTTTGCGTCAGGGGCAGCCATTGGCCCTCATCCACCCGGACCTCCACCGTGGGCCGGTAGTTGGGAATGTTGGGATCGTTCCACCAGAGCTGCCAGGCCAGGCCGAACGACAGGTTCAGGCTGCCGTAGCCGGCAATGAAGATGTCCGAAATTTCGAGCGGCGTATTCTGGTTGACGCCCCGGCCCAGGAACGTGGCGTTGCCCGAAGCACCGGGGTAGCCGCTCCCGCCGCCCCAGCCCTGGATGAACACGTTGGTGCCCGCGTAGGTCGCCTGCGTTTTGCCCGAAAAGCCCGCGTAGGTGGCCGCGTTGCCGCCTTCCAGTCCCGGCCAGCTCCCGAAGTTTTCGCTGAACAGCACCTCGGCCGTGCCGGGTTGTTCGGTGGGACCGTCGTAGGGCTGCGAATTGCCGTACACGATGCCCCGGCCCGAAGTTGCCAGGTACACCCGGCCGTAGGTGCGCGGGTCGCCCACCACGGCATTGATGCCGCCGAACTGGTGCTTGCTGTCGTTGATGCGCACCCAGCCGGTCCCGCCGTCGTCGGAACGGTAGAAGCCCTCGGTGTTGTTGACGCGGCCCACCAGGTACAGGGCCGGGTAGGTTTTGCCGGCCGCCGCCTTGCCGAAGCCGATTTTGAGGGCGTCCTGCACTTTGAGCCCTTTCACGAAGCTGATTCCCCCGTCCGTGGAATGGAAAAGCCCGCTGGGCGAAGTGAGCCACAGGTCGCCTTCCCCGCCGTACACGGCCCGGAGGCTGCCCTTCCAGAGTTCCCAGCTTGCCAGCGACGGCAGGTTGCCGGCGCCCAGGGTGAAGGAAGCCCCGCCGTCGGTACTCACCAGCACGCGGCCCCGCTCGGCATCATAGAGGTAGAACTTCTGCCCGTTCACCCGGTCGGCAACCGGCGCCACGCCGGCGCTGATCCCGGCCGAAGCCGTCCAGGTGGCCCCGTTGTCGCGGGAATAGAACAGCCCGTTGGCCCCGCCGGGACTCCATACGAGGGTGGCGGCGTCGGCCGACACGGCAATGCTGCCGCCCCCGTTGGTGCCGGCCGGCGCGGTGCCGAAAGCCGTCCAGGTGTCTCCCCCGTCGGTGGAGTAGGCGCCGTATTTGCCCGGCCCGCTGTTGTGGGTGCGCACGAGGTAGCTGGGCTTCAATTCGGCAAAGTCAATGCTGGTGTTGGTGCCGTAGCGGGGTGAGAGCCTTCCGGCCGCCGGGGATGCGTCCACGTCGTCGTGCTTAAAGCCGTCAATGTCGCCCAGGGCGCTGACCAGCGGCGCGCCGACCGGCGGGCTGACCAGGCCCAGCGGCACGGTTTCTTCGAGGCCCCCGTTGAGGAACGTCCAGGTGGTGCCGCTGCCGGCGTCGGCGGCGGTGATGTTTTTGCTGCCGAACACGCCGTAGCCTGTCACGAACCACGCCTGGTCGGAGTTGAACGGGTCGAGGTCGAGGTCGCCGAGCCAGTGCGGTTTGGAGTAGGCCGCGTAGGGCGCCGGGGAGTGGTCGAGGGTAGCCCCGGCCAGGAGCGGTTTCCAGGTCCGGCCGTCGTCGGTGCTGCGGAAAATTTCGTCGCCGGGCCACCAGCGGTCAATGGTGCTGACCATGATCGTGCCGGGCTTGCGGGGGTCGAGGGCCAGGCCGGCAAAGCCGCCCTGTTGCCCCTCGTCGGGCCGGATGCTCGTCCACGCGTTGGTGGCGGGTTCGTACTTCATCACGTCGCCGGCCGTCACGCCGTTGGGGCCGGGGCCGTTCGCGTAGGTCAGGTACAGCGCGCCGGCTGCCGACAGGGCGGCGTGGTGGGGCATGTAGCCGGCCGGCTGCCCGGGCACGGCCGCCCAGGTGGCACCGCCGTCGGTGCTGCGGTACAGGCCGGGGCCGCCCGACTGCAACACGCCCACGTAGATCGTCGGGGTGGGAGTGCCGGGGGTGCCGCTGCGCCCGTCGAACAGCACGAACGAAATGCCGCCCGAGCCGATGGGGGACGCGGCGACCGGGAAGCTGTTCACCTTGCCCCAGGTGGCGCCGTAGTCGGTGCTTTTCCAGAGGCCGTCGGTGCTGGAGCCCAGGTACAGGGTGCTGCCCAGGTTGGGGTCTACCTGGAGGCGTTCGCCGGTGGAACGGCCGTCTTCGTTGCCGCCCAGCTTGATGCCCAGCTTCGTCGTTTTCCAGGTGTTGCCCTTGTCGGTGGAAGCCAGCACGGCCGCGGTGCCGGCCCACGACTGGGTGTACAGGCCGGTAGCCAGGTACACGCGGTTGGGGTCAGAGGGGTCGGTAGCCAGGCTGAGCACGCCCTGGTAGTCCTGTTCAAACCGCGACAGGTGGTCGGTGAGCGGAATCCACGTTTGGGCGGCGGCATCCCAGCGGTAGGCGCCGCCCACGTCGGTACGGGCGTACAACAGGTCTTGCTGCGTGGGGCTGTAGATGACGCCCGACACGAAGCCGCCGCCGAGCATCCGGACGTTTTTCCACTCGGTGAGGACGGTGACCTGGGCCGTGCCCCGCGGGGTGCCGAGGCACCACAGCGCGGCCAGGCACAGCAGGCGCAGGAGTTTGTTTCTTTTCATGCGGAATGGGTTTAAGGGTTCGTACTGAGAGCAATGCTGATGCGGGGAATGGATGCGTTATGCGTAGCGCAAAAAGAGCCTGCGCACCGTCCGCGGAACGGGCTTCATCGGGAATCTGCGGAGGGGCGGGATGCCGTTAGCCCACCGGGACCCGGCGCATCCGGCCGGCGGGTACGGAGCGGCCGGGGTACGCGCGGCAAGGGTGGGCCGGGGAGAGCGGGGATAGTAGCCGGGGAAGTTGTAAAGAATGCTTCATAGGGTGGAAATAAAAGCGGACAAGTGAACAGGCGGATGGGCGGCCGTTACAAATGTATATGCTCTCTTTCCCTTCGCGGGGTAGCAAATCGTTCCGATGTAGGGTCTAAATGTTTCTTGGTATAATACCATGAGACAAAAGCGGGCAAAAAAGGGGCCCATGCGGGCCCGGTCTCGGGTGATTGCCTGAATGGATGGCGGGAAGATTGAAGGGGAGAAAAGATTTACCACGGAGACCCGGAGTCCACGAAGTTACACGGAGACCCGGGAGAGATCGGTTGCAGTGGTGGTTCACAAAGCGATGACCAAGCCGGACGCATAAATCACTTGGCAGGGGAAACGGGCTGGCGTTCTGGTTCAAGCGTCCGAATGTGCTTAGCGTTGCTGAGGCGAAACGGCACGGGCTGGCGCGGAGTAACAGGCTGGCGGGGTGTAGCGTGCTGGCGCGCATCGCAGTCGCGGGCTGGCGCGAAGCTCTGCTTCGTGCCGACTATGCTTTCCGCCTCTGGCGGAACGAAGGTTGGTTCATTGAGGCATTTGTATGTGATTGTTACCCCTGCGGTTTTGTATCCATTGCCGCTTTCATCTGCCAGTGAGTTCACTTTGAGCGCAGTATTCTTTGACGTTGGTTCCGCCGGAGGCGGAAGACATAATAGGCACGAAGCAGAGCTTCGCGCCAGCCCGTTACTCCGCGCCAGCCCGTGCCGTTTCGCCTCAGCAACGCTAAGCACATTCGGACGCTTGAACCAGTGGGAGGAGACGTGGTCGCTTACACCAGGTCGGGCCAATAGATTGATGAGATTGAACCGAAACCGCAAGGCCGTGGGACGCGGGGGTGAAAAGGAAACATTGGGGCGAGGAAAAAATCATCCCCCTGCCCCCTTCCCTGCCCCTACGCACGGGCAAACGCACAGGGGTACGGAGGCGTGAGCCGAACGTACCGAACGTAGTGCTGCGTACCCGGCGGTCCCCCTCCTTTTCATCCGCATCCGCACGTCATCCGGGCCATCCCTCCTCTCATTTCCGTCAAGGTCCTACTTGACCGCCGCGGCGCCGGCCTCGGCCACGCGGTGGTCGTTTTCGACGGTGCTGCCCGACACGCCGATGGCGCCGATGACCACGCCTTCCTTGTTTTTGATCGGGATGCCGCCCGGGAACGTGATGAGGCCGCCGTTGGAGTGTTCAATGTTGTAGAGGGCGCCGCCGGGCTGGGAGAGCTTGCCGATTTCACCCGTGTTCATGTCGAAGAAGCGGGCCGTGCGGGCCTTGCGGATGGCAATGTCAATGGAGCCCAGCCAGGCGCCGTCCATGCGGGCAAAGGCCGTCAGGTTGGCGCCCCCGTCCACCAGGGCAATGTTCATGAGCACACCCATTTCCTGGGCTTTGTCTTTGGCGGCCTTGATGGCGCGGGAGGCTTGTTCAAATGTCAGGTTCATGTGGTCTTTGGGTTAAAGAGACGGCGTAAAGGTAGGCGACTTTCCCGATACGCCGCCGGGCGGCCCCGCATTTACCGCGTGCCGGGCGCACAATCGCACAATATTGCGTTACCTGGCGCCAGCCGCCGCCTTGGGCAGGTCACTGCCGAAGTAGAAATACGCCGTCGCCTCGTACCACTTGCCCAGCCGGGGCACCAGGTTGGGCTGCCCGGCCGGGCCGTGGTCGCCCGCCGGGTGAAACTTGGTGCCGGTGGGCGCAATGCCGTGCAGCAGGGAAATGTCGCCGGCGGGAAACTTCACGCGGGTAAACTTCGGATCGAAGGAGGCGCCTGCCGGGTCTTTGGGCGTAAACAGGCGCAGCGACAGGTCCGAGGCAAGCACGAGGGTCACCGGCACGTCGGGGCGTTGCAGCGTGGCCCAGTACACGTCGTCGTGAAAGCCCTTGAACTCGGGATACCCTTTGCGTAGCTGAAGCGCCTTTGCGTGAAATTTTCGTGTCTCCGTGGTAGATATTGTTCTCCCCTGCAAGCTTATTGTTGGATGAGCACCTTGCGGGTAATCACGCGGTTGTCCTTGCCCACCTGGAGCAGGTACAGCCCCGGCGTCGCCCCTTCCACCCGGAGTTGCACCCGGTTGTTGCCGGCTTCGAGCGGCTTTTCAACGCGCAGCACCTCGCGGGACTGCGGGTTGACCAGCGTAAACCAGGCCGTCTGCCGCACCGCCGAATAGACGCTTACCTGCACCTGGCCGCCCCGGCTGGGATTGGGATACACCGAAACTTCGCCGGCCCCTTCCGTTACCACGCCGTCGCTTTCCGCCCCCTGGCGGGCTGCCGGGTTGGCATCTACCGCATACGCAACCGCATCGGCCACGGCCGCCTGGCCCGCCTGGATGGGTACGTGTACCTGGTAGGCCGTGGTGCCCGCATTGCCGGCCGCATCAGTGGCCCCCACCGTGATCGTATAGACCCGGCCATTCCCTGACTCTACCCGTTCGGCCCGCAACTGCACCGACTGGGCGTCGCGGCTGATCATCACGTCGCTGCCGGTGTTGCCGCTGCCCTTGGCATTGGGCGCCTCGTCGCTGGTGACGCGCCGGATGGTGACCGCGGAAACGGTCCCGCAGTTGTCGGTGGCGCCGGCCCCCAGGTCGGCCAGGCGGATCGTCACGTAGCGGTGGTCGGGTGCCCATAGGGAAGTGGTGCCCGCTTTGACGGTGACCACGGGCGCCACGTCGTCGGCTTTGATGGTGACGTTCACGGCCTCGGAAACCTGCGTGATGCCTTCGTTGTCGGTTGCCACGGCCGTAACGGCGTAGGTGCCGGGGGTGGCGTTTTGCCAGCTAAACTGCCAGCCCGCCGCGGTTTGCGTCCCCGCCCCGACCGGTTGCCCGTTCGCCAGGAAGGAGACGGCCGTCACGGTGCCTTCCGCATCGGCGGCGGTGGCCGCCAGCACCGGCGTCTGGCAGGCGTAGAAGGGGGCATTGCCGGCCGGCGCCGTCAGGGCTACCGTGGGCTGGCCGTAGGCGCGCCAGTCGGGCAGCTCGTCGCGGGTGATCACGTCCTCGTCGTTGTACACCGCCCGGAGGAAGTCGAGGGGCTGGTTGCGGATGTAGCTGCTGCCCGGCCACACCATGAACCACGACCACCAGGTGGCGTAGCCGCGCACTTTGTCGGGGTCGGGCAGGTTGCCGGTTTCGGTGAGGGCCACCAGCTTTTTGCCGCCCAGCAACGCCTGCAT
>CADCTQ010000254.1 GCA_902805615.1 uncultured Cytophagales bacterium
AATACGCCGCTTCCAATTCGCCTAACTTCCAGTGGTGTTGCGTATCCTGGAACCGGTAAGAACTATCCGGCCTATAGAAGTTTAGAAATTCCTTCAGTTCTGAAACGTCTTTATAGTCAGCCGTACTTTCAAGGATGGCCAGTGCCTGATCCGTACCCACGGGTTGATTGTTTCTGACCAGCAATGCCATGAGCTTTCCGCTGGATCGCGACAGGATTTTGGCGGGCGGAATTGGGGTGGTAATGGTGATTTCACTCGTTATTACCTCTGGGTAGCGTATGCAATACAGCCCAACAACGAACAAGCCGATCAGCAGCAACAGGAGTGCATTGCCCCACCGTGTGATCCAGGAAGGAATGTAGCTAATGATGTCCTGGACTTCTTCGGAACGGACTTCTTCTTGCGTGGGGGATTGCTTCATCGTGTTAACTTAACCTTTCAAGTTCTAACTGGTTACGAATCAGTTTGAAATAAATTCCTTTTGCATTGATCAGGGAAGCGTGGTCGCCGACTTCGGCAACTTTTCCTTCATTCAGAACAATGATTTGATCGGCATTTTTTACCGTGCTCAAGCGGTGAGCGATCACGATGGCGGTTCGGTTTTTAAAAAATTTCTGAACGTTATCCATGATAATCCTTTCATTGGTAGCATCCAGTGCAGAGGTAGCCTCATCGAAGAATATGAAGGAGGGATTTTTATAGACCGCACGGGCAATCAGAATTCTTTGTTTTTCACCCCCGCTGATGTGCATGCCGCTGGTATTGCCTAACCTGGTTTTGTAACCCAAGGGAAGATTGTCAATAAAAGCTTTGAGATTGGCTACTTCCACTGCGTGTACCAGCCTTTCAATGTCAACGTCATCTTCACCCACGGCTATATTCCCGGTGATCGTATCATTGAAAATGTACCCTTCCTGCATGACTACGCCACACGCATTGCGCCAGGTTGCCGGAGAAACGTGCTTTAGATTTTGATTCCCAATCAGTATGTCCCCCGTGGTTGGTGAATAAAACTGCAACAGTAGTTTCAGGAGCGTAGTTTTGCCGCTGCCGCTTGCCCCAACGATAGCCGTTACCTTGTTTTGGGGAATCATCAGGTTAATGTCCGCTAAAACGGAATCTGCGGCGCCCGTATACCGGTAATGTATATGCTTGAGGTGGAGATCGCCTTCCGGAGGTTGAATCGTTTTCTGCCCGGTCGTTTCGAAGTGTTGATTCAGATGCACTTCGGCGAGGCGGGAGAAGGCGATCCTGGCATCCTGGGCAGTATGAACAAAGCGGGCCAATTCCAGCAACGGGTAGTTGAGTTGACCCAAGATGTAAGAAATGGCCAACATCATTCCTATGGTCATCTCTCCTTCCAACACAAGGGTTACTGCAAAAAAAGTAATCAGAATGTTTTTGCCTTCGTTGATTAAATTGGCTCCCACGCTCTGCGTCTGTTCCAGCGATAACCCTTTTAACTGAATTTTAAATACCCTGGCTTGCAAGTGTTCCCAGCTCCAGCGTTTTTGCCTTTCCGCATTGTTTAATTTTATCTCCTGCATTCCCAAAATGAGTTCTATGACCTTGTCCTGTTCCTGGGCCAGGCGGCTGAACATTTTATAATTAAGCCTTTCGCGCTTTTTGAGAAAAAGAAAGATCCACCCTACGTAAAGCCCGCTGCCAAGTATGAATAATGCAAACAAGGGCAGGGCGTACCAGGCAAGAATGCAACTAAAGATGACAAGATTAAAGAGCGAAAAGATGGTGTTTAAAGTGGCTGAGGTCAGGAAGGTTTCAACTTTGCCGTGGTCTTTGATGCGTTGCAGGATGTCACCGGTAACTTTGGCATCAAACATGGCAATGGGCATTTTCATGAGCCTGAGAAAAAAGTCCGATAACAAAGTAATGTTAAGCCGGGCACTCAGGTGCAGTAAAATCCATCCCCGCAATACTTCAATTCCTATTCTTCCCGTAAACAGAAAAATCTGGGCGGCCAGCATCAGGTACACAAAAGCTAAATCCTGGTTTTTAATTCCAACGTCTACGATTGCCGCCATGATAAAGGGAAAAATCAGCCCGATGATGCTGCTGGCAACTACTCCCAAAAGAAGCTGGAAAATAAATTTCTTGTAACGCGCCAGGTGACTGAATACGAAGGAAAAAGAATAATCCTGCTCCGGTTCCGCGTCTTCCTGCTCGGCAAATCCGGGTTCTGGTTCGAGGAGCAGCACAATGCCTGATGCCTCCTGGGTATCCCTTCCCCCGGTCCATTGCGTGATGAACTCGTCCTTATCGTATTTGATAAAGCCATGCGCGGGGTCGGCTACAAATACTGCGTGCTTCTTGATCTGATACACCACAATGAAGTGATTCTGATTCCAGTACGCGATGCAAGGCAACGGCGCTTCTTCTACCAGTTGCAGAAAAGTTAACTTGCCGGACAATGTTTTAAGACCTATTGCCTCGGCCGCATCCGCCAATCCTGTCAGACTTGATCCTTGCCGCGTTGTTTCGGCCAGTTCCCGCAGGCGTTGGACGCCCACGTGTCTCCCGTAATACCGGGCAATCATTTGTAAGCAAGTAGGGCCGCAGTCTTTTTGATCTAATTGTTTATAAAAAGGAAATTTTGCCATGACCAAGTCTGTAATATACCAATTGATTGTATGGGATTCTATGCGTTAACGCTTTACGGGTAGATAATCAGACGTGCAGGGCGATTGAGATAACTCAAGGGTTTGATGAGGAATGCGTCTTGCGGACTGCCTTGATTTGATACCAATGTACATATAAATTTATAAGCACTCTTGCCCGGATTTTGCGTGGGTGTAGAGCCTGTTTTTGCTTTTACACGGAGCCGTTCCCTCTGTTCCCGGTCGCTGAAGAGTTAGATACCGATGAAACGAAGTTTTCGAGTAGTTCCATTCCAGGGGTAGCCGCGCCATTTACGCAAATTTGTATTACGATGGCATAAAGGACATTATTGCGGAAATTATTAACAAAATAACGTACTAGTGCGCTAAGTCTTCTCGTTTCCTTTTGGTACATTTACCAGTAGCGCATTTTTCGCAGGGGTAGATTATTGTTGCTACGCGCCGCTGACTTATCACTTACATGCACCGACTCATTTCTTCCCTGGTCCTTTTGCTGGCGCTGGCGCTGTGCTTGCCGGGCAGCGGAGGCGCCCAGACCCGCTCCCGGACGGACAGTCTGTTGCAGGCATTGCACGCTTCGCAGCGGGATACCAACCGGGTGAGTCTGCTCCTTGCCCTGGCCGGGGAATACCTGCAAAGTGATCCGGCCCGGGCGCTTTCCTACGGCACCACTGCCCTGCCGCTGGCGCACACTTTCAAAGATGGCCAGCAGATCAGCCGCAGCCTCTACGTGGTTGGGTCGGCCCATTACAAACTGGGCGATTACACCCTGGCCATCTCCTATTACAAGCAGTCGCTGCGGGTGGCCGGGCAGATCGGGCTCAAGGCCAACATGGCCAGGGCCTACGGCGGCATTGCCGAAGTGTACGGGGCGCAGGGTGATTACAACAAGGCCTTGGACAACATTCAGCACGCCCTCAACATTGCCCGGGCGCTGGGCGACAAGGCATCCATTTCCGCGTATACCTACCACCTCTCCATGACCTATAAGTACATGGGGAACTATGCCAAAGCGCTGGAGTACGAACTGAAAACGCTGCGGCTGGCCGAAGAAAACCGCAACCCGCGCATGATCGCCCAGGTCAACAACAGCCTGGGCATGTCGTTCTATACCCAGGGGAACCTGGCGAAGGCCAAGGAATACTTCCTCAAGTCGCTGCAATGGAGCAGGGAGCACGAAGAGCCCATGATGGCCGATAATTTAAGCAACCTGGGAAACGTGTACTTCAGGCAGCACAAATACGACACCGCCCTGGTGTACTACCAGCAGTCGCTCCACATCCGCGAGGGCATCAAGGAACTCAAGGGAATCCACAACGCCCTGGAAGACATCGGGCAGGTGTACCTGCGGCAGGGACAACTGCAAAAGGCCCGCAGTTCCTGCCAGCAGGCCCTGTCCATGGCGCGGCAACTCAATGACCGGCGGGGCATTGCCCGGGCGCAGATCAACCTGGCGGGCATTTACCAGGCGATGGGGCAACCCGCCAGCGCCCTCGACTACGGCGACCAGGGAATCAGGCTGGCGCGGAAAATCGGTGCCAAAGACCTGCTCAAGGACGGCTACGGAACCCTCATTGGCCTGGCCGAGAAACGGGGGGATTACCAGCAGGCGTTCCGGCACCTGAAGTTGTACACCCAGTACCAGGATAGTCTTGCCGATGAGGCTACCAATGACAAGATGAATGAGTTGCACGCCCGGTACGAGTCCGAAAAAAAGGAGCAGCAGATCAAGGGCCTCTCGCAGCAGGCCCAGATCCAGCAGCTCGAACTGGAACAGCAGCGCCTCTACCTCTTCGGCCTGGCGGTGCTGGTGCTGGTGATCGTGCTGCTGGGCTACCTGTTTTTCCGCCAGAGCATCCTGCGCAACCAGCACAAGACCATTGACCTCGAACAGAAGCTGCTCCGGGCGCAGATGAACCCGCACTTCATCTTCAACGCCCTCACGGCCATCCAGCAGTTCATGTACGCCAACCACCCGGCCGAGGCGGGCCGCTACCTGTCCAAGTTCGCCAAGCTCATGCGGCTCACCCTCGAAAACTCCCGCGACGAGTACATCACCCTGCAAAAGGAAATCCAGACGCTCGAACACTACTTCGAACTCCAGCGCTTGCGCTTCGGCGACAAGTTCGACTACACGATCCTGGTGGACCCCGAGCTGGACCCCGAGGAGGTGGCCGTGCCGCCCATGTTCGCCCAGCCGCTGGTGGAAAACTCGCTGGAACACGGCATCCTGCACAAGAGCGACAAGGGGCTCGTGCAGGTGCGCTACCGCAAACTGGCCGACAGCCTGGTGCTGGAGGTGGAAGACAATGGTGTGGGCCGCAAGCGGGCCGCCCAGCTGACCCCCGTGGGCGGCCGGCGCCAGTACGCCTCGCTGGCCACGCAGATCACCCAGGAACGCCTCAAGCTCTTTAACCGCAACAAAAGCCACAAGGTAAAGCTGACGCTGGTGGACCTGGTGGACGACGACAACGTGGTGCTGGGCACCAAAGCAACCTTTGCCATTCCCTACAAACCGCTCAACAATTGACAGTTGACAATTGAAAACGGAAAGTGGAAAATGCCGGCGCGGCGCAACCTTACAAACCTTCGAACCTTACAACCTCTACAACTTTATACACTGTGAAAACCAGGACCGTGATTATTGACGACGAGGCCGGGGCCCGGGACACCCTCTCCCGCATGGTGGGGCGGTTCCTGCCTTCGGTAGACATCGTGGCGGAGGCCTCCGACGTGCGGAGCGGCATCCACGTACTCACCGAGACGCGGCCCGACGTGGTGCTGCTCGACATCAAGATGGCCGACGGCACGGGCTTCGACCTGTTGCAGCAACTGCCCAACCTGCGCTGCAAGGTCATCTTCGTGACGGCCTACAGCCAGTACGCCGTGCAGGCGTTCAAGTGCAGCGCCGTGGATTACCTGCTCAAGCCGGTGGACCCCGACGACCTGATCGCCGCCTTCTCGAAGGCCGAGGAAGCCCTGGCCCAGGAGAACCTGCGCACCAAGATTGACGTGCTGCTGCACAACATGACGCAGGGCAGCCGCCGCATTGTGCTCACCACGGCCGAAAGCATGCACGTGGTCAACGTGGAGGAGGTGATCCGCTGCGAAGCCTCGGACAACTACACGCTGTTTTTCCTGACGGGCAACCGCAAGATCCTCGTATCCAAGACGCTCAAGGAATACGAGTCCCTGCTGCTGCCCCACAATTTCTTCCGCCTGCACCACTCGCACCTCATCAACCTGCACCACCTCGAACGGTACGACAAACGCGACGGCGGCATCGTCATGCGCGACGGCAGCATCCTGCCCGTCTCTTCCCGCAAAAAAGACCAGCTCATGCAGGCGCTGAAAACCATGTAAAGGAGACCGGAGACCGGAGGAAGGGAGACGGGAGGAGGCGTGTCGTGACTGGGGCGGGGATGCGGATCAGGATGTGCAGGAAGGTCTGAACCTTGATGGGCATGAAGGTCTGAACCATGATGAACTTGATGAAAGGATAAACAAGATCAGGTGACCAGGATTTGGGCGGGGAGGCGGCAGTGGGTGGCAATGGGATGGAAGGCGGCTTGGGAAGGGGGCTCATGAGGAACGACTGGTGCAGGTGCTGCGCGTGGGTCCGGGTGCTCAAACCCGGCCGGTTTCCCCGGCCCCCATTTACGGATAATAACCCATCCGGCGCACTTACTCATTGAAAACCGGCAACCAATCGTTTTGCCGGTTTTGTCTGTGCCCTTCGTCGTACCTTTATTGCACGGAAACACCAGGAAGGTACTTGCCCCATGAAGCAACGCCGGTGCCGCACCTGGTAAACCCTTTGCCACCAAAATACGAGATAATTGGATTGCCGCTTGCCGATTGCCTGTGTCTTATTGCCGACTGCTTATTGCCGATTGCCGACTATACTGGTTACCGACTGCCGACTGCTGCTTAATCTTCCTGCCGCTTGCTCTTTTGCCAGCCTTGCAACTGCCTCTTTGCAATGAGACGTTTCCGGGCAGATGCTGGCCCTGCCGCCCGGGCCCGTCTCTCCTGCAAGGGCAAGCCTTCTTCCCGCCCCGCCGAGGGGTAGTCGCCAGACTACCCCTCTTTTTTTGTCGCCTCCCAACCGGCGTTTGTGCCAACCGGATAACGGCTTGGGTACTGGTTGCGTTTGCCGGGAAAAAAGCTTGACCCTTCAACTGAGCGGAAATGATCCCCCTGCCTCCATTCCTTGCCCCGGCAATCAGGACACTTTTGTGGAACCTCCTCCGGAGTTTGCGGGGATGCTTGGAGAGGCTTCCCGGGTTAGGGGCCAGATGCTTCCTTCGTCAGCATGACAGTGCGCATCATGTGACGGGGAAACGGGATAGGGGTTGTCTGGATGCCAATTCTCAAAATTGGTGGGATAAGATTGGGATAAGACATGGCGTCCACGCCTGAACCCCGGGCCTGTTCCTCTTGCACCGGCTTCCCGGGCGGGCAGCGTGGCGGCGCGGTACCAAAGCTAACGGCATAACCGGGTGGGTGGATGGGGGGGCCAATGGCACGGCCAAATACGGTTACTGGACGAAAAGCTACACTGGCTCAGGGAAACCGCGCGGTTAATCGTTTGCCGCATCCTTTTTTGGGTTTGATCAGTACATTGAGCCAATAACCACACGCCCTGCCCCATCCCCACCTCCGTATGACCATTGTGTTTGCGCTTTCAGGAATTTCAGGTGCCGCCCTTCCCCAGCGGGAAGAAGCAACGGCCCGCGTAACATCCCAAAACATTGCCGGCCCCGGAGCCGTAAAGAGCGGTACCACCCATTTCTACCCAACTTTGTACCCAACCGGCAATCTTCCGTCCGGGCACGCCCCCACGCCCGTCGTGGCGCAGGTCTGCCCCCAAACCTCCTTGCCGGAGCCCGTGGTACCCGGCCGGCCCTGAGCCGCCACTTCCCCATTGACCGCAACCCGAAAAGTGTAATCAACCGTTTCCAAATTCCTTTCTATTCCCAACCATTTACCCCCTTTTACATGCAATTTCATTACGCTTTGCAGCGCGTCCTGCGGGGACGCCTGTGCCTGCTTTCCGCATGGCTGCTCCTGTTGGCCCCCCTTGCCCTGGCCCAACCCGTCCAGGTGAAAGACATTCTCCCGGTGCTCAGGCGGCCGGTCGCTTCCGCAAACATCAACGGCACGCTGTATTTCGCGGCCACCTCGGGACCCACCGGCACCGAACTCTGGAAGAGTGACGCCACCGGGCTCAACCAGCAACTGGTCAAGGACATTGTGACGGGCGCGGGCAGTTCCAATCCCAGCCGGTTCATCACCGTCAACGGCATACTCTACTTTGCCACCAACACGGCCCTGTACCGCAGCAACGGCACGGCGGCCGGCACCACCGTGGTACGGAGTTTCTTCGCTTCGCCCACCCAGCTCACCAACGTGAACGGCACCATTTTCTTCACGGTGGCCGGCGGCAGCAAAGGCTACCAGCTCTGGCGCAGCAACGGCACCAACAGCGGCACCATCCTGCTGCGGGAGTTCGCCCCGACCAACCCCACGGGTGGCCCGGCCATCGGTCCCAACAGCCTCACCAACCTCAACGGTACGCTGTATTTTGGCGCCAACGACGGCACGCGGGGCACCGAACTCTGGAGGAGCAACGGCACCGTGGCCGGCACCACGCTGGTGAAAGACATTTTCCCCGGTTCCTCCACCGACCCCACCTTCCCCGGCGTCAACAGTTCGAACCCGACCGACATCACTGCTTTCAACGGACGCGTTTATTTTGCGGCCACCGACGGCAGCCTCGCCGGCCGGGAGTTGTGGCGAAGCGATGGCACGGCCGCCGGCACGGTGCTGGTGAAAGACCTGCTTTCTGATCCTGATCTGGATTACGCTATCAGTTCAGGCCCCAACCTGTTCCGCGTGGTGGACAACAGCCTGTACTTCGTAGCCACCAAGGAAGCGCAGGGCGTAGAACGGATCTACCGCACGGACGGCACGGCCAACGGTACGGTAGAGGTGGGAGGCGCTACCCAGGGCGGCTTCAACCAGCCGGCTTCGGTGACCGAAGTCGAAGTCGTGAACGGCACCCTCTACTACAGCACGTTTACCAATAACAACCTTACCGGGTTTTCGTCCGAACTCAGGAAGATTACCGGCGGGGTAGATGCAGGGGTGAGGAGGTTCGTGCAGGGTCCCGGGGAGGGATTCAACAGCGTCGGCAATTTCGTGAACGTCAACGGAACGCTCTTCTTTACCGCCTTCAGGCCGACGAGCGGCACCGAAATATGGAAAGTAGAGCCCCTGCAGGGTAATGCCGTCCTCCTGCCCGAACTGGTGACCGGCCCCGCCGGTACCAGGCCCTACGACCTGTTCAGCGTCGGCAACGTGCTTTACTTCCGCTCGGGAGCCCGCAGTGCGAGTGACCTCTTCAAGTTTGACCTGAACCGGCCCCAGGCTACGGCCATCCGCATCAACGCCGGCGGCCCCGCGCACACGGTGGTAGAATCACTCTTCCCCGACCCGGAGGTAGAAGGTGAAACGTACGCGATCGAAACCTTCGGCGCCGACGCCTTCTTTACGGGCGGCAGCGTCACCACGCTGGCCGAGACTTTTGAAAACCGGGTGGTCAACGTGTTCGACCCGACGCTGTACTATACGGAACGCTGGGGACCCTCGTCGTACAACATTCCCGTGCCCCAGGGCCGCTACCAGGTGGTGCTGCACTTTGCCGAAATCTTCTTTGGATTCCGCACCCCCGGCGGGGTTGGGTCGCGCAAGTTCAACGTCAACCTGGAAGGCACCCGCCGGCTCACCGAGTACGACATCTTCGCCAAGGCCGGCGGCGCCCGGCGGCTGGTGAAGGAAACGCTGGAGGTAAACGTGACCGACGGTACGCTCAACCTGGCTTTCCTGAGAGGCTCGGCCAGCAACCCCACCATCTCGGCCATTGAAGTAGTGCCCCTGCCCACCCCCGTCGGTCCGCAGCTCTACCGCGCCATCAACCTCAACGGCAACCCGATCGTGCTCGACGGCAACGCCTGGGCCGGCAAGACGGCGCCCAACTACAGCTTCACCAGTAACTTTTACACCAACTCGTTCACCAACAACACCGTGGCCCTGATTCCGGCCACCGACCCGGTGCGGGAGAGCATGATCCGCTCCTCCATCTTTAGCGACGGCATCCGGCTGAACCTGACTTCGGCGCCGGCGGGTACCTACCAGGTGTTCGTCTACGTGTGGGAAGACAACAATCCGCAAACGTTTGCCATCACCCTGGAAAACCGGGTCATGCAGGAATACAACTCCGGCGCGGCCGGCACCTGGAAGAAGCTCGGACCTTTCCAGGCCAACGTCACCGACGGCGCCATCACCATTGGCTCCATCGGCGGGACGGCCAACTTCTCGGGCGTGGAAGTATGGCGGGTAGATGCCGCCACCGCCACCGCCGCGGCCCGCGAGGTTGCCGCAGACCAGACGGCGACCGAATCGTTCGCGGTGAAACTGTACCCCAACCCGGTACAGGACCGCCTCTCGGTGAAGCTGCCCTTTGACGCCAGCCAGGTACGCGGCACTTCGGTGGCCGATGCCGCCGGCAAGCCCCGCCTGGACAACGCCCACCGGGCCATCTCGGCGGATGAACTGGAAATCCGTACGGAAGGCTTGCAGCCCGGCTTCTACCTGCTCAAGCTCGACACCGAACTCGGCTTCAAAGTCGTCAAGTTCATCAAGCAATAGCAATACGGTCCACAGCCCACGGTTTCAACCGTGGGTAAGGAGACCGGAAGCATGCACGATTGGTTTTACGATTACGCATTTTGAAATCACTGCCTGCCCCCGGCCCGATCCGCAAGGAAAGGGCCGGGGGTTTTTCGTGCCAGGTCAGGGCGTATGCCAAAGTGAACCTGCCCCGCATTCCCGCCCGAATCTTGGTCATCCTTTCATCAAGCCAATCAAGGTTCAGACATGCGCATCAAGGTTCAGACAAGTAATCCCGATCCTCCGCTTCCTGCCGGCAAAGTAAAGTGAAACGCCGAGCCTTCCCCCGGGGTGCTTTCCGCCCAGAGTTGGCCCTGGTGGTGGTGGATGAATTCGCGGCAGACCCGCAGGCCCAGGCCCTTGCCCTTTTCCTGCCCCGTGCCCGGCGTGGATTGGGCCGCCTCATCGAAGAGGTGCGCGAGGCGTCCGGGCGGAATGCCCACCCCGGTATCCTCCACCGTAAACTGCACCCGGTCGGGGTACGCGTGCCCCCGCAGCGTGATGGTGCCGCCGGCGGGCGTAAACTTGACGGCGTTGTTGACCAGGTTGCGCACCACCGTCCGGAGCATTTCCGCGTCGGCGTGCACGGGCAGCGGTTCGGTGAGCGCGCAATGCACCGCAATGCCTTTCTGCTCGGCCACGGGGGCGTACAGGGCGACGTTCTCCCCGGCAATGGCCCGCAGGTCTGCCGCCGTGCGGTGCAGCCGGAGCCCGTTCATCTGGCAGCTCGTCCAGTGCAGCAGGTTGTCGAGCAGCAGCAGGTTTTGCTGCACCTGGCCCCCGATGCGGTCGAACAGCGACTGGAGTTCGGCCCGCGACAGGGCTTCCAGGCGGGCCAGGGAAAGCACCCCTTGCAGCGAGGTGAGCGGGGCCCGCACGTCGTGCGAAATGATGGACAGGAACTGGTTTTTGACCCGGTTGAGTTGCGCCAGTTCGTCGTTCTGGCCGCTCACCTCCCGGTTGAGGCGGGTAAGCTGGTGGTTCTGCGCCACGATTTGCACCTGCTGCCCCGACAGCAGCCGGTTGACCTTCTTTTTGTGGCGGTTGGCCAGGAAAAAGAAAGCACTGGTGCCGGCCAGCAGCAGCGAGCAGGCCAGCCCCGCCACGGCCGTCCAGTAGTGTTTGCCCAGCATGGCCCGTTTCTTCTCGTTCTCGGCCCGCAGCAGGCGGTTTTCCTGCTCCTTGCGCCGCGTCTCGAAGCGCGTCTGCAACTGGGCGATTTCCTTGCGGCTGCGTTCGTTGTAGATCGAATCTTTCAGGGCGATTTCCGCTTGCTGGCACCGGTAGGCCCGGCCGAAGTTGCCCGTCTTGGCGTACACGCCGGCCAGGCTCGCGTAGATGTTCACCAGGTCGGGGCGGAAGCCGGCCGCCTTGCCCAACGCCAGGGCCTGCTGCTGGCAGCGGATGGCCTGCGGGTAGTTGCCCTTGCGGGCGTAGAGGTCACCCAGGCGGTTGAGGGTCGTCACCACCATGTACTGGTTGCTCCCCTGGCGGGCGGCGGCCAGGGCTTCCGACTGGCAGGCGAGGGCCTGGTCGTAGCGGCCCTGCGTGGCGTACACGTCGCCGAGGGTGCGCAGGGCAAACGACACCAGGTAGGGGTCGCCGAGGCGGCGGTTGTGTTGCAGGGCCCGGCCCGCGTACCGGAGCGCCTGCGGGTAGTCGCCCTGCTTGAAGTACAGGAAGCCCAGGTTGTTGAGGGCGCGGCCGGTGAGCGGGCCGTCGCCCAGGGCGCTGCTCATCTTCCAGGCCCGGTAGAAGTAGGAGATGGCCTGGCGGTAGTTGTTTTGTTCGTAGTAGATGGAGGCCACGTTGATGGATGCATTCACCGTGCCCCGCGGGTAGCCGGCGGCCTGGCTCTGGTGGAGCGCCTGGAGCGAAAACGACAGGGCTTTGTCGAGTTCACCGAGCCGGTAATGGGCCCAGCCCAGGTGGTCGAGGGCGCGGGCCCGGCCGGCCCCGAAGCCGAGCCTGGCGGCCAGCGTGAGGGCTTGCCCGGCGTAGCCGGCGGCTTTGCGGGGCGCCGTGTTGCGGTACCCTTCGGCCAGCGCCGTCAGTACGTTGACCCGGTGGGTGTCGGCGGGCAAGGTGGGGAGCCGCGCCGCGAGGCTGTCGAGGGGCGTCTGGCCCGCCCTGACGGGCAGCACGGCCAGTAACACGCCTAACAGGACGACGAGTATATTTTTCAATGCAGAATTTCCTTCCATAGCGCAAGGGTGCAAAGAAAGGGTACGCCGCCGCCCCGGTCCTTGTACAAAACCGACCTTTGCGGGGAGCGCCGGGGTTTTGCGGACGGCCGCCGTGTAAGAAATGCGTGCCCAAAGCTCCGCCGCCCGGGTGCGAAAGGCGCGAGGGTGGGTTCGTAAGTCGCAGGGGCAGTGGCAGAAGCGTTGGCGGGCGGCCACGCAAAAAAGCCAAGAAAGGGGATGGGCAGATGTAACCCGGGAAATTGTTTTTCGTAATTTGTGTATGAGTAACCTCCGGTTCCCGCGGGGCGGGCGGCCGGAGGCAGTGAGGGCATTACAGCGAGCCGAAAGGAGGATTCTTATGGGGCCGCTGTAATGCTTTTTTTGTGCCCTACCATTCGAGTGCTTCCGGAGCTTGGGCCAGGAGGCGGCCCGTTTTGGGCAACTGGCCCCGCTGCCGTTTTAACTCCTGCCACACGGTGGGATGCTGGTGATGGGCAATGTCACTTCTGATCGCATCCATGATTCGGGCTTGCTCGGCTTCGAAGGGTTGGGTTTCATCCACCATATCCGGGTCCTGGGTGATGGCCTCCAGGTCGGCAAAGGTGGTGGCGTGTTTTGCCCTTACGTACCGTTCGAGCCGGTCCAGGTAATACTTAGCCGCAACTTCTCGGCCTTCCACCAAGGGAGTTCTCGCATTCAACCCGAGCAGTTCTATGGTGTATTTTGCTTTTCGGCAATCACGGAGGGAAATACCTGGTTTGTCAGTGAAATGGAACGACTTGTTCTGAATGTCCAGCCACAAATAGTCAAGCGGGTTTTCCCAACGGGGATTTATGAGTACTCCGTCCGCATTTGCCGGTTGGGAATAAGTTCCTCTTTGCCGGGGCAGTTCCTCAAGATCAGCCGAATGAAGTGGGTTGAAAACGGCGAATTTGTCGGACTTGTAATCGGTATTGCACTTGCCGCAGGACAGAATGTAGTTCTCCCACCGGAAGGCTTTTTCCGGGAATGACTTTTTGGGATACACGTGTTCAATGTCAGTTGCCTCGTTGTGTTCGCAGTAATTGCATATTTCAACGCCCACGCACATCTGGAGCAGCGTTTTTCTGATTTCGCCAAAGGCTTTTTTGCCGCCCTGTCCACTGCCTTTGCTGTCCCACAACGAACTGGCTTTCTTTGCCCTGCTTTCAAAAGTTGGTTCGCCGTCTACTTTTAGCTGCGTCTTGTCGAGGTGCACAACCGTTGCCGAGGACAAATCTTTAGAATTCAGTCGTATCATCAGTGGGTAAAATTTTCCGCAGGGCTTCCAGTTCGCTTTTTTCCGCGGCCGATATTTTTCCAAAGGAGTTGAGCGCACTCAGTTTCGCCAGACGATCCAACATTTCCTTGGATTGCTGCGACCGTTCAACGCTTCGGCCGAATACTTCCGTCCCGTACGCATCCAGCACGTTGCCGAAGATCAGGCGGTCCCGGTCGGTACCCGTTACCTCGCCCGAAGGTATGTGGCTGCCCGGGGCGGCCAGCCGCCAGATGGAGCCCTTTTCGCAGGCCCGGCAGATCAGGGGGCTATGGGTCGTAACAATGAATTGGAGGGAGGGAAAGTACTGGAGGAACCAGAAGCCGATGCGCGTTTGCCAGGTGGGATGGAGGTGGGCGTCAATTTCGTCAATCAGCACGACGCCCGGCAGGTCAATGACCATCTTGCCCGCCTTGATGTCTTTGAAAACGGCATCCTGCCCGTACGCGCGGATGAGTTGGCGAATGAGTTCGAAAGTAAGGCTGAGCACGGAGCGGAAGCCGTCACTCATTTGCACCGCGGTGATGGTATTGCCGTTGCCGTCGGTGAAGAAAATTCCGTCGGAATTGATTTCTTTGATCTTGGTACTGTGAGGAAGCAGTTGAGCTTCGTTGATGAATTTGAACAACCAATCTATGACTTCGCCTTCGGGGCGTTTCTCTAATTTCTTTATGTACAACTCCCGCAAGTAGGTTAACGCTTCGGAAAGGGCTACGTCCTCACCAAATGCAGATAAGTGGGCGCCTAGGCGGGGATTAGAGATATAGAGTTTTTCCTTTTCCTGGTTGCCTCCGCTAAAACGGCGATAGGGGCCGTAGGCAGCAGAGAACCAAGGACCTGTTCTAAAAAAAACGGGTATGGTAGTAGGAGGGAATGTAGTGGGAGGGAATGTAGTGGGAGGAACAGCGCTTGGTTCGATACCATGCTTTTGCTGTTCACGTAACTGGTCAAAAAACTCTTTATCAGTTTCGCGTAAGCGATGAAAAGCATCCTGATCGT